>JADHWN010000056.1 GCA_016783455.1 Candidatus Bathyarchaeota archaeon
TAAGTGTTTAGCTCGATGAGCGTGCATGTTAAGTTAATACTCCTATGATGCTTATTTTGACATTTCCACGCAAGTAATAGCAATAATTACATAGAATTAAATTAAATTTTGATACTTTTAATCCGAGCTAAACACATACGAAAAATTAAATACTTTTTCAAGGTTTGGGCATGAGGTATATTTAAAAGCACGCTGGGGGGTGCGGGGTTCGCGCGCGAAGACCAAGAGCTCAACACCCGAGTTGTCTGGAAAAAGATATTAAACAATGAGCATTAGTTTGAGTTCAAGATTCTGCTATCGGACTACAGGTAGCGAGTCTAGCCACTGCAAAGGGCTCTCAAGCAGGAAAGACAGGGAGAGAATGGACTTGAAGTATGTAATATTCTGGGAGACCGCCCCCCGGGGACTTGGATAGGTGTATAGAGAAATTCATCAAGAGGCAGAAGATGAGAAACGAGGATCCAGATATGTACGACAAGCATCTGACTACCGATTACTCTATCGGCGGACAGCTCAAGGGGCTGCGCATCGTCGAAGCGACGCCAGAGCAAGTGAGGGAGAATATAGTCTACTGGCTTCCGGAGTTGAAACAGAAGTACATGCCACTCATCGAAGCAAGAGAAATTATGGAGGATTATCTAAAATCGAAATAGGACGTACGTTACTCTACCTTTTTTCCATATGTATGAACCCCATACTCTTTTCTTAACTTCACCCTAATCCATTGTTGTATCGAATGGTTGACTACCAGACTCTGTCAATAGTATTCACGGGGTTGAGCATCAGCATTGCAGCGTTCTACTAAGTCAATACATTGAGGTACAACAGGAGGAGCCAGGAGCAAGCGGAAGAGACACGTAAAGTACAGCTGCTGATGCAGATACATCAATCACAGGACGAGGCATACCAGCATAGACGCATGGAGGTGGTCAACCTCGATTTCAGTGACCTAGATGACTTCGAGGAGAACACCACCAGGGATCAGTTCGTCAAGTGGGCCGCCATGATGAGCCAGTGGAACATACTCGGGCTGATGTTGAAGATGGGGTTCTTTGACACCGAGATGCTTTTCGAGTACCTTCATGCATGTGGTCCTATCGTACACTGGGAGAAGTTCAAGCCCATAATATTGGAGTACAGGGAGCGCAACAAGTGGTACAGTTTCTGCGGAGGGATGGAGTACCTGGCTGAGGAGATGGAGAGGTACAGAGACGAACAAGAAGAGAAGCTTGTTTAGTGAAAACCGAGTACCAAGGACTCGACCCCATACACTTTTCCAAACTTCTAAGTAATCTTAGGACGTGAGTTCAATGGCGAGCCGGTGAGCCTTCAGACGCTGCTGACCTACCTCACCCTCGTCAGCGTCCCGGTGGGCGTGTTCTACCACATCCTCACCTTGAGGAACCAGAGCAAGATCAGGCAGATCCAGATACTGAAGGGCTCCAACCTCATCGGTGACTACATGTGGGCGCTCTACGATGCCGAGTTCACCGACTTCGACGACTTCTGGGTGAGGTACGGCTTCGACTCCAACCCGGGGTTCAGGAAGACCTTCTCCGACTACTTCAACGTCCTGGAGGAGCTGGGGGTATACGTGAAGGACGGCCTCCTAGACGTCCGCTACGTGGCCCTCATCGGCGGCGGGGCGATAGTGGGGCTGTGGGAGAAGTACCTGCCGATTCATACCGCCCTCCGGGAGCGATACGGCGGCGGCCGGTGGTTCGTCGAGGCCGAGTACCTCTACGGCAGGGTCAAGGCATACTTCGAGGAGCACCCTGAGCTGGCCTGAGCCCACCCAGTAATCTTATCCAATATCCGCCCTACCCCTATGCATGGTCCAGATGGAGGTCCTGGCCCTAATACTCACGGGGCTGGGCATCATCGCCTCGATACTCTACTACGCCAGCGTCCTCCGTAACGCCAACAGGACCCAGCTCATGCAGCTGGAGACCCGGCAGGCCTCTTTCTTCATGCAGATCTACAACAGGATGCTGGACAAGGACTTCATGGAGGTATGGCACAAGGTGCTGGGCTACGACTACTCCGACCCGGAGGCGGCCATGCGGAGGTACGACAGCGAGGTG
Source organism: Candidatus Bathyarchaeota archaeon (assembly GCA_016783455.1). Lineage (GTDB taxonomy): Archaea > Thermoproteota > Bathyarchaeia > TCS64 > TCS64 > BS750m-G28. The sequence continues at coordinate 2,085 of JADHWN010000056.1, forward strand.
GACTCGGAGGAGAGGGTCAACGTCGACCTCATCGCTCAGTGGTACGAGGGGCTGGGGGTGCTGGTGAAGGAGGGGCTCCTGGACATCCACCTCATAGCGGTCATGTTCCCCCTCACCGTCATTAACGGGTGGAACGCGCTGGGCCCCATGATTACTGAGATGCAGAAGACCAGCTCCTCCAGGGGGAGCAACTTCGAGTACCTCTACGACGAGCTGATGAGGTACCTGGAGGAGCACCCGGAGCTCAGGGCCTGACCCCATACCCTTTTCTGAACTTGTGCATAAACGTTCCAGCATGGTCGAGTTCACCTACCAGATGGTGCTGAGCACCCTCCAGACCGTGGCGCTCATCGTGGGCATCTTCTACTACATCATGACCATAAGGGGGAACCAGAGGAATCAGCAGCTTACCCTTGAGACGAGGGAGGCCCAGCTAATGATGCAGCTCTGGAGCTCATACCAAGAGCTCCGAACTCAGGATCAATTCTGGAGGAACATCGAGTACAAGGACTTCGACGACTTCTGGGAGAGGTATGGGTTCGACCCGTCCTTCTGGGAGGAGAACGGTCAGATCCTTGGATGGTACGAGAACATCGGCGTCCTGGTGAAGGAGGGGCTGCTCAACATTCGGCTCATCGCCCTAATGTACGCCGGCTCCACACGTCAGCTCTGGGAGAATCTGGAGCCCCTGATGGATGGCCTCAGAGAGAAGTTCGACTATCCCAGGGTCTGGAGCGAGACAGTGTACCTCTGCGAAACGCTCATGCGGTACATGGAGGAACACCCGGAGCTCAAGACCTAGCCGGCGTCTCCAGCCATCTGCGAAAGACATGTATATCCTCCCTCAGTAACCAAAGACACTAACCACCGATCATACAGGACGCATCCCCATGGAGAAGGCCCTCAGCTACCTCAGGCTCATCCGCCTAGAGAGGGCCCTCTCAGCCGTCTTCGGGGTGGTCTTCACGGGCCTCATCGTCGGCGACCTCACGACCCTCCAGCCCGAGTACATCGTATCCTGCGCCGTCGTCTTCCTCTCAGCCATCGCCAACTTCGCCCTCAACGATCACAGCGACCTGGAGATAGACAGGGCGAACCACCGGATGGACCGCCCCCTCGCCCAGGGGCAGATCGAGCCCAGGACCGCGCTCCTCATAGCCGCCGTATCCTCTGCGGCTGCGCTAGCACTAGCCCTCCTCCTGAACCCCATTCCCAGGGCCCTCATACTCGTGGGTCTCCCAGCCTCCCTCGCCTACAACCTCGCCCTCAAGAGGCACCTCATATTCAAGAACACCTTCACAGGCCTCGCCAACGTCGGCGTCGCCCTCATGGGCGCCCTCACCGCGGACGCCGTCCTGGAGCCCCTGGCCATCTACATCGCGGCCATAGGCTTCTTCTTCAGCCTCTCATACGAATCTATGCTCGACATCGCGGACGCCAAGGGGGACATGACCCAGGGTGTCGAGACCCTCCCAAACAGGTTCGGACCGAGGAATGCAGCGCTTTTCTCGATCCTGATCGGGGCGGGCGCAATCATCGCTGACCCCCTCCCCTTCTTCATACACGTGGACCCCCGCCTCTTCGGGGACTACCTCTTCCTCGCCCTCATCCTCCTCCCCGTCGTCAACCGCCTCAGGATCTCCCTGTCCCTCCTCAGGGACCAGTCCCGGGAGAACATATTCCACCTCAAGAGGAGGGCCTTCAGGAACCTCCAGCTGGGCTGCCTCTGCTACCTTGTCGGATTCCTCGTTTGAAGCCGTCTAGATCCTCTCGATCTTGAATATGACCGGCCTCAGCCCGTCCGTGCAGCAGTTAACAGCCACGTCCCCCTCCTCGTGGTGGGGGAGCACCCCGCCGTAGAGGAGGGTCATCACGTTATGGTTAATCGCCCGCCAGGCAGACTCGCAGAAGCCCTCTGGCATCTTAAGGCTCTCGACGACGAACTCCTGCCCCTCCCTGAACACCTCGCAGGGGATCATCCAATCCCTCTTGGCTACCGGCATCTCCTCGAACAGCTCAGAGGGATCCAGTGTCCTCAGTACCGTAATCCTCAGCTTAGCCATCTTTGTACCTCCAAAGGTCCCGAGTTGGATCATGACTGTCAGTCCTTAAATAAGACGCCTAATCCGATCTACGCTGATAGGATCCCATGAGGATAGCCGTAGTCGACAAGGAGAGGTGCCGCCCGGAGAAGTGCGACCTAGTCTGCATCAAGTTCTGCCCCATGGTCCGCACCCGGAAGGAGGCGATACGCCTCGGCGACGACGGGAAGGCATATGTCTCCGAGCTCCTCTGCAGTGGCTGCGGCATCTGCGTCCGCAAGTGTCCCTACGATGCCCTCCGCATAGTCAACCTCCCTGATGAGCTTGAGTCCGATCACATCCACCGCTTCGGCCCCAACCAGTTCACCCTCTATCGACTCCCCGTGCCCAGGGCGGACACCGTCATCGGCCTTCTGGGCAGGAACGCCATCGGCAAGTCCACTGTCCTCAACATCCTCTCCGGCAACCTCATCCCGAACCTGGGGAACCACGTGGACCCCCCCACGAAGGAGGAGATCGTGGAGCGCTTCTCAGGACTCCTCCTCCACGACTACTTCGAGAACCTCTACGAGAACGGCTCGAAGGTGGTCTACAAGCCCCAGTATGTGGACCAGATCCCTAAGGTCGTCGAGGGGCGGGTGGGGGAGGTCCTGGAGGCCAGGGACGAGAGGGGGGTCATCGACGAGCTCTCCGAAGCATTGGAGATCGGCCACCTCTTCGACAGGGAGCTGGACATCCTCAGCGGGGGGGAGCTCCAGAGGGTCGCCATCGCCGCCACAATCAGCAGGGACGCCGAGACCTACCTCCTGGACGAGCCCTCCAGCCACCTCGACATCTACCAGCGCATCAGGGTCGCCCAGGTCATAAGGGGCCTCCTGGCCCACGGGAAGAACGTCGTCGTGGCTGAGCACGACCTCGCCGTCCTCGACTACCTCAGCGACGACATCTTCGTCCTCTACGGGGAGCCCAACGTCTACGGCATCGTCTCCAACGTCCACGGCGTCCGGGAGGGCATCAACATCTACATCAACGGCTACATCCCCGACGAGAACGTCAGATTCAGGGATCAGCCCATCATATTCCACGTCAAGCCCCCCACCTCGGGCACCGGCAGGTCTCGCCCCCTCATCGAGTGGACCCAGCTCCAGAAGGCTTATGACGAGTTCAGCCTCACCATCGAGGCGGGGCACATCGGAGTAGGAGAGGTCGTCGGCATCCTGGGGAAGAACGGCATCGGGAAGACCACCTTCGTGAGGATACTCGCCGGGGTCGAATCCGCCGACGAGGGCGCCATCCTCGCTGGGGAGGTGCGGGTGAGCTACAAGCCCCAGTACCTGAGCGGCACTATCGAGGGCAACGTCGAGGAGGTGCTGCGGAGGGCGGCGGGGGAGAAGTTCTTGGAGAGCTGGTTCAGCGCCGAGGTCATCGAGCCCCTCCACGTCCGCCACATGCTGGAGAAGGAGGTCGACGTCCTCAGCGGCGGGGAGCTCCAGAGGGTCGCCATCGCCGAGTGCCTCAGCAGGGACGCAGACATCTACCTCCTGGACGAGCCCAGCGCCTACCTCGACGTCGAGGAGCGCCTCGCGGTCGCCAGGGCCATCCGAAGGATCACCAAGATGAACGGGGTCACCGCCTTCGTCGTCGAGCACGACATCGTCGCCCAGGACTTCATTGCCGACAGCCTCATGGTCTTCCATGGGGAGGCCGGGCGTACCGGGTACGGCGGGACGCCCATGAAGCTCGAGGAGGGCATGAACACCTTCCTCAGGGACATGGATATCACCTTCAGGAGGGACGGCGACACCAAGCGCCCCCGGGTCAACAAGGAGGCTTCCCGGCTCGACAAGGAGCAGAAGAGGACCGGCAGATACTACTACGTCTAGGAAACCCTGTAGATCTACTGCTCGGCTTCCATGGGCGCCGCGAACTCGTAGTTGCTGCAGTACCTGCTCTTCGCGTATGCCAGGAGCTTCGAGAAACCCTCTGGGAACCTAACCAGGCTGCAGTGGCTGATGCCCTTCACCTTCTCGTGGAACAGCCCCTCATCCACCGAGGGGTCGAACTCGAGGCTCCTGATGTGGGAGAACCTCACCCGGTATCCCATCTCCTCAAGGTCGCCCCGGTCCACCACGAGCTCTCCGACATGGTTGATCTTGACGGACTCCTCACGCTCCCCTCGGAGGTGGGAGAGATCCTCGGACGATAACGTCGGCAGATCCATGGAGTCGTCCCTCTTCTCCACGGCCTTTCCCATCATCTCGTTGAGCAGCCGCCCCACGCTCATGTTCAGCCTGCTGGCGGCGGACTCCAGATCGTTGTAGGCCCCCTCGTCGACCCCGCTCAGCATCAGCTTCATGGAGTCACGGTAGCTCTGGGCCTCCGAGACCCAGCCGTACCTCTGCTCCCTCAGGTCGTCGACCTCCTCGACGATCATCTCCCTCTCCCGGAGGAGGTCCGAGAGGAGCCCCCTCATCTCATCGCCGGACATCTCCCCCCGCTCCAACCTCGACCGGCACTCCTCGATCTCCCCCGTGATCTCGTCCCTAAGCCCCTGATAGCTCAGCAGCATGGCCCCGTGCACCTACTGCTCGTCTTCAACGACGTAGATCTCGATGCTATCTGTGAAGGTGATCTTGGCGTAGATCTGGAGCTTCGGCAGCACGGAGGGCACCCTGACGGTTCCGCAGTGCTGGATGCTCCTCACGTACGTGTTGAAGACCTCCTCTGTGACGTCAGCCTCGAAGGTCAGGTCCCGGATGTGCTGGAACCTGATGCCCCTGTTCGCGTCCTCCAGATCCTTCCTGGAGATGCTGAGCCTCTCGTGGTGCTGCACGTTTATCCTGTCCTTCTTCACCATGAGCCTGAAGCTCTCGGCGCTGAGGTCAGGGAACGTCTCGTCGAAGTCCCTCTTCACGTCCCCCATCATCTTGGTGATGGCCTCCCCCATTGTGAGGCCCGCCATCTGGATGACCTTGGAGAACTCGTCGTAGACGCCGCCGTCCACGCCCCTTATGGTGACGCTCTTGAGCGTCGGCGTCACCTCGTCCTGGTCATTTATCTCACTCATATCCGAACCATCTCACATATAATTCATGTATTACTTGTTTAACATGTAATGCGCGTAATCCCTGTTTAATAAGGCTTACGCCCTCGTGAAGTCAGTCTTCTTCTCGAAGGTAAACTCCACGGTCCTGTAGACGTTCCAGAGGAAGAGGTCAAGGTAGCGCTTGAATGGCAGCCTCAGGGGCGACCTCCTCTCCAGCCTCAAGACCCTGAATCCGTACTTTGCGAGGGAACGGACGTCATACCCGCTGAACAGGAACCTATGCGCCAGCCTGTACGCACCGTCAGACTTGAAGTAGGGTACCACACCCTTCAGGAGACCTCCGTGCCTGAGCACCCTGTTGCACTCCATGACCGCCATGTCCACATCCTTTAAGTGCTCCAGGACCTGCCTTGCCAGCACCTCGTCGAAGACCCCGTTTCTGAAGGGGAAGCCCACGTTCAGGTCAGCGATGACGTCGACATCCTCCACGTAGAAGTTCTGGTAGATGAGCACTGCAGCGGGGTGGATGTCAACGTTCACGTACCCCTCCCTGTAGTCGACCCCCGAGCCAAGGTTCAGCCTGGGCATGATCTAAGATATGTGATTTAGATAAAATTAACGATATCTATTGACAAGAGTGCCTTTAGTGGCCGTTGAGCAGCAAGGCTAGGAGGGCCACGGCCACCCCAGCGATCACCATCTTCACGCCCGAGTAGATCACGTTGCTCTCGCTGACCCTCCCCAGGAAGACGCCGAGCATGAACAGGGTCGCGAGGGAGGCCCCTATCGAGACGAAGAAGGCC
>JADHWN010000057.1 GCA_016783455.1 Candidatus Bathyarchaeota archaeon
GGGTAGGAGCCTGGGCTGCATCGCCTTGGAGCTGGCCGGCAAGGTGGCCCTCTACAACATGCTGGTGAACATGTGAGGAGATTGTGGGAACCGGTGGATGGGGTTACAACCGATAAATGATGGTCCACAAAGCAGTAATATTCACTAAAAAATATTTATTTTTTCCTTTATTTTATGCGAAATCTTATATCCTGAAAGGAAAACTTAGGGGTTAATTCAGGTGGTAAAAATGCCTTTTGTTATAGATCCGGACAAGACAGGTTTTGAGAAGGTCCTGAGGGATTATCAGATCGAGGCCCTCAGGATGGTCTGGGACGACAACCCCAAGGGCGTCAATTCCAGGGAGGTATACCAGCACGTGAATAGGCAGCTGGATGGTGTGAGGACTATCTCCAGGGCCTCTATCATAAACTTCCTCAACGCCATGTGCGACGAGGGCGTGCTAGCCTACGTTGAGGAGACGTGCAAGGGGGGGACCAGAAGGAAGTACTCCACGGGCTTAGACGAGGAGGAGTTCAAGAAGCACATAGCCAAATCGGTGCTGGAGAGCCTGCTGAAAGACTTCCCCGAGCAGACCATCGAGGCAGTGAAGGAGACCCTGGGAGGACTGGACTAGGCCTCAGATAGGATCTCCTGTCGGGAGATCTTAATTTTCTGATCAGTTTTATTATTTGCTCAATCACCTTGTTCATACGCGCTATCGTCCAGGTCTGGTCAGGTTATATGAGGATCACAGTGGATGTCAAGGCTGATTCGAGGGAGGAAGGCGTCGAAGAATTAGGGGAAGGCCATTTCCTCGTGCGGGTCAGGGCGCCGAGGAAGAAGGGAAAGGCCAACACTGCCGTCCTCAAGGTCCTCAGGAGGCACTTCGGAAGGCACGCCGTGATACTGAGCGGCCACACGTCCACCAGGAAGATCGTGGAGATTGAGGAGTAGGGGAAGAGCTACCCGGGGGAAAAAAGGGGAGTCTTCTCCTACGGCGTCAGGGCTACGCTAGGAGCCCGATTACCTCTCGGACTACCCTGCCGGTCTCCAGCCCGAGCCCCTTGGCCTTCGTCGTCACCGCCTTTATCTCGGCGTTGAGGACATCCTCGAAGCTGTTGACGCCGCTGACTATAGCGGCCGCGGAGCCGACCTTCTCGGCCGCCTCGATGTTGAGGTAGCCGCACATCACGAAGCCCTTCCCGCCCTTGAGCAGGAGGAGGGGGGGTATGTCATCGAACTTGACCTTGAGGCCGTGGAACTTCACGCCGTCCACGTCCACTATCTCCACTTTGAACATATGTACCAACAGGTCTCAAGTGGACTCGTCGGATTTATCTCCTTCGACGGGGACCAGCAACATCCAAGCGCTCATTTGAGGATGGCGTCGTCCAGCGCCTCGATGACATAGATCCCGAGGGCAGCCATCAGCCTCCCGAACTGGCGCCTGAGGCCCACCTCCACCTTCACGCCCCTGCCCTCCAGGAGGCGGGTCAGGTGCCTGTTGAGCCTCCGTCCCTCCTCGTCGAAGTCCGTGAGCAGTACGACCGAGGACGCCTCCCCCTTCAGGGACTCGGCGAGATCGTAGTCGGAGACGTTGACCCTTGAGCAGACCTCTATCCTGCCCTCGAAGCCGATGAACCTGAGGGCCTCCACGTCCCTGGGCCCCTCGACCACGACCATTGCGGGCAGGTATGAGACCTCGTTGAGGAGGGCCCGGATCTCCTCGTGGATGAGTTCGGGGTCCCTCGACCCGGGTCTGACCAGTTTCTACCCTCCATCTACACGGATCCTGGGTATGAGGGCGACCGAGATGTCGTTCACGTTTGTCCCCGTGGGACCCGTGATCAGCGCGTCCCCCAGGGCGCTGAAGAAGCTGTATGAGTCGTTCTCCCTTAGGTGCTCGGGGGCGTCCAGGCCCAACGATGAGGCCCGCCTCAACGTGGTTCCGTCGACGAGGGCTCCAGCCGCCTCTGTGGGGCCGTCGACGCCGTCGGTGGCCAGGGTCGCTATCAGGGCTTCCAGGCCCACCATACTCTGGGCTGCGCTCAGCGCGACCTCCTGGTTCCTCCCTCCGATTCCCATGCCAGTGACCGTGACCACGGTCTCGCCCCCGAATATGGCTGCCACGGGGCTCCTCAGGGAGTCTGGAGATGAGATGGTCTCTCTCACGAGTTCAGCCAGGTATGGACCTGCCTTCGCGGCCTCACCCGTCAACCCCGTGGTTACTATGGTCGAGTTGTATCCCAGGTCCTCCGCCTTCTCGACTGCGGCCCTCAGTGCCGTCATGTTGCTCCCCACGATGACGTTGTTTACTCTGTCGAAGATCGGATCCCCGGGTTTCGGGGTCTCGTCTATCTCTCCACCTACACCTCGGTTGAACCTGTCAACGATTGGAGGGGGGACTCGTTCCCAGAGGTCATGTCTCTTCAAGACCTCGACCCCGTCTCCGTAGGTCGTCGTGTCGGGCGACGTGGGACCTGAGGCTATCGTTTCAAGGGGGTCGCCGACCACGTCCGACAGGACGAGGCCTAGGACCCTGGCGGGGGAGAGCCTCCTCGCGAGCTGGCCTCCCTTGATGGCGGAGACGTGTTTCCTGACTGCGTTGAGCTCGTCTATCGAGGCGCCGCTTCTTAGCAGTAGCTGCGTCAGCGTCTTTACGTCCTCGAGGTCGACACCTTCGGCGGGATAGGTCATGAGGGCTGAGCCCCCGCCCGAGATGAGCACTATGACGAGGTCTCCCTCATCTAAGCCCTCTGTCAGGGAGAGCATACTCTCGACTCCCCTGACGCCGTTCTGATTGGGCACAGGATGTGAGGCCCCGTTGAGGCGTATGCGGCCTATCTCGGGGGGTGCGTCTGAACACTCGACGATGTTGATGCAGCCTCCGTCTATCCTATCCCCAAGGAGGTTCCATACTGCCCTGGCCATCGCTGCTCCTGCCTTCCCGCCTCCTACGACGTATATCCTGGTGTCTCCGGTTAGGTCGTAGTCGACGCCGCCGCATGACAGGGTATCTCCCGTGACCTTGAGGTTGCGTCTTACCGCCTCTCCGGGGTCCGCTGACTCGACTGCCGTCTTCAGTATCTCCAGGGCGTCTCTCCTGAGGGCTCGGTTGGACTCGGAGCTTGAGTTTGAGAGAAGCTCTCTCTCGTTCCTGAACTTCATGGGGAGCCCGGCCTGTCTGATCTATAGGTTGCTGGTTCAACTGGATAATACTGTTGGCACTGGGGTTGAAAGTAAAACTGGGAAAATGGGGGGAGGGCTACTCCGTGACGATGTAGCGGCTCGCGGGTGGCGGGGTCGGGTCGAGGCCCTTCCTCGTCCTCACCTTCGCCAGGACCTCCGACACGAGCGATGATGGCACAGGAGCCCAATGGTCGAAGGTGCTCTGCCAGAAGGCGCTGCCCGACGTGGCGGCCCTCATATCCTGGGAGAGGCCCAGGGTCTCTGAGACGGGGATCATACCCGTGACGGTGACTGTGGGGCCCTGCTGCTCGACGTTGTGGATGCTCCCCCTCTTGCGGCTGAGGAGGCCGGTTACGCTCCCCAGCTCCTCTGGGGGGATCCTCACCTGGATCTTGTAGATCGGCTCGAGGAGCGTGGGATCAGCGGACATGATTCCCGCGTACATTGCCTGCCTTGCTGTGGGCATCATCTGGGCTGGTCCCCTGTGGACGGGGTCCTCGTGTAGCTTGACATCCGTCATCTCGACGTGGATCCCCTGGAGTGCCTCGCCCGAGTAGGGCCCCGATTCGAGGCCCCATTGGAAGCCTCCGGCGATGTGCTCCCTGACCTCCCGGATGCCCTGGATGCCCGTTGTGACGTCGGTGAGGATGTTTGCGTTTCCGCTGACATCTACGATGTTCCTGGACTCCCTGGTTGACCATCCGGCCTTCTCATGGAGGATCTCCTCGCGCTGGCGCCTGGAGCTCAACTCGGTGAGCTCACCGTTCCTGATGAGGTCGATGATCTTGGGGTCGAGGGGCCTAACTATGAAGAAGACCCTGTTGTGCTTGTTGGGGCTCTTCCCCATGAAGGGCCCGGCCTCGTGCTGGATCGTCTCACGGTAGACCACGGTGGGCTCCGTCGCCGTGACGTCGAGCCTGTGATCTCTCTGGAGGTCCTTCAGGGCGATCTCCAGGTGGAGCTCTCCCATGCCTGATAGGAGGTACTCGCCGGTCTCCTGGTTGATTGTGGCGACGAGGTTCGGGTCCTGTATCGAGAGCTTCTGGAGGGCGTCGATGAGCCTCGGAAGGTCGGTGGGCCTCTTAGGCTCGACCGCCACAGTAAGGACAGGGTCCGAGATGTACTTGATGGACTCGAAGCCGATGACGTTCTCACGGTGTTCGGCGCTGATGATGGTCTCACCGGCTCGCGCCTGTTCAAGGCCGAGGAGGGCCACGAGGTTCCCGGAGGGGATCTCGTCTACGATCTCCCTGTACTGGCCCATGTAGATGCTGACCTGCTGTATCTTGTAGTCCTTCTTGGCCATTATCAGGTAGACGTCTCGTCCTTTCCTGAGGGTGCCTGAGAAGATACGGCCTGTGCTCACCACCCCTGCCTGGGGGTCTATGATTACGTTGGTGATGCAGATCACGAGTGGGCCGTCGTCATCGAGGTTGAGCATTGCCTTCCCGACCTCGTTGTCCAGGTCTCCCTGCCAGATCGCGGGGATCCTGAAGGGCTGAGCCTTAGTTGGAGGATCAATGTGATGTACGGCCATCTGCAGGATTGCGTCGCTGAGGGGCAGCATCTCCTGGAGCTTCTCAAGCTCACCGTTCTTGTAGAAATCGACGATGTCAGTGAAGCTGAGCCCCTTCTTCGCGAGCATGGGCAGTGTGAATCCCCACCTGTCAAGGGCGGAGCCGAAGGCGACGGTGCCGTTCGCCGCTTGCACAGTCCACGCGTTCCTCACCTCATCGGAGCCATAGGTCTGGACGATGGCGTTGAACTGGCCTATGACCCTGAGGAGCTTCTCCTGGACGGCGTTCGCGTCCATCTTTAGCTCCTTGATGAGGCGGTCGAACTTGTTGATGTACATGACCGGCTTGACCCGCTCATCCAGGGCGACCCTGAGGCGGATCTCGGTCATGATCTGGAACTCCTCGACGGCGTCGACCAGCAGGACGCATCCGTCCAGCGCCCTGAGGGCCCGGGTCACCTTGCCCGAGAAGTCGACGTGCCCAGGGGTGTCGATGAGGTTGATGACGTAGTCCTGCCCCTCCTCCTCGTACATGAGGGAGATGTTGGCAGTCTTGATCGTGATGCCCCTCCTCTGCTCCTCCTCAAGGTAGTCGAGGGCCCGGGTCTCCCCGGCGCGCTCCGGAGCCATTAGCCCCGCCATGGCGAGGAGGCTGTCGCTCATGGTGGTCTTACCGTGGTCTATGTGGGCTATGATCCCGATGTTCCTGATGTGCTCCTTGTCGTGCATCAGTTTCTCGATTTCCTTTGTCTGCTTGAATCTGGGCATGCTAAATCAACCTTTTAGATTACTCTATGTACACAAATTGGGCGTCTTTTAAATCTATTTGTAGTATGTCAATAAGCGTCTAAGAACTGGAGTACTTCGCGCGCGCCCGTTATGCTCCTCAATCTGCTTGTTGACTGTTGCTGAGCTCCTGCCCTTCGCCGTAGCTATAGCTGTTTGGCTGTGTCCCTGAACGTATTCGCCAACTATCTCGATGTGCTCGTGCGCGCGCTATTAAACTATCCACTTTTGTGTGATATTTTTATTTTCTTGTTCGGTTTGGGTGAGGTTTTTTGCTATTTGTCGCGCTAGTTCTGGAAAGTCTAGTATTGTGGTTGTGTCTTTGTGGTCTCGTTCTAAGTGTCTGGTCATGTTTTTTATGATTATTAATTGTTGTCTTTGTACATCTATGTGTATATGGTTGATGTATTTGATCAAGTTGGCTGCGAAGTAGGCTTGCTCTTTTTCCATGTTCCTTATTAGTTTGTTTAAAATTTCGTACGTTTTTTCTTGCTCTTTTTCCGTATCTTTTTTAGTTATGTCCATGTTCGAGGGTTTAGTTCTGGTTGTTGATAGCACTTTCGATATGTGCGCGCACGCGCGTGCAGGTGTACCCCTCTTTCCTCCATCCTTTACACGTAGATATTGTCATTAAATTAATCCCACCTTCATGTGGTGCGCGCGCGATTTACATAATATATTAATAGATTGAATGTAAATATCACCTAAATGTCAAAACTCCCTGAAGCTAAGGAAAATTTTAAAGAAGCCACATATTCAAATTTAGAGACCGCGAAAAAAGCATTTAACGCAGGAATTTACAATGTAGCGTTTAGGAGAGCTATTGTATGTGGTGAAAATGTACTAAAAGCCGTTCTTAAAAAAGCTGGAAAATTTAAACCTGCACCTCCCAGACAAAAAGGAGATTGGATTCACGAAGGATGGACTTTATTTCAGAAAGTCAAACGGGAAAAAATATTACCGTTCAAGCTTAACTTAACAGTAGAGAAATTAGTGTATGGCCTCTTTGATTTAGATGTATCTTCGCAGTCAGAGCATGTAGATTGTGCTCCCACTGGTAGTAATAAACTTGGGCGAATGCGTTATCTTGATGATAGAAATTTCATAGGAAGAGATGATGCACAGGAGAAAATAAGCATTGTCGAAGAATTAGTAGACATTTTACAACCATTTTTTTAGATCATAAAGATTTTCGTAAATTTTTCATATCATAACGCGCTCGCGAACTTTTAAGGATGGCTGAATAACTTTAATTGAGAAGAGGTAAGCTATGGAGGACAAAATAAATACTGACGATAAAATCAAGGCGGTCTACGCTGGAGCGATACTCATCATCATTGGGGTCGCACTTTTTACAACTGCATCTATTGCTGTCGAGAAAGGTTGACAAGCAGAATATGATCGACGGATGGTATATCTCGTTGAAAAATAGCCCACATATCGGCCTCCAGAGTTTTCACAACAATTATTCGCCCCATATCCACCTCAACCCGAAGAGGGGCTAAAAACCGTCGGTTTGGTTCTTGCTGGAATAGGGTTATTGATGATTTTCATCAAGCTAGTACAGGGAATGGAATAAATCCTTTTTCCGCGCGCGCAATGGAAGAAGGCAGATATGGCGATTCACTACACACGGACCAAAGACTTGGCGCATGGTATGGGGATCGAGGAGCTACCCACCTAAGCGCGCTTTAGCTCCCTTCTCCTTTCCAATCGCAGGGAGCCGATCCAATACAGCCATTAAACACCCGATTTTTATGCAGGAAGATAGCGCCATATTGGATTCTGGGACAGTCAGTATGTACGCCAAAGGCGTCGTCCATTTTATTACAGAACATGATGGGCGAGTTATCCTTCAACAACGCGTTTCCCGTGTAGATCCGTTCTCCCTCCTTTAATCGACGCCTTAATTCCCTCACAGACCATTTGTCGTTATATTCAGCCAAACCTTCACCTCAGAACATGAATAGAAAAACGAAGTTATATGTTGTGCGCGCGCTCAGCACAAACGTTTCTTTGAGATAAACCGAAGAGCTACTGTTATTGATTTAATCGTTTTTTCAATATAATCTGAAATAGATTGGACCGTATTTGTCCCCCAAGACCTTCCCATATCTCGTAGTCCTATAATATCAAAACCTAACGTGCCGCTTTTAGCTGTTGTTGATCTTATGCTTCCAAGTTAATGTTCAATTTCTACTCTCTTATCTCGTATTTCATGAAACCCGCTCATTACCTCATAAAAACCTGAAAAGAAATCTTTGTCTATCTCAACAGCTTTTTTATTTTTCAATAGATCATTCGTACGTGTTTAGCTCAGATTAAAATAAGCGAGATTTATTTATATTCTATCTAGTTTTTGCTAAATAAATCATGAAAATGTTAAAATAAGCACTGTTTAGAATTTAATTTGACTTATATGCGTAACGAGCTAAACACGT
>JADHWN010000058.1 GCA_016783455.1 Candidatus Bathyarchaeota archaeon
ACGTGTTTAGCTCGTTACGCATATAAGTCAAATTAAATTCTAAACAGTGCTTATTTTAACATTTTCATGATTTATTTAGCAAAAACTAGATAGAATATAAATAAATCTCGCTTATTTTAATCTGAGCTAAACACGTACCCAATATTTATTATCAAATAATCGTCTAGAATATGAGCCTCTATCAAGGTGGAATTTAGTAAACAAGGCTCTTATTAAAGGAAGGGGCATACTCATATTTTTAACGCCAATTATAACTATAGGACTGAAATATGTTATTAATCCAGAACACTTTATTTATCCTCATTCAGATTGGTTATCGACTGTCATAACAACGTTGGTGTTCGTTGTGTTATATGTTCTATATGAAGATAGGTGGAGAGAGTAGATGGAAACATTTGAAAACCTTGTATGTGACTATATTACGTCGTTAGGACTAGAATACAGGAAACAAGTAAAAATCGGACGTTGGAGTGCCGATATCGTCATTGACACGCCAGCAAAAAATTGTGTAGTAATGGAAATAAGAGAAAAAGGAAGCATTCCAGATGTACTAACAACTGCTTCAATGACTCATTGGTTTACTAATAATGTTAATCGAAATAACAGATGCTCTACGTTCGGTACTTTGTCATTAAAAGAATGTCCTTCAAACACTGTTTTCTCGGTAGCAGAAAAAAATAACATCTTCATTATATGCTGGGGTTCAGACAGTTACGACGTTAATGAGGCTAAAGAACAGATAAGAGCAATAACATCAAGCTGTAGAGTTTCTTAGACCTTTTAATGGTGATTTTTAAGAATCCCTCATGTTAACCTTACGTATAATTTTGAATAATAATATCATTGTATTTCGTAAACAACACATGTACTCTCTACTTAAGTCTCTTCATGAATACACGGGTTTATACTGATAAACCTCTTCAACGCGTTGTCGACGTCGGGAACCTCACCCTTATTTTGGACGTTCAAATTACGCGTGGTAGTTATTCATTTCAAACGAAGAGAGACTCTCTCACCTATAGTCGAGAACACTATTAATAATTCAACCCTCTGAAAATCTCACTCCTAAGCAAGTCTAGTCTCGGGGATAAAAGGTACGCACCCTCTCAACCTCCTCAGCGCTCTAATTCTTTCTTCTTTCCTCACCGGTGAAGTCTCTATACCACACTTGATCACATCCACAGCCTCGTCCATGGCCTCCCGGTCCACGGGGAACGGGACGCCGTCCTTGCCCCCGAACGCGAAGCTGAACCGTACGGGGTCCACCCAGCTAGCGGGCTCCCCGTAGACCAGCTCCGCCACCAGCGCCAGCCCCCTCACCGTCGCCGGCCCCACCCCCCGGAGCCCCACCAGCTCCTCGTACCCCCGGGGTTGGAACTCGTAGGCCTCCCGCATCGCCCCCCAGTTGATCCCCGACGGCATCACCAGGCACCTCCGCCCAGACCACCCGTCCAGCCTCGCCTGCCCCGCCGCCACCGGCTCCGCCATCATCCTCCTCAGCCTCCGGGGGTCCTCACAAGCTAAATCCACGCAGGCATCCCGGCTCCCCCCACTCACCCCAGCCGTCATGTCCAGCGCCTCATCCAGCCGGCTGTCACACACTATCTCCTCCCGGGGCAGCATGAACTCCGAGCCCAGCCCCCAGTGATACCTCCGCGCGGTCCCCAGCCCCCCGTTGATCCCCTGCTGCACCACGATCCACTCACCCCCCTCATCGAAGACAAACGTATGATGATACAGCCGGTACCCGTCCTGCACCAGGCTGTTATCCACCTTCGCAGACATCCTGCTCGCGTAGACCAGCCCCTCCAGCCTCGCCGAGCTCAACCCGAACCCCTCCCCGTGCTCCAAGATCTGATCCGGCGTCCTCCTCGAAGCCCTCCCCTTCCCCCCGCAGAACGCCACCCCCAGCCCCAACGGGTTCACTGCCTCCTTCAGCGCCCCACAGGTCACAGTCGTCGTCCCGCTGCTATGCCAGTCATACCCCAGCACACAGCTCAACGACTGGAAGAACCACGGATCAGACAACCGCTCCAGAAGCCCCCGCACACCATACTCACCCACCACCACCTCCACGATGCACGCGGCGAGCTTCACCATACGCCCAAACAGCCACCTAGGCGCCCGCCCACCGTGAAGAGGAAGAACAGCAGTAGCCCTAGAACCCATACCCAACCCGCCATCCCCCGCAACCATCTAAAACCGTTACCCACACCAATGAAGGGGAGACCACACCGAAACTAACCCAGCCAGGCTCGTCCTTCGGTATGGGAGACCTAGTCAAGCCCTTATTCCATTAATAGCCGTGAAGACCAGCAAGTCAAAGATGCACAACTGCCAATATGGACGCAGCTAAGACACGGAAAATATGTCTGCCACGTCCTATGGGCACTAACTATTCTTTCGCCACTAGGACCTGCTTTTCAGTATCATCACCCAGGACAGGAATTTCGTCATCTGCTTCTTGAAGCGCCAACGCCGTCGAGTAGCTCCGTATTATGTACCTAAGGTGATCCACGATATCCGACTCAGGGTTCAAACGATACAGGTTCGCCTTCCCTATCTTCCGGGTGATCACGACGACATTGCTCCTCTCGATATCAGGCAACTTACTGTAGAGAGTGACCTTCGCCATGCCAAGCGCCAAGAGGATCTCGTTCTTGGTGAACTCGTACAACGGGTTATCCAGGAATAGATCCAATATCCTGCTCTGAGGAGACCTGCCGAATAGGCTCAGGAATATCGACTCCCTTTCGGCCCCGTATCTCGATATCTCTTGGTCGTCCATGTGACTCGGTCAACACTAGACTAGAAAAGTATATATACATTTACCTTACACGGTTCAGTTAGTGAACTTTTTGCCCGCCAGGGAGATGACCGATAAACAGATCATGGCAGACGTACTCAACAGGCTCGTGAACTCTGGCTACTGGGGCAAAGGACACCAGAACATCGACCAGCTCGTAGGATGGATGAAGGAATACGTCAAGGAGAACGGAGCAAGGATCAAGAAAGCGATAAACCGGCTAAGGCAGCAAAGACTGATCGGCCGAAAAAAGGGCGGAAAAACCATCTACCTGAACCGACGCTACATAAAAGAAATCTACGAATTCATCGACAAACACCTAACTAACTGAAACACCAGCACATGCAAGAAAATAAGTTGAACCGCCTACAAAAAGAATCATTAAAGGAATAAAATCCACCCGTACTGAAAATGGGCTATGATTAGAAAAACCTCAATGGGAGAAAGGGGGTCAACACATCCACCCTTGAAGAACCTCTCCTCTATACGAATTATAAAGTTGGGACCTTCCCCTTCCATTTAGCTGCCTGCTCAGATAACAGATCGTCTTGCGTGAGGTTAACAGCCCGCTCAAGATCCCCTAAAGCCTTAGTCTTACTCTGCTCCCTCGCAGTGCGACTTGGGCCCAACATTCCGCCCTTGCGACTCTGAAGGGCGTGCGCTACGCCCCTAAAGAAATATGGCCGGGCATCCTCAGGACTCAAATCGATTGCCTTGTCCAAATGCTGGACGCCATCCTTGTACTTCCCTTGAAGCAGCCTGACCACACCCATCCGATAAGCGGCCTCAGCAGGATCCTTATCCCGCATCTTCCGGGCATCCTTGTAATGATCCCCCCAGGAATAGTATTTCTTATCGGAG
Source organism: Candidatus Bathyarchaeota archaeon (assembly GCA_016783455.1). Lineage (GTDB taxonomy): Archaea > Thermoproteota > Bathyarchaeia > TCS64 > TCS64 > BS750m-G28. The sequence goes on from JADHWN010000058.1 coordinate 3,668, forward strand.
AAATCAGCCTCAAAGACATACGCGCCCAGAACCCTCTCAAGGGTATATTTAGTCAAACATCGTTGGGCCTGCCCCTGCTGCGCGCCAATATTGAACGCACTGATGGCCCCCGCCACATTAGACGCCTTAAGCTCCCGGTCATCCGCCAACAGAAACAGCTTATAGTCCTCAGCCGCCTTACCCAGCTCACCCGCAGCCTCGAAAGCACTACCCCTCTTGTAATGCATATTGTAATCCACCTTATCCCCGAAAATCTTCATCTCGATAGCATTAGCGTAACACTCCACCGCACTCCCAGGATCACCAGAACCCATGAACCCGTCCCCCTCCTTCGTGTACGCATTATACTGATCCTGAACCGGACCACGACTAAACAACTTCTTGAAAAACCCCAACCCCCGACATCCTCCCGATAAACGTTCGCCTACCCACAAACCCATAGGAAACATCTCCGCTTAACCTTTACGTAGAAAAAAGAGTAAGAAGCGACAGGTCACCCATCAAACCGCGGAAACCAAGCCAAACGACAGAAACAACTAGAAAAACCCTCGAAAGGGAACAACACAGAGACACACACCCATGAATGTGAGACAGCCCGATAATCATCGCGCGCAATGCACCCACCGAGCGCCACCATCCGCCCGAAGAGCCACCTAGAAGCCCACCCACCATGAAGCTAAAGAACAGCCGAAGCCCTGGACCCCATACCCGACCCGCCAACCCCCGCAACCACCTAAAACGGTTACCCACACCAATGAAGGGAAGACCACCCCGAAACTGGAGGGGAGGGGGGGTCAAGCATCCAACGATGAAAAAGACGCCAAACCACGGAAGCAACCCCGGAACCCCTCCGATTGGATCCCCATCATACCAAAAGGGGCACCCATTCACACCAACAAACGGCCCCCAGGACGCTTATCCCCCCCCAGCAGCACGCGCCACGCTTATCCTAAGCCAGCCGCCTACGGCTACCCCACCAGCCGACCATGCCGGTCGACCTCCTGCCGCCGGATCCTAGTACTACTGATAGGCCTACCGTCATCCGCCATCACCATCGTCACAACCACGATCAACAACGGCCGCTTCCCCTCAGCCACACGGATCCGATTAATCTCCTCAGCCCCCGGCTCAGTCTCCTCAGACACCAGGATCCCCTCGATCACATTACTCCGAGGACGATTCCCGATCGTCGGCCCATAACTGTCATCGATGGGCACGATCTCCGACCTCTCCAGGAACCCCCTGGAGTCCAGCCACCCCTCCAGCTCCTCCCGCCGCCCCCCGTACACATCCACGGGATGCGACTTCCCCATCCGAGCCACAAACCTATCAGTCGTCAACCCGATGAGAACCCGCTCAGCGACATTAAACGCCTCCTCCAGCAGGAACCAATGACCCTTATGAAGAACATCAAAAGTACCCCCAACCGTCACCACCGAGATCAGCTTCTCCAACCGAGCCACCCCCAGATCCCCAAACAGACCAACAACCAACACATAAACAATATGCAGACCAGACAGATACAACCCGTCAGATACCAGAAGGGTTATATAAAATCGACTCCCTCGAAAACACACGACCAGAGGAGACCTAATTGTCAACAGATAAAAAATCTAGCCGAATATCTGGATACTACAGGCTGCCCCCCGAGGAACGGGTTAAGATCCTCGCCGAGAAAGTCGACCTCACAGAGGAGGAGATCACACTCCTCAAGTCGGGAGGCGGCCTCGACCCAGAAGTCGCCGACAGGATGATCGAGAACGTCGTCGGCACCATAGCCTACCCCTTCGGCATCGCCGTCAACTTCCGCCTCAACGGAGAGGACGTCCTCGTCCCCATGGCCATCGAGGAGCCCTCCGTAGTAGCGGCAGCCAGCAACATGGCACGCATCATGAGGGACGGAGACGGCATCAAGACAACCAGCACCGACCCCGTCATGATCGGCCAGATCCAAGTCCTGGAGATCCCCGACATGGACAAGGCCATCAAGGCCATCCAGGACTCCAAGGACAAGCTCCTCCAGCTCGCCAACGAGCAGGACCCCATCCTCGTCAAGTTCGGCGGAGGAGCAAAGGACATCGAGCACCGCGTCCTCGACACAGCGGCTGGCAAGATGCTCATACTCCACCTCCTCGTCGACTGCAGAGACGCCATGGGCGCCAACGCAGTCAACACAATGTGCGAAACCCTGGCACCCCTCGTCAACGAGGTCACCGGCGGACGGGTCCTCCTACGCATCATCACCAACCTCGCCGACAGACGCCTCACCAAGGCCGAAACGACCGTCAGGAAGGAGAACATCGGCGGAGAACACGTCGTCGACGACATCGTCGCAGCCTGGGCATTCGCCGACGCCGACCCCTACAGGGCCTCCACCCACAACAAGGGCATCATGAACGGCGTCATCGCCGCAGCCCTCGCAGTCGCTCAGGACCACAGAGCCATCGAAGCAGGAGCCCACGCCTACGCCGCCCAGACAGGCCGCTACAGATCCCTCAGCAAGTGGAGCAAGAACGAGAACGGCGACCTCGTCGGCGAACTAGAGATGCCCATGGCAGTCGGCATCGTCGGAGGAGCCACACGCACCCACCCCACCGCCCGCCTCGCCCTAAAGATAATGGGCGTCACCAAAGCCCTGAAACTCGCAGAGATATTCGTGGCAGTCGGCCTCGCCCAGAACCTGGGAGCACTCAGGGCCCTCGTCCAGGAGGGCATCCAGCACGGCCACATGCGCCTCCACGCCCGCAACCTCGTCGTCATGGCAGGAGCCGAGGGCGACATGATAGCCAAGGCCGTGGAGCTCATCGTCGAGTCCGGGGACATCCGCTTCCCCAAGGCCCAAGAGATCGTCAACAAGCTTAAAGAAGGATGACGCAGCAGAGACCCCCCATGACCATCCTCATCGACGACGCAGGCTATGGAGACCTCCTCCACGGCGCAGTCATAGGAGCCTACAGGCCCGAGACGGACAACTTCGTCTACGACGTCGTCCACGTCAAGTACTTCCAGAAACCCCTGTTCAAAAAGCAGGCATACAGGGACGAGACCGCACTCATCGCCCAGAAACTAGTCAAACGACTGAACCCAAGAAAAGACGAGAAGATAGAGCTCTGCAGAGGGGACATCCTCGACAAAGCCGCGGTCACCCTCAAGGAGTCATACGGCGACGAGAGGGTGCAAAGAGTCAAGGTCGAGGGACGGGCACAGGACCTCATAGAAGGAGCCTACCTCGACGAGATACGCAACCTCGGCTACGAGCCCATACCAGACAGAACCGAGAAATGGAGCAAAAGCTTCTGGCACATGTACAGATGGCTAAAAGCCAACCCCCGGATGATCAAGTACGCCAAGACCGGATGGCCCAGACTCAACAAGAACAACCTCCTCAGAATATAACATCCTTTTATTCAACTACCCCCACAAAATAACGACCGACCATGAAACCATGGCTACTGAACATACTCGCATGCCCCATAGACAAGCACCACCCCCTGGACGCCTACTTCTTCCGATGGGAGACAAGCGCGGAGGAGATCAAGGAACTGAAAACTGAGGCAGCGCAGCCCTCAGACGAGCTCAAGAAGAAGCACAAGCAGCTTGCAAAGCAGCTGACCGACGGGACGATAAGCCCCCCCGCAATAAGAAAGATCGTGGACGCGTCCGGCGTGAACGACGCCGCAGACATGCTCACCATCACCAAAGACAGGATAGCACAACTGGAGGGCGAGAAGACGGAGCAGCAGCTCCTGGATGAGCACGCCGAAGACATAGGCACCCTCTACAGGTACCTGAACACGATGGAGGTGGACATAGGTCTCCTCGTATGCCCTGAATGCGGACGCTGGTACCCCATAGGAAGCGCCGTCGAGACCATCCCCGAGATGCTCCCCGACGACCTCCGGGAGAAGGAAAGAGACCTCAAATGGCTCGAGGAGTGGCGGCAGCTGGTCCCCGAACACGTCATTACGGACGGGAAGCCATACAACCTATCATAAGACTCGCGTCCTCCAACCGACCACCGAAGTCGTTCATAATAATACTTGTATGTCTAAAGAGATCACCAACTAAATGATAATAACAATAAACTATAACATAGCCCTCGGGTGCGACTAACCTCTTAAAAGCGTGGACCAACAGCCCTGGATGGAATCTCCCGAGCCTGATGGTATGACCTCTTAAGAACCCCCAATTATAGTCGCGCTCACCCTCATCAAAAGC
>JADHWN010000059.1 GCA_016783455.1 Candidatus Bathyarchaeota archaeon
CCTTCCCCCCCGCACATCTCCAATCGGGGCTACAAGGGCGACGTTCCCACGATAGAAGGACGTTCTCGCACCCTCACTCATTCCATCCCTAGGATCGATACATCGTAATAATTGCCATATTTCATGACCATGGTAACCTTTTAGGGCGCACAATCAGCTATACTAGCCGTTGGAGAAGTTATCCCTCATATGAAAGCCGAAACTATGTTTTCCGGTATCCTGTTTTATATGCTGGAGGATAACTCTTCAGCGCGTTCAAGGGGAGGATCCGGATGAACTTGGAGACACATCTCTCCGAACATGACGAGGACGTCAAACAGGTGATACTTCACGTCAGCGAGGTAGCCAAGAAGATAAGCCGGGGTTTCGCCACCAGACAGGGGGTCTCAGACTCCTCGAACATCTACGGTGAACGGCAGGTCGCCATGGACGTTTGGGCCGATGAGCTGCTGATCTCCGAGCTGAGGGGCTCCAAGCTAGTACGCCACCTTGCCTCCGAGGAGCAGCCGGATGTGCTCACCTTCGAGGACTCCACCTCGGACCTAGGTCTTACCATTGACCCTCTAGACGGCTCCTCCCTCATAGGCGTGAACCTCGCCGTCGGGACAATCGTCGGGATCTACAGGGGGGACGTGCTGAGCCCCGGGGAGGGGATGCTGGGTGCGATGTACGTCCTGTACGGACCGCTGACGACCCTCACCTATTGCCTGAGGGAGGGCGTACACGAGTTCGCGTTGGACGACAATGGGGACTTCGTCCTCCAAGAGGAGAATATCGTCATCCCGGAGGGAAAGATATACGCCCCAGGAGCGTTGAGGCGGGACTATCTCCCAGCTCACAGGGGCTTCATAGAGAGGCTTGAGGCGGAAGGGTACAAGCTGAGGTACAGCGGCAGCTTCGTGGCGGACGTCCATCAGATACTCCACAAGGGCGGGGTCTTCACATATCCTGCGTACGCTGGTAGTGAGATGGGCAAGTTGAGGCTCCTATTCGAGGCCGCCCCCATGGGCTTCATCGTCTCCCAGGCGGGGGGAGCCGTAAGCGACGGCCGACGCGACCTGTTGACGATAAAGCCTGAGGCCGTCTCCCAGCGTGTCCCCGTCTACATAGGCGGCAAGAGGGAGATAACGTTAATCGAGGGCATGCACAAGGAGAATACATCATGAACGAGCCAATCCCGGGAAACGTGATATTCGAGAGCCTGAGGGACAAGGGCGCGATAGTCCTCGCGTCCAACGCCAGGACCACGGCAGGCGTCGTGGAGGGCATCTTCAAGGCAGCGAAGACCCTCGACTCGGCGGTGATAATCGAGATCGCCAGATCCGAGTGCAATCTCGACGGGGGCTACACAGGCATGACGCCGAAGGTGTACGCAGAGGAGGTCCGCAGGGCGGCTGAGAGCGTAGACTTCGATGTCTGGTCGCTCCATGCCGACCACGTCACGGTGAAGAAGGGCACCCCCGAGGATGTGTCCGAGACGAGGAAGCTCCTAGACGCTCAGATAGCGGCAGGGTTCACCTCCTTCGCCATCGACGCCTCCCATCTCTTCAACCTCCAGGGGGGGAACCTGCGGGAGGAGCTCGCCCAGAACATCGACGTGACGACGGAGCTCACCAAGCACATCGAGTCAAGGATAAGCGGGAGGCCTTTCGGCCTGGAGGTGGAGGTCGGGGAGATCGGGAAGAAGGACGAGCACGGCCACGTCGTGACGACCCCGGAGGAGGCAGTGACCTTCGTGAAGGCGCTGAACGAGAACAGTGTATACCCGCAGGTGCTAGCTATCGCCAACGGGTCGACCCACGGGAATGTGTACGACGAGCACGGGAACATGGTCGAGCAGGTCTCCATCGACATACCCCGGACGCGGGCCGTCGCGAAGGCGCTGAGGGAGAACGGGCTGGATGTCAGGATAGCCCAGCACGGCATAACCGGAACTCCCAGGGAGCTCATCAGCGAGCTGTTCCCCAAGGGCGACATCATCAAGGGTAACGTCGCCACGTTCTGGCAGAACCTCGTCCTGGACACATACAAGATCTACCAGCCCGAGCTCTACAGGGACATCCATGAGTGGACCCTGGAGACGTACAGGCCCAAGAACCCGGGGAAGGCAGATAACGAGGTCTTCGGGAAGAACGTCAAGTACGCCATCAAGCAGTACAAGGAGCGCATCGACGAGGTAGACGAGGAGACTATCGCAACCATCGAGGCGCTGTCCTACGGGGAGGCCAGGACCTTCATCAAGGCCTTCGGCTCTAAAGGCACAGCGTCAACCGTCAGGAGGGCTCTTTAACCCCTCAGGGGCGTTTGACGAACTCCAGGACGTAGCCCTCGGGGTCCTCGCAGAGGAACACCCAGCCTCCTGCGCTGAACTCCCGGACGCCCTCGTCGAGCATCTTCACGCCTCTGCTCTTCAGGTAGTCGAACAGCTCGTAGATGTCTCCGTCGTCGGGGACGTGGAAGCAGAGCATCACGGGCTTATCCTCGGTCGCGGGCAGGTAGCCGTGGCCGTCGAGGACGATGCCGACGGCGACGTTGGGGGGCATCCAGTACTGCTTCACGTGGTCGGACTCGTGGGTCTCCTCCAGCCCCAGAATGTCCCCGAAGAACTCCCTCGCCTTCTCCAGGCTCTTGTGGTAGATGAAGATCTTGAACGTGTCGAATTTGGGGTAGCCTTCGTCAGTCATCTACGGGGTCCTCCTTCCAGAGGCGCGGGTGATGGTAGCCGCTGTACAGGGTCGCGAAGGGGTTGTGCCCCGTGAGCCTGTCCTTCACGATGAGCGTGGTCACGGGTGCCTCGGAGTACTTCGTGAACTGGATGTCGTGGCCGATGCAGAGGCCCACGATGACGTTGAGGTCGGTGGACTCCGAGTTGAGCACCTCGGCCTGGACGATGGGGTTGCACCCGGCCTCGAATCCCTCGGGGTTACCGCGCAGGGCTATTATCTTGTCCACTCCCGCAATACCCCACTCCGACTTGTCGACGCTCCCGCACTTGCAGCAGATGGAGTAGACCTCAAGTCCCGCTCCCTCGAGGATCTCGACCACCCTCCTGGCTTCGTCTCCGAGCCCCACGCAGAAAGCGACGCCGAGCTTCTTCCACCCCATCATCTCGGAGAACTTAATTATCTCCAGCAGCCTGGGGCGGACCGCCATAACTCGGCCCCTTATCTTCTGGTAGGCCCTCTGCTCCGTGACGGTGGAGTTATAGTAGAGCTTCTTCTCGGCATCGTCATACTTCTCCATCGCCGCGTCTATGACCTCCTGCTTGTGCTTCATGGGGCAGAACCCGGGGAGTTCCTCCCTCGTCCAGTTCTCCCTGTAGCATACCCTATCGACGCACTTGGCGCACTGGGGGACAATCAACCTTGAATCCTCTGTCCAAGGTGGTTTCATACATTATTCATGTGTTATGGTCAGAAACGAGATGAGAACCTCGAATCCTTTTCATCTCATATCTCGGCTCTCTCAGGATCCTTAATCAAGACAATGAAGGCGACACCGAGGATCATCAGGGCTCCTGAGAGTATGAGCCATGGGTATGAGCTGTCGTAGCCGTAGAGGTAGCCACTGATGAATGTGCCCACGGTCTGGAAGGACCTCCCGAGGATGCCGCTCCCCCAGGCGCCCCTCATGAGCCAGATGCCCCCTCCGCCGATGGAGGCGAGGACCCGCCCCCTCTGCTCCCGTGGGGTCATGTCTGCGAAGAGACTCTGGAAAGCCGGGTTCAGGAACGCGTTGGTGAGGGTCGTGAAGGCGGCGAGGGCGACGACGTGGTTGAACGTGGTACACCTGAGGAAGAGGAAGCTCTGGACTCCCCCTATCACGAGGCAGGCCCCCGCAATCCACTTCTTGGAGAACCGGTCCACGATGCTCCCGGCGGGGATGCCCAGCACAACGCTGACGACGCCGGAGACGAGCATCACCGTCCCCCACTGCTGGACGTTGAGGCCGACGACCTCGCTGGCGCGCACTATCCAGAAACCGCTCACAAGGGAGGCGAAGAAGACCCCCGTAGAGACCAGGAGGGAGAGGGTCCAGAGCTCCCTGGGCACCTCCCCTAGGACGCCTAGGACGCTCCTGTAGGACTCCGCGATGAGCCCCGGAATCTTTCTTGGGGAGAAGTCGAGGGTCTTGGGGTTGCCCACGGTCTCCCTGAGGAACTTGAGCCTGAAGAGGGCCACGGCCGCTGCGATGAAGAACCCCGCTAGGTAGAGCCCCCGGATCGCCCGGTTGATCCCGTAGGTCTCGATGAGCCAGCTCCCGACAACGGGTGCGGCGATGCCGAAGGCGCTGGGGATGGCTGTGGTCGCCGCGAAGCCAACGCCCCTCTGTTCAGGGGGGATGGAGTCGGCGATGAGGGCCTGCCTGGCCGGGAAGTAGAAGGTGACGATGTTCTGGACGAACATGCCGACCGCGAGCCACTGCCAGGTGGAGGTGAACGCGGGGATGAGGAAGGCGACGCCGTAGGCGAATGTCATGTAGGCGATGAGCTTGATGCGCCCCTGGTAGTCGGCGATGTAGCCCCCCAGGGGGTAGAATATCATGGCGGCGAGGTTGCCTATGGCCATGATCTGCCCCACGGTCTGGTAGCTGCCCCCGAGGGAGAGGACATAGAGGGAGAGGAAGGGCCAGATGATGTCGATGGTTGACCGCCAGACGCACTCGCAGACAGTCATCACGAGGATGTTCCCCCTCATGAAGCTGTACCATTTAGCCAACGGCAGACCCCAGAGATACCCTTCAAAGAAGAGCCGGGGCTATAAATTTAACCCCCTCCGATAGCCTTGCTTCGGCACTTCGTGCCTCGCAAGGACTTCTCAACGTAAAGATGCTATGGACATCAGGGAAGATATTCGGGGCATGGCAACGGTAGAAATGGGCTTGTATGGTATCCATAGGGGCATGACATCAGTATACCGGGAATTACAGATGCGCGTGCGCAAGTCATTTTTTGGTCCTTCCTCCACCTGAAATATGCTTGTGTCCCTATTACCTCAACAACCATTACCATCAGACTAACCGCTAGAGCCTCGGCTATAATCTAGACCCAACTATCGGTCGGAGAGATGAAGAAAAATCCTGTGGTAGCACCCTGTGCAAGAACCATTATGAAACTCCCAAGGATGGTTACCCTCCCGCGCGCGCCGCGAATCCCACCCGCTCGCGCGATTCCAGTATGCCTGTGCTCCGCTGGAGTGCCCGCATCCCATTTATTAGTACAGTCTCAATGATATCCACGCGAGTGAACGGCCTGAACTCTGAAAAAGGGGAGACGAATACCACGGATCTCGTCATCAAACGATCCAAGGAGCTGTACGGCTACACGCCCGAGGAGAAATCCGACGAGAACATTGAATGGATGCTCCGTAACGGATACCTCAAAGAGAAGAAGAACAAGCGTGGCACACGAGGGAGACGGCGAAAGTAAGGGTTCACACAAGTTGTGTGTGTGGCGCGCGCATAATTTTATCCCCAAACTGCGCGCGCAGAACGAAGTTCGGGGGAAGAATAAATTTTACCCCCAATCACTTACGTAGAGCTTCGCGCGCTACCTTGGAGACTCTGGATGCCATTTCAATTGGATCTCCAGGGTCTTCCTCATCCCCGTCCTCTCAAGGTGCCTCACGATCTTATTCAGTGGAGTATGTTTGGCGATCTTCTTCCTCTGCGTGGCCAGTCTCAGCAGCAGTCTCGCCATCAGCATGGCGCCTTCCTGGAGGTTCCTGGAGTCCACCTTGTCCATGGAATCGGCCGTGGTGTGCCCCCATCCCCTGCCCTGGACGAACTGCCGCATACTGGGTTCCTCGTGCATGTATATTGCGGGCACTCCCTGCATCACGAAGGGCCAGTGATCGCTGGCGGCGGACATCCCCGTCGTTATGCTGGTCGCATAGGCCACCTCCTTGAGGAACTCCTCGATCCACTGCTTCATCTCGGGTGGCTGGTACACCGTGAAGGCCGCGTGCTTCATCCCATCGGTGTAGGCCAATCCGCCGAGCTCGAGGTTCACCATGATGGCGGTTTTCTTCATCTGATCAAGGTGGTCTGCGACGTAGCTGGTGCTGCCCGTGACCCCGATCTCCTCGCAGCCAAAGCAGATGAAGCGGATACCCCGCTTGAACTTGCCCTCGTAGGGCTTCAACACCCGGGCGAGCTCCATGGTGACCGCGGTGCCGCTCAGATTGTCCATGGCGCCCTGAGCGATGTCATGCCCGTCATAGTGACCGCCCACGACGATCCATTCATCGGATCTACCCGGGAGCTCGGCCACGATGTTGGCGGACTCGCTGTCTGGGACCACCTCGCTCTCGTCTGAGAACTTGACCCTGAGCGGCCTGTCCCCGGCGAGGCGCTGTATCAATGAACCCGTCTCGAGGCTCACGCCGATGCCCGGGATCTCACCGCCCATCCGGTAACTAGGTCTCAGGCTTCCCGTGGCTGCCAGTTGCCCTGGATTGTGGTTCATGAAGATGAAGCCCACGGCCCCGTACTTCACCGCGTAGCCGTACTTGGTACGCCGGTGCACACGTTTCCCCGTAGGGCTCGTTGCACTGCTGCACAACACGATCTTGCCTTTAACGTCCTCTGGACCTACTGCCTCGAACTCCTCTGGGCTTCCCGTCCCTAGGTTGATGACGTCGGCTTCCATGGTCCCGCCGGGGCTCATGGCGAGGCTGATGGCCTCGAACCCTCTCTTGACAGGTTCAGTCATCTCGAGTGTTGCCGGTCCCCGTCTCCACCCATAATACTTGAAGGGGACCGCTCGGGCGTTCTCGTAACCGTACTCTTTGAGTTTGTCAACCATGTATTCCTGGGCCTGTTTCTCGCTGGGGGTCCCTGCGAACCTGCTCCCAATCTCGTCTGCGAGGACAAGCATGTTCTTGTGGATCTCGCTTGTCTGCCATATCTCGCCGATGAGGTCTCTCTCTGTTTTCAGGTGCCGCTCATTGAGCATACTGTATCATCTGACATTGGAGAATGGTTGTTTTAGCAGTTATGATCTCCCGCGCGCGAACGATATTTCTTATATCCACCTGGCGACCTCCAAGAGTACAGATTGAACCCTATCATACTAGTACGCCATGGCCAGGCTGAGAGCAACGTCTCAAACCTAACAGGGGGCTGGTCACAGACAGCTCTAACCGCCCTCGGTCGCCATCAGGCGCAGCTCGTCGCAGCACGCCTGAAACATGAGCTGGGGGGTGTGGAGGTTGCCTCCTTCTGCAGCGACCTGAAGAGGGCAGCTCAGACGGCGGAGATAATATCTGAGGAGACAGGCCTCAACATTGTCCCGGAAACGGGGTTCAGGGAGTGTAACAACGGGGTCGCCGCGGGGAAGACCACGGAGGAGGTCGAGGAATACCGTGTTCCACCCACGCGACCCCTGCTTGACTGGAGGCAGTACCCCGGAGCGGAGACATGGCGCGAGTTCTACCTTCGAGTCTCCGAGTGCATGGAGAAGGTCACAACGGAGGCTGACGGGCCGCTACTCATTGTGACCCACGGAGGAACCATGGTTAACGTCGTTGCTTGGTGGATCCGCATGCCCCTGGAGACCCTGTCTGACTTTTCATTGCGGACACATAACACGGGCATCACGATCCTCGTGGAGACGGAGTTCGGAGAAAGGGCTATCGAGAGACACAACGACGTGGCACACCTCCACCTGG
>JADHWN010000009.1 GCA_016783455.1 Candidatus Bathyarchaeota archaeon
AAATCCTCTCCTCCATAGTTGTACCAACCCCACAATCAGCTTAAGTAACTTCCCAACACCATCGATCTTGCGCTGAATTAAATAGACCCAAGCAGCCCTCCTAAAACAGGATGTCAAAGGATCACCCCACCTGGATAGAGGACCCACTCTACAACGAGATCACGTCTGTCATCCCCATCGCCTGCCTGGACCTCCTCGTAGTCCACGACGGACGCCTCCTCCTTATGCTGAGGAACAACGCACCCGGGAAAGGAGTCTGGTTCGCACCCGGGGGAAGGATCCTCAGGGGAGAGACGCTGGAGGAGGCGGTTACCCGCGTGCTCGGGAAGGAGACAGGGCTAGAGGCGACCCGGATAGAGCAGAAGGGCACCATGGCCCACATCTGGCCTCAGATCCACACAGTGACGACCTTCTACAGGGTGGACGTGGCCAGCGGCGACGTCGAGATGAACGACGAGCACAGCGACTACAGATGGATCACCGAGAACGCCGAGGACCTGCACCCCTACGTCGCGGAGATGATAGAGCGGGCGGATATATTCTGAGGACTGTGATCCCCCCCAATTAATGGTACCATTAAATGTGGAGGAAGACGCCCGCGTTGCACCAACTCAACCAGCATACACTACGACAGGTTCAAAACACTCACCCCAGCAACCCACGTAACAGAGCAGCCCGCAGATATCAGGCTCACCGCGAAGACTGTGAGACCATCGTCACACACGAACACCCGGTCCACCACCCCAGACAACCACACCAGCACCGAGGCAACGATATGCTCACCGTATGCAGGCATGAGAGCCAGACAAACCACTAAATGGGAACCCATATAAACATGGGATTCAGATACAAAATGGGGACAAACATGGAGATGGAGACCAAAAAGGTGGACACCCAGGGACGCGTCAGCCTGCCCCCCGAGTGGAGACGCGAAGCCCTAGACGAAAACAGAGAAGTAATAATACAGCGAGAAGGAGACACCCTGATAATAAAACCCAAACCCAGACCAAACCTCACGGCACACTTCGACTCCATCACGGTAGACATACCCCCAGAAACCTTCCAGGACCCCCACATCCTACGAAAAACACTGTACGAGACCAGAGGATGAGATTCCTCGACGCGTCCACGTTCCTCTACGCCATCCTCAAACCAGCGCGGCAGCTGCCACCACAGATAGCCAAAAACAAGCTACGGGCACAGGCAATAATCACACGAATACAGGAAGGCGAACCAGTGACCACGACCATCGTCCACCTCTCAGAGACAGCCAACATACTAGAGTCGAGAACCACACAGGGAGACGCCAGAAACATCATCCAAGACATCCTGGACACGAGCAACATAACCATCACCCCCGTCGATCAAATCCAGTACGAGGCAGCCGTCAAAGAAGCCGAAAACCACGACATCGGCATTAACGACGCGCTGGCATACATCACCATGATGGAGAAAGGGATACACGAGATATACAGCTACGACAAACACTTCGACAACCTCCCAGAGGTAACCCGAGTCTGGCGGTAAAAAAGCCAGGAACAACAGCAACGGCTTACACGTTTACCCGGTGATCAATAATCCACAACACCCAGATCACCCCGCACACAGCCCACACAAGACCGGACACCCACACAACGACCACCCCTCACAGAGTAGACATCGCCAGAAGCAACTTAGAGATGAACGGCGAGCACCGCCAGTACAGGTGGGTCACCAGCCCCAGCGACCTCCACCCCTACGTCGCGGAGATGATAGAACGAGCCGGGATCTTCAGATAAACATGGAAGGATTCGCCCCTGGCTCAAGGTCATCCCCGTCTCGCCTTCGGAGCGCCCCCTATGCAGCCCTCAACGGAGATTAATTATTATTTTACATTACCCGAAGGTAACTATCAGGACAGCTAAGAACGCGTTATTAACCGCTCCATGAACGCATGGATTCACTAACCCTCATCCCAATCGAGGTATTACTGCAGCACATCCCAGCTGAACTCCGGGTACCTGGGCCTCCCCGTCCTCCCGGGCCTTGCAGAGATCCCGTGCGCGCGAATCCAGAGGAAAAGAAGGAGATCATGGAGAGGTAGAAAACCAGGGTATATCCAATAGACATCGCTACCCCCGCCCGTCAAAAGATGATCGCTTTCACAGGTCATCCTCAAAATGCGCGACAAGTTTATGTATTCAAAATGTATACGTATTCACGGTGTCCCGCATGGAAGAGGTCATCACATCCAGATTCTCGGAGGAACTGGTCAAGAAGGTGGACGAGGCCGTCTCAAGAGGCCACTTCCGAAGCAGAAGCGACGCCCTCAGGGCGATGGTCGAAGAGTACCTAACAGAACACCCGGAGCTTTTCCTGGGAGAAGGGACCAGAGAACTGCTCACAAACGCACCAACCATGTCAGACGACGAGTTAGAGAGCCTCGGATTCAAGCTGTTTAAGGGCCTGAACGTGGCCAGACTCGTCGCCGAGGGCCGACGATGAAAATGCTCCTCTATCTCGACACCAACATCATCCTCGCAAGGTACGCCCCAGACGAACCCCAGCACGAAGAAGCGAAAAACCTTCTAGTAAAAATAGAGGAAGGGAAGCTGGCCTCCGTGACATCCATCCTGACCCTGATCGAGGTGGTGAGCACGACAAGCAGGGCCTACAACAGGTTCAAGGGCGAACCTGAATCCATGAAACGGGAAGAGGTCGCCGGAGCCTTCCTCCGAAGAGTCTCAAACACCCAAAACCTGGGCTTCATCCCCACCGGCGGAGAGGTCTCCATAGACATCGAGGAACAAAAGGTCAAGCTCCCTGCACTATTTGCGGTCGCCCTTGAGATAGGCTCAAAGACCGGGGTAAAAACCCTAGACAACATCCACCTCGCATCAGCCCATATAGCATCACGAATCTACGGGCAGAAAATCGACTACTTCATAACGTTAGATGAGGATATCCTGAAGCACAAAGAAGAGATAAAGAACCTAATAGAGGTCAAGATCGCCACCCCATCCGAAATATCCGAGATGACCTTTGACTCGTGAACTACCTCCCTACAAGTTGGGGGGCTTCCTGTTTCACAGGATAAGCTTGAACCGCCGCGCGCAGTCAGGTTTCTCATACGCGAAACGTTATCGTCCTACGGGGAAACCCTAATCTTCTATTTATGTACAAAATAGTAATTTATTTATAATTTGTTACATAAAATACATCCATGAAGCGCTTAACCAGATACATCCTAACCACGTTCGGCGACGAAACGGTGCGAAAAGCCAGCCTGGAAGACGCCTGCAAGAAGTTCGAGGCTGACCCGAAATACACGATCAACTACATGTCAGCCTACGGATACCTGGTTCGCATCCTAAACGACATCTACTATGTTAAAACTCTAGAGGAATTCTCGTTGAAGAAAGCCCTAGACCCGCATAGGATAATATCGATGGGACTAGAGGAGCTGGCCGCTAACTGGTACTTCGGCCTCAACACGGCGCTGCGAATGAACGGGGCAACTCACGAGTACTCTGACACAATATTTGTGCTGAACGATAAGGTATACAGAAACAAGGAAGTCAGAATAGCAGAGACAAAAGTTAAGTTCATTAAAATAAGCCCAAAACTACTGGGTTTTGGAGTGGTAAAAGAAAATAGCATACGCTACTCTGATCTAGAAAAGACGATTCTCGACATCATCTACCTCTCCCGGTATAGGTCTGTACCGGAAGGCAGGATCGTCACAACAGTGGAGGAATACAAAGAAAAAGTGGACAGTGGGAAGATGCGCGAACACCTGTCAGCCTATCCATCGAAAGTAGAGGAGATCGCGAAGAATGCCGGACTTGTCTGAGTTCATCGGATTCGTTTCCAGCAAAGCCCGCGTCTACAAACCGTTGCTGATCGAACAGGACATTCTCATCCACAGACTACTAGATACAATAAACACATCACCTCCGTTTACAGGCAACTACCTATTCAAAGGCGGAAGTTGCTTGGTAAAGTGCTATTTCGGGTACTACCGCTTCAGCGTGGATCTGGACTTCACTTGGAAACACCAGACTCACTTCAACGTTGCCAAGAGCACGCTCCAGAGGCGTCTTAAAGATGAGACCACGTCCTTCGGTAAATCCCTTATGGAGGCAGCTAAGAAGCTTGACCTTGACTTCAAGAACGACCCAACGGATAGGCGCTACATCGAATTCGGTGGCAGCAAACGTATGACCACATATAAGCTGTGGAAAGGAAAAGACATGATTAAAGTGCAGATCAACTTCGTTGAAGACCTGCTGTTCCCCGGCAAAAAAATCCAAGTTAGGACACTACTAGACAGCATTGAGCTGGAAAGGGACGAGCAAGCATACTTTAGCGAGTACCTTGAAGCTTACAAGACATTCATCGTTGAAGCATACGATGAACGAGAAATACTCTGCGAAAAGGTAAGGGCTATCCTCACAAGGAAGACCCAGAAGCTACGCGACTTTTACGACCTGTTTATGCTGGATGGGCATGGATTCAAAGCTGAGCAGTTCACCGAAGAGATTGTGCGCAAAACACGGGCATCGCTCCATTACAGAAAATACAGAAATAACCTAGAAGCCAATAAGGCGATCATTGAATTAGGTCATGATATACTTGAAAACCCGTACGAGAGAGGACTATTCATAACAAATCCGCCTACAGCTTTCGACAGGTTCATGGACAAAATGTCCGACCAGCTGAAAGAGCTAGCCGCAAGATTCTGAATCAGCGGCTTTGCAGTTTCTGTAAAATGATATACATGCAGGTTTCTAAGTAAAAAGAAGACGTCTTTAAACCTTCAAACCCTACGTCTATACCCTCAAAGTCTCATCACCACGGTTCCTAACTGTCGCCATCACTCTCCCACACTAAAAAATCAAACCTTCTATACGAATTGGGGAGAACATTTTCTCCAAATCGGATAGACTAGAATATAACGTCATTCAACAGCGTGATCAAACTCCCAACAAGTTGGGAGGCTTCCTGTTTCGCGCGCAACGTAATCGTCCTACTGGAAAACGATAATTAATCATAATTGTTTTCCTTCAGGACAATAAAGGTTATAAATCGTGCGCGCGCGGCCAGCGGCGACGTCGAGATGAACGACGAGCACAGCGACTACAGGTGGATCACCGAGAACCTGCAACCCTTCGTCAGGGAGATGATAGCCCGATCTGGTATCTTCTTATTATCTCTCGCGTGGCGCACGAGCTACCTCCCCTTCTTCACAGATTGTATGTACCTCTCGAGGTCCTCCCTTGAGATAACCCAGTTCCTCCCCTTCTTGAAGGCCCCGAGAGCCCCCCTCCTAGCCAGGAGGCTAAGGTACTCCTGAGAATACGGTACCAGCCGACTCGCCTCAGTTAGAGTCAGCAACCTAGGCTCCTCCAGAACCTGAAGGTAGACATCCAACGCCCTCTCCACACTCAACGCCACAAAGTCCACGAAGGCGGCAGGGTCGCCCATGTCCGCCTCTGAGAGGGCCCTCAGATACTTCCCCCTATCCCTGGAGGTGACGTTCACGATGAAAGGATATCCATATCTCATCAGGACGAGGTTCATGAGGAGCCGCGCCGCCCTCCCGTTGCCCTCCGAAAAGGGATGAATCTGAACGAACCTGTGGTGGAACACCGCTGCCAACTCGATCGGATTATACTCCTCGGGGTTCCCCTCAAGCCAGGAAAGGAGCTCCCTCACCCTCGTCCTCACCTCTCCGCTGGGCGGCGGAGAGAACGTCGCCCCCGCAACACGCACACCCGAGCTCCTATACCTACCTGCGTCCTCCTCAATGCCCTGCAGGACCAGCTGATGTAACCGGAGGACATCCCCCTCACCCAACTCACCTCCATCCTCCACCAGCCCCTCCACGTACCGGATGGCGTCAGGATGGTTCCTGGCGGCCAGATGCTCCCCCAGAGACCTCCCACCGACCGTGACCCCCTCCTCGATGACCAGCCTCGTCTCCCGCAGGGTCAGGGTGCTGCCCTCGATGGCGTTGGAATCGTAGGTGTACTCTATCATCAACTCGCCCCTGAGCCTCCTCACCAGCCCGGGGGGGAAGGGCCGATGGGCGTCCAACCTTGCCTTCTTCTCGAGTAAACGTCGATGAATGCGTTGGTTGATCAGGGGCATCGCAGCCCAATTTAAGTCAGAACCGACATATAATAATATCGGATAAACATACTATAACATCTATCCGATATGGAAACATCCAAACACGTTAACAACAAACAGATCGAGACAGAAACATCACTGAACACACGCCATCATCTGCGACAACCGCCCCTCCACACCATTGTCGTGCGCGCGAATAATCCCTAAGCCCACGAAACTTCCCCCATTCAAAAAGAAGAGATTTCGAATCACTCAAGTTCATACAAGTCTGCCCAGCACTCCGCCAGCTGCCAGGTGAACTCCGAGTACCTTGGCCTCCCCGGCTCGTCCTCAGAAACGCTCAACGTCTCGGATACTTCCCTAACCTCCAAAGCGGCCTCAAACCCCTCGATTAAGAGGACTCGGTATAAACATTTTCGAAGCCAACAGCCTCACCGACGCTTCCTCAACCCATATACCCCTTCAACCTTGACATCGCTAAGAGAGTAAATCTCCGGCTCCCCTTCAAAGAACGCCCCCAAGGATGCCCTCAGCCGTGCGCGCGGCCGGTATACAGGCGACGACTGGAATCTTCTCCACGTCCTCTGCTCCGCCTGAGTCACACATACTTCGACGCTTCCACTAGCAGGTCTCTGATGGCAGGTCTCCTAGAGTGCTGAGGCTCTGATTTATCAGCCACATGCTTGTGATGCGGGAAGGTCTCAACGTCGGGGTAATGCGGCCGGTTATCGTATCTCAGAATCATCCTACCCCCGGCGTCTTGAAGGTGGTAGGCGTACTTATCAACTTCACCGCGTAGCCGATACTCGAAAAGGCGGAGTTCGCCGCCGTTTATGAACCTCGCGACCAGCCTGATGTACCCCTCATCGCCGAGCCTCAGCCCGCTGACGACGCTAACATCAACAATCAGCGGGTGACGCTTTATCTCGTTGACGAGCTCGGTAAATCGTTCCTCTAGGCTCAAGGTAAGATCTCTTTAAGGGCCTCTCTCTCCTTCGAGAGCCTCTTCAACAGGTCAATACATGTCTCCCACTCAAGGAAATCAACATCGTCCTCAAGAACGCCCTGACCGCTCCTCTCCTGAAACTCCCTCGATGCGAAGCCATACCTCTCCTCAAAATCCTTCAACCTCAACTGAAGCTTACCTATCGTCTTATCCACATCGCTCAACCTCAGACTGAGGCTGCTGAGGACCACCCTCTTAACCTCCTCCTCCGGAATCTTCGTTCCAACGACCTCAATCTTAGCCGATACGCCCACCCCCATTCAATTTAACTTTGCACAACACTTCTACACGACCTTGACATCGTCCAAAGAGTAGAGTACAGGCTCCCCCTCAAAGAACGCCTCCAAAGAGCCCTCAGCCAGTTTCATCACCGAAAGAGCCTCCCGATCACCTATCAGCAGATCTATCTTCTCATTCAACATGGACAGGAACTCCCTGATCTCCATGAAGCCCACACTGAACTCTTCAGATCGATCTTCTTAAACATTCTTCTTAAGGCTCGAACCATGACGCCGACTATGCTCCGCTCCTCGTTCAACGCGGGAATGCAGGCAACGACGAACAGATCAGACTCAGTCATGGAGACAACATGCCCGATACAGCGACATATGCTCCATCATGGGCCGCGTTCCAGTCACACCCATCCTGAGAACTCTCCCAAGAACTGCCCTGAGGAGCATACCTTCGTCCCAGAGACCTCTCCGCATCTCCGCAGATCCTCTCTCAGAGCCCTGTCCCCGGTGACAGCGAAATCCGGTTCACCCGCGATAACAGCAGCGAGAACGGGAACATCCTTCCTATCCCTGACCTGCCCCGCGCGCGCGCGAGACTGGACGGTGACCTCCCCAAAGTCCACAAGCTAATACTAAGCGACAAAGCAACAGCCACCATATAGATCTAGGTCCAAAAAGCACTGAAGAAAGGACGACCCAAGAGCAGGAAACCCTGAAACTGACCAGCGGTACCCCATATATAACAGTAAGAGGAACCCGCAGAGATACCAAAGTTTATTTAGCCTCTCTTTCTACAGCTTTTCAGGTGGCAGAGAATGGACGTAACGGTTACTGAAAGCCAACTAAACCAGGTGCTGAATAGATTGGACATGGTAAGGCTCGAAATATTAAAACTTAGAGCAATGCTTCTGCCAGAGGACGAGTTGAAGGAAGACGAGGCGAAGGAGCTTGAGGAGGCTCGAAAGGAGATATCCAAAGGCTCCGGCACAACCCTTGAAGACCTGATGAAGGAACTAGGCTGACGCAACTTGTTCCAAGTCGTCATCTCACCCAGGGCAAGAAAATCCCTGAAGAAACTGCCTGCTCATTACAGACAGAGGATCGTTGAGCTACTCCTAATCTTCCGAGAAAACCCTGTCCCAGCCGAATACTACGACATTAAAAAGCTCAAAGGACTCACAAACACCTATAGAACAAGAATCGGCGACACCCGTGTGATCTCTGAAATCCTCTGGGACAGCAAGATGGTTCACGTGCTTCTGATTAACCGTAGAGAAAGAGCCTATACATAGAACTACCACGTACAGCCTCATAGGCAGAAACGTCGCGCGCGCAACGTAATCGTCCTACTGGAAGACGATAATTAACCATAATTGAATTCCTTCAGGACAATAAAGGTCGTAGATCATAGCGCGCGAGAGGACGTGTGTTGGGGGTGATAAAGGGATAACCTCTTCACCTAATTTACCCTATATTTACCCTATAAATGCTAAATTTGAATACATTTATTACTCAGGAAAATGTGATGAATACATGGATGACATCAACAGGCAGGTGGACCCAGGACGAGGAGCGCCTCATGGAGGAACTCTACCCGATAACCGACACCCCCTTCCTCTCGAAGATCCTCGACAGGCGCGTATCCGCCATCGAGGACAAGGCCTCCAGGATGGGCCTCAAGAAGACGGACAGCCGTGAACCCCCCGCTGAGAACAGGATAAGGATAATTGAGAGGGGCTTCAAGCTCAGGACGCGGAAGGTCAGGATAGACTACGTCCTCGACACACGGAAGATCATCGAGAACGCCATCACCAACCTTGAGGAGCTGGCCGGAGAGGCCCACACACGCGCCACCGCCAAGTACCTCTCCACCGACACACGGCAGAAGTGGGCCCGCATCGAGACCTACATCTACCAGACAATAAACACCCTCACCAAGAACTACGACAGCCAGCAGATAGCCCAACGGCTCGAGGAGCTGAACACCCGTGTCGAGAAACTTATGGAAGAAGCTCAGGAGCCTGGAGACCCAGATTAACGACCTCACGTACAGGCCCCCGCCCCTCCCCCGGGACCCAGCGGAGTTCTGCAGGCGGATACTCCGCATCGAGCCCACAGACTACCAGAGGAGGCTCCTCGAATCCCAGGCGAAGCGCATAGTCCTCCGATGGGCCCGGCAGACGGGGAAGACCACCGCCCTCGCCTGCAGATGCATAACCCACTCCGCCCTCAACCCCGACAACACGACCCTCATCGTCGCCCCCGGCCTCCGCCAGTCCATGATCCTAGGCGACAGGATCAGGGAGCTACTGGACCGCATACCCCGCAGACATCAACCCATCGTAGGCCAGAGGCTCCGCACCATCTTCCGCTTCAGGAACGGGAGCACCATCACCGTCCTCCCCAACTCCGAGAACCAGCTCAGAGGATTCACAGCCCACCTCATCGTCATCGACGAGGCCGCCTTCTTCCACAACGACGAATCCATATTCCACAACATCCTCCCCCCCATGCTCGCCACCACCGCCGGCACACTCATCGTCTCCAGCACCCCCTGGGGCAAGAACACAGTCTTCTACGCCCTCAACCAGGACCCCGACTACGAGAAACACACCGCCACCTGGAGAGACGCCGTCCGGGAACACCGCTACAGCCCAGAATTCACCACCCAGCTCCAGAAAGTGAAGGAGTCCCGCCCCCAGGTCTTCACAATGGAGTACGAAGCCCAGTTCACCGAGGAGGTCGACACATGGCTCACCCAGGACCTCCTCGCCAAATGCTGCAGCCACGACGCCGAATACCACGGCTTCAACACCGAGCAGAACGGCCGCTTCTACATGGGCATAGACCTAGCGGAACGCGTCGACTACACCGCCATAGCCGTCATCCAGCGAATCGGAGCCCACCTACACCTCGTCCACATGCACCGCCCCAGGAAGGGCACAACCATCGCATCCGCCATCGGCTACGCCAAGATCCTCAACCAACGATGGACCACCATAGAGGCCATCTACGTCGACAACACAAAACACGGCGACTACATAATCCAGGACATGGACCACGCAGGCCTACCCCAAACCACAGGCATACACTTCACCCAGAACACCAAACAGGAGATGGCCCAGATCCTCAAACAACGCATGACCGAGGGCACCCTCAGCATCCCCTACGACCGCGACACCCTCGACGAGCTCAACACAGAGAAATACGAGCTAACCAAGACAGGCCGCATAACCTTCAGCCACCCCCACGGCACCCACGACGACAGATTCTGGGCCCTCGCCCTCGCAGCCTACGCCGCCGAGAAAGCACATCCACCGCCAAGCAGACCCACCGCGAAGACCATATGAGGACGTCGTCACGACCATCAATCGACAATGACGAGTCTTCAGGCATGGAGTCAACCCGCTCCAAAGCATTTATAACATTCTATGTAACAATAATTTACTAGAAGGGAAGTTTCGTTACATGGAATATAGTTTAGGTCCCCTCGAGGCCGAACTAGTGTTCACCCTAGAGAAGGACAGCAGAACCGTATTCACCGTAGACGACGCCAGAGGTCTACTGGACGCCTCAGATGAAGTCCTGTGGAAGCTACTCCACAGGTTGACCCTCAAGGGGAGGATACAGAGAATTAAAAGGGGTTTCTACGTCCTCGTCCCTGCTAAGGCCGGCTACCTGCCCAAGTGGCGGGAGCAGGTCTACGCGATGATCGACGACCTCCTCGACGACTACTATCTCGGGTACTGGACCGCGATGAACCACTGGCACATGACGGAGCAGCTCCCCCTCACAGCGTTCATCGCCACGACGTCCAGGAGAAGGGACTTCGTCTACGACGACGCCGTCCCCATAAACTTCATCACGCTGAAGCCCCGCAAGTTCTTCGGGTGGACCACCGAGGAGGCTGGAAGCCACAGGTTCCGTGTATCCGACCCCGAGAAGACCGTCGTGGACTCGATGGACCTCCCCCAGTACTCCGGCGGCATGGCGGAGGCGGCCAAGACCCTCTCCCACGATCTGGACTGGAGTAAGGTGATAGAGTACGCAGACAGGCAGGGAAACAGGACCGTGCACAAGAGACTGGGATACCTCATCGAGCTCCAAGGGACGGACGTCCCCTCGGACGCCCTGAAGCAGCTGAGATCCAGGATAAGCTCAGGCTACAGCTGGCTAGACCCCACGGCCCCCCACAAACCCCTGAGACACGACTCACGGTGGAACCTAAAGATCAACCTCCCCCACGAGGCCCTGGAGGAGCATCAGACGTGATAACCGACATAGAGCTCCGCCGGCTCTCCGTGGAAACAGGCGTACCCGTGGGCACCGTCGAGAAGGACCTCGCCATAACATGCGCACTCTACGCCATCTCAAGAAGGAGGCTGAGGGACCACCTGGCGTTCAAAGGAGGAACGGCCATCAAGAAGATATACCACCCCGGAGCCAGATTCTCCGAGGACCTGGACTTCACCACCATAGACCTGGAGGAGGAAGAAGCCGCAACCCAGCTGGAGTCCCTCAACGACGCCGAGATCAACTCCATCACATTCATGGAGATACACCAGGACGGACACACCCACAGAGGCACAAGGTACAGGCTCCCCTACATCGGCCCACTCAACCACGTAAACAGCATACGCCTCGACCTCTCATTCAGAGACGACCTCATCCTCCCCCAGGAGGAGAGAACCGTCCAATCGGGCTTCAGCGAGGACATAACCTCAAGAGTCAAAGCCCTATCCTTCACCGAGCTCATGGCCGAAAAACTGAGAGCCATGATGACACGTGAGAACCCCAGAGACTACTACGACGCATGGGCACACCTACACAAGATAGACGAAAAAGAGCACCTCAAAGAACTCACCCAGAGAAAATGCGCCCTGGCCGAGTACCCCTACAACCCGTCAAAAATCCTCGACCAAGACGTACTATCAAGAATAGAATCCGCCTGGAAAACACAGCTGCAGCACCTGACCCCCGACTACGTCGAGTTCCAGACGATAATCCCCAAGCTGAAAGAACAGACAAGATTCCTCTTCACCTGAAACCAAACCAGAAACCTCAGCATCCCCTACGATCGCACCCTCCTCGACGAGCTCAACACCCAACGACACGCCCTCACCAAGACAGGCCGCATAGCCCTCGACCACCCACCCGGAACCCACGACGACAGGTTCTGGGCCCTCGCCCTCGCAGCCTACGCCGCCGAAAAAGCACAGCCCCCGCCCAGCACCCCCATAGCGAAGCACATCTAACACCCAAATTCCGTCAGAATATTACATAGACATCCATAAAACCCACCATAGATAATAATAAACACGTTTAAATAGTATTTAACAGACAAAAATAGTAGTGTAAACCTTTGTCATATGAGACCAGGGTAACGAGGCAGGGACAGACGACGATCCCGAAGCCTCTCCGAGACAGATACGGGATCCAGGAGGGAGATGAGGTCACCTACATAGACCTGGGAGACCACATCGCCATGATACCTGTACCAAAACACCCTCTGGAGACACTGAAGCAGCTTGAAATAGACATAGAAGAATCCGTGCACGAGATGAGGGATGAGGCGAGGGAAGCCGCCAGAAGGCTGGTGGAAGAGAAGCACGGGAGGTGACCCCGCATCCTCATCGAGTCAGACCTCCTCCTCGCCTACATCAAGAAGAGCGACTGGCTGAAACCCACATCCGAGAAGATACTCGAACACATAGCCTCAGGTGAAGCCCCCGACGTCTACGCCTCCACCGCCACACTCCAGGAGATCATCTTCTGGTTCTTCAACAGAGACCTGAAGAGGGAGCTGATCCAGGCCACGAACGCGATATCCCACATAGACAACATCAGATGGATCCCCCTCACCCCAGACACCTGCCTCACCGCCTCCATGCTCATCAAGGAATACGGGGTAAACCCCTTCGACGCATACCACGCCGCCATAGCACTATCCGAGGACAAAACGATACTCAGCACGGAACACGTATACGACAGAATCAAGGGAATAACGAGAATCGACCCCGAGACATACGCCAGACTACTATAGACACCACCCCCGCCCAGCCCCCACCCAAGCCACCAACAGCCAACGCCAAACAGGCCAGTAGCCAAGATCATATGAGAACGTCGTCACGACCATCAATCGACAATGACGAGTCTCCAGGCATGGAGTCAACCCACCCCAAAGCATCTAGGATATTCCATGTAACAATAATTTACTAGAAGGGAGGTATCGTTACACGGAATATAGTCTGGGTCCTCTCGAAGCACATCTAGCGTTCACACTTGAGAGGGATATCAGGCACGTGGCCAAGACCATATGACATATCCAGCCTTAAAATCCCAATATCACCAAAAAAACATAAATATGGGAAAAGAAAGAAAACACGACAAAAAACTAATAAATAACCAAGACACTGACTTCCTGGTGAAACCCATGGCCGTCGAAGTCGGAAAATACGGTCGCATCCTCCTCCCAAAGGACGTAAGGAAAAGATACGACCTGGACGAGGACTCCAGACTCATAGTCCGAGAACGCCGAGGCGAGATCATACTCATCCCAGTGAAAAGATACAAGAACCCCACCGAAGCCCTCTACGGGAGCCTGAAGACCGAGACCCAGATAGACGACCCCAAGGAATACGCCCGGAGCCACATCGCGAAGAAGCTGAGAGAGGAACTACAGTGACACGCTTCGTCGACACCAACATCTTCATATACGCCATGACAGGCCACCCCGAGTTCGGAGACACCGCCAGAGACATCCTCAAACGCATCGAGGAAGGAGAAAAGGCATGCACCTCAACCCTAGTCCTCTGCGAGATAGCATGGGTGTTGGAAGCCATGGGCAGACAACCCGAAATAAAACCCACCCTAGAGAAGATCCTCTCCTACGACACCCTGGAGATAGCGGGATACGACGAGGACGACCTCTTAGTAGGAGCACAGACCGCGGTCAAGCATCGCATCGACTTCAACGACGGCGTAAACCTCGCGATAATGATGAAAGCCTCCATCACCGACGCCTACACCAACGACATGAAACACCTCGGCACAGTAGACTTCATCACCACCCACTTCGAATAGAACCCACATTCACAAGAACAAAGACGCCACACCAATCTCAAACATACACAAGAACAGGTCATATCCACCCACACCCCATGAAACGTCCAAGCCCCTCTCGTCAACACACCCTCCTCGACGAACTCAACACCCAACGCCACACACTCACCAAGACAGGCCGCATAGCCCTCGACCACCCACCAGGAACCCACGACGACAGATTCTGGGCCCTCGCCCTCGCAGCCCACGCCGCCGAACAGCCAACACCAAGCCCGCCTATAGCAAAGAACTGAAGACCACGTCAAACACTCGATCATAAACTACTAAGACAGTCCGGAGAAGCGATGACTGAGCTCCTGAATCAGCGCAGAACGAAGAGGTGATGGGTAAACTGAATGAAAAAAGGGCATACTTATAACATAATGGGTAAAAGGATCACCTGTGGAAACATGAGCGCAGTCTCAATGGACGACCGTGGTCGAGTTACCCTCCCAGCCGAGATGAGGTCAAAGATCAACGCAAAAAAATTCATCGCCTATCTAGAGGGAGACACAATCATGCTAATACCCATCCCAGACCCCTCAGAGGCCAAAGGATCCGTGAATATACCATGGAGCATCGAGGAGCTGGAGGAGGCAGGTGAGGAGCTTGCTCCCAAGAGAGGCTGAAAAGAAGGCCCTCATAGACTCGGATGTCTTCATATCCTACGTCAAAGGCGACGAGATGATCGAACACTCCGAGAGCGTCGTAGATTCGATAATAGGCGGAAGAATGGAGGCCCTGATCTCAAGCATCCTCTTCGACGACGTCATAACAGGGCTCCGCTCGAAGGGCATGGAGATCAGCGAGGTGATAAAGGTCATCCTGGCCATCGCCTCCATCGACCACACAGCCCTACCCCTTAACTCAGCCATCGCCGTCAACGCTTTAATGCTATACGAGAAACACGGAGGACCCAGAAGACTACACTACTTCGACGCATTCCACGTAGCGACCGGGAAACTTCACGACCTACCCCTGATAACGAGCGATAAATACATCATAGAATATCAACGAGAACTAGGGATCAAAGCAATAGACCTGAGAACCATTTGACCCACCAAACCCCCAAAACAACTATGTCCACCAATGATAAAAGAGACCACAGAACCCCTCTCCCAAAACAGGACGACCCGAAAAACTACACCAAAAACCACTTGAAGAGCCCCATAGGACACCACCATTACCTGGAATCGATACAACGCTTAAAACAACAAACAGAGACCACAGTCACCACATCAAGCCCCTCAAGAACCCCCTAGACCAGCAGACCCCCGGCAGCCCACGCCGCCGAGAAAGCACAGCCACCGCCAAGCAGACCCACCGCGAAGACCATATGAGAACGTCATCACGACCATCAATCAACAACGACGAGTTTCCAGGCATGGAGCCAACCCACCCCAAAGCATCTGGGATATCCCATGTAACAATAATTAACCAGAAGGCAAGTCTCGTTCGTACGCGCGAGAGGTGCCCGGCTGTCGCAATTTAGCAAATCCCTACCCATCCGCGAAGGAAGCCAAGCCCGTTATCCTCCCCGTCTCCGCGGCCTTCTCCGCGAGCCTCACGTCCGCTGTGACCAGGGTGATGTCCCGTTGAACTGCCAGGGACAAGTAAGCTGCGTCATACATCGTGGTATCGTACCTGTCGGCGAGTTCAACAGCCTTCACCATCCCTCCCTGGGTCGGAGGCTCAAGCACGATCCCCATCAGGAAGAGAGCCGCGGCCGCCCTCTCCTGATCCTCAACGGTCAGGGACGGATTGCAGCGGAGGGCGTTGGCGACCTCGTACGCCAACAGGGTCGGCGCCGTCAACGTCAGCCCCCCGTCCATGTGAGACCGCCTGAGAATCAACGCCTCCCCCCTCTGGTCCTCCTGAGTGAACCACTTGACGACGACGCTGGCGTCGACGACGAGCCTACTCATCTCTACTCCGCCATCTACGGATCTCTCGGGCCCCGCTCCAATGGGGATCCGTCTTACGCGAGAGCCCGTCCATGACCTCGGAGGCCTCCCTCATCTCCTCCTCCCTGACCCGCCTCTCAACGTTCTCCCTTATGTACTCAGACCAGTTGATCTGGGGGTACCTCCCCATCTTCTCCTTGAGGCCCTCGTCAACCCTAACGGATATCATATACACACATGTATATACATGGATGTATATATACGTATGTGTGGAGCGAGGAACAGAAAAACGCAAACCCGAAGCAAAACCGCCCCCCTAAACATCAAACAAGCATCTCGAACACACGCAGGAAAGCCTCAAACCACCCACCCGAAACCCACGACCACAGGCCCCAAGTACACGTTACGGCAGCCCACGCCGCAGAAGAGCCGACACCCAGCACCCCCATCACCCACACCACCCAAACCACACACCCACACCACCCAAGCAAAACCACAGCAGAACAGCAGCAAAACAGCACCCAAACCAACAAAACAAAACCCAAAAACCAAACAAAAACAAAAAACAAACAAGAAAAAACCACCACCCCCCCCCCAAACACCCCAACAGAAGGGGACCCAGCCACACACCGCACGGAGCACGAGGCATTGAACATAGGAACGGGGCCGCCCCAACCTCGCACACGCACAAGTCCCTAATCGTGCAATACTTTGATAAAAGCTGGGTGAGAGTCCTTCCCATGGCCGCGGCAGGGCTGCTTCTAGGCGTCGACATCGGCGGCACGTTCACCGACCTCATGCTCTTCGACCCTGAGACAGGGTCGATGGACTTCACAAAGATTCTGACGACCCCAGACGACCTCTCCAGGGGCGTCCTCAAGGGGATCAGGACGATCACCGAGGCCAGAGAAACATCTGCAGAAGAAATCTCCTCGGCGATCCACGGCAGCACCATCGGCATCAACACCATCATCGAGCGGAAAGGAGCGAGGACCGGCCTCATAACCACCATGGGCTTCGAGGACGTGCTCCTCATCGGGAGACAGACGAGGCCCAGGATCTACGACTGGACCGTAGGGAGGCCCAGGCCCCTCGCCCCCGGATCCCTAAGAAAGGGAGTCCGGGAGAGGATCTCCTACACGGGCGAAATCCTAGAGCCCCTGGACCTCGAAGGCCTCGGAGAATCGTTAAGACACCTCAAGGAAGACGGGGCTGAGTCGGTAGCCATCTGCCTCCTCCACTCATATGCGAACCCCAGCCACGAGAAGGAGATCGAGAAAGCCATCAAGTCGATGTGGCCGGAAGCCTATGTCTCAGTCTCATCGGAACTCCTACCCGAGTTCCGGGAATACGAGAGAATGAGCACCACAGTGGCAAACGCGTACATCGGCCCCATCGTCTCCAAGTACATCGAGGACCTAGAGAAATCTGTAGAGGACGTCGGTGTACGACAGCTCTTGGTAATGCAGGCCAACGGGGGGCTCATGACCACCAAGGACGCGATGACTAAGGCGGTGAACACCGTCGAGTCGGGGCCAGCCGGCGGGGTCATCGCAGCCGCCTATATCGGCGGCCTCGTGGGCAGGGGGAAGATCATCTCCTTTGACATGGGAGGAACCACGGCGAAGAGCAGCATCGTTATCGACGGAAAGCCCCTAGTCACCACCGAGTACGAGATCTCACCCCTCGAGCACGGCGAGAGGATCGTGAAGGGCTCGGGCTACCCCATTAAGACCCCCGTCGTCGACCTCGTTGAGGTGGGAGCCGGGGGAGGGAGCATCGCCTGGATCGACTCGGGAGGAGCCCTCAGGGTGGGCCCAATGAGCGCTGGAGCGGACCCAGGCCCGGCCTGCTACAGGATGGGAGGAATGGAGCCCACAATCACTGACGCCAACGTCATCCTGGGGAGGATCAACCCAGACTATTTCCTGGGGGGCGAGATGAGCCTCGACGCCCAGGCCTCGAGGAGGGCCCTAGCGGGAATCGCCGGGGAGCTGGGGGTCGGTATTGTGGAGGCCGCGGAGGGGATCGTCATGGTGGCCAACTCGACGATGGCCAGGAGTATCAGGTATGTCACCACCGAGAGGGGGTACGACGCCCGGGAGTTCTCCATCGTGGCATTTGGCGGAGCCGCCCCTGTCCAAGTGGTCGACCTCGCGGAGGCGGTGGGGATAGGCGAGGTGATTATACCGCCTTCCCCGGGTGTATTCTCGGCGTTTGGCTTCCTGGTTGCCGACGTCGTGCACAACTACGTCAAGACGGTCTACATTAAGACCCCGGAGGCCAATGCTGAGCGGGTCGAGGCTATATTCATGGAGATGGAGGAGACGGGGTCAATCCAGCTCGACGTGGACGAGACTCCCCGCGAGGACAGGAGGCTGGACAGATCCGTCGACATGCGTTATATCGGTCAGAGCCACGAGCTGAATGTCCCGGTGCCCTCAGAGATAAGGGAGGACGGCCTCGAGGAGATCGTGAGACGCTTCCACACTATCCACATGAAACATTACGGCTACAGCATGCCCGATGAGGAGGTGGCCCTCGTCAGCTTCAGGCTCGTGGCGAGGGGCATAAGGTCGAAACCCGCGATTGAGGTGAAATCGACGCGTGTCGGTGACATCTCTGAGGCTTTGAAAGGGAGCAGGCCCGTCCACTTCGCGGACGGGAGCTGGATCGAATGTGACGTGTACGACAGGGAGCTGTTGAATCCCAGGAGCCTCTTTCAAGGGCCCTGCGTCGTGGAGGAGTGGGACACAACAACAATAGTGAACGGCGGCTACAGGGCAGAGGTCGACGCCTGGGGTAATCTATTATTGACTCGGGGAGGTGGAGCCTAGCGATGGCTGGCCTCGACGCCGCGACCCTCGAGGTGATGAGGAACTCCCTATTCTCCATCGCCGAGGAGATGGGAGCGGTCCTCGTGAGGGCTGCCTACTCGACGAACATCAAGGACCGGAGGGACTGCAGCTGTGCAATCTACACTCCCCGGGGGGAGCTTGCGGCCCAGGCGGAGCACATACCCCTCCATCTTGGCATCATGCCCTCGGCGGTAAGGGGGCTCCTCTCCTACTGCAAGGATCACTCGATCGAGATGGAGCCGGGGGACGCCTTCCTCTTCAACGACCCGTTCATAACGGGATCCCACACCTGGGACCTGATGGTGGCCACACCAGTGTTCCACGGCGGAGAGATACAGGCTATAGTCGGCAATCTCGCCCACCACGCCGACATCGGGGAGCACAAGAGCCACATCCCCACCGAAGCCCTCGACGAAGGAATCCGCATCCCGCCGGTAAAGATCCAAAAAAAGGGAGATCTAGACGAAGAGATTCTGAGCCTCATTAGATCTAACGTCAGGATCGAGGAGGTAGGGAGAGACTTGCTGGCCCAGCTCGGGGCCAACGCGAAGGGAGTCGAGAGGATGGGGGATCTCATCGAGCGCCACGGCAGAACAGGTTCTCGAATGTACATGGATGAGTTGATAAGTTACTCGGAGCGGAGGATCAGGGCAGGGATATCACGGCTACCGAAGAGAAGAGTCTCCTTCGAAGACTATGTCGAGGGCGACGGGATCACCGACGAACCTGTCAAGATCAAGGCGACCGTCTCGATCGAGGACTTCGACATCATCATCGACTTCACCGGAACCGATCCCATGGTCAGGGGCCCCATTAATTCTCCGTTCCCGGTCACGATGGCGTGCGCAGGGTACTGCGTCAAGAGCCTCGTCGACCCCGACGCCCCCAGCAACGAGGGGATATACAGGCCCATACGCGTCGAGGCTCCGGAGGGATCACTGGTGAACGCCAGGTATCCTGCCGCGGTAGCCTACGCCAACTCGGTCATCTGCATGCGCTTGGTCGATGTCATTCTAGGCGCCTTCGCGAAGATCGTGCCGGATCGGGTATGCGCCGCCTCAACGGGGACGATGAACGCCCTCAACATCAAAGGAGTCGATCCAAGGACCGGGAGGTTCTACGGCTACATCGAGACCTACGGAGGGGGCTGGGGGGCGATGCGGGGTATGGACGGTCTCGACGCCACCCACACCCACATGACCAACACGAGGAACGCTCCCATCGAGGCCATCGAGATCGCCTACCCCCTCAGGGTCCACAGGTATGGGATCTTAAG
The DNA here is from genome assembly GCA_016783455.1 of Candidatus Bathyarchaeota archaeon. Taxonomy (GTDB): domain Archaea; phylum Thermoproteota; class Bathyarchaeia; order TCS64; family TCS64; genus BS750m-G28. The sequence continues at coordinate 20,493 of JADHWN010000009.1, forward strand.
AGACAGCGAAGGGGCTGGCGAGCGGAGGGGGGGCGTCGGCATCATCCGGGAGATCGAAGCCATCAACCACGCCGCCACCCTCGGGGGACGGGGAGATCGGGTGAAGATCAAGCCCTGGGGGCTCGAGGGAGGAAAGGAGGCCTCGGGTTCCAGGTATTACAAGAAGCTGGGAGACGGAGAAAGCGTCCCCCTCCCGTCGAAGTTCCAGGGGATCATCCTCAAACCCGGGGAGAGGATCGTGATCGAGACGGCGGGAGGCGGAGGCTGGGGAGACCCACACGCAAGGGACCCCGAACTCGTGAGGAGGGACGTCGTCGAGGGGTTGATAACCCTTGAGAGGGCTCGAGAGGTCTACGGCGTAGCGATCGACCCGGAGACCCTCGAGGTTCTCCATGTAGAGACACGCGCGCGACGCGAATATACTTGAGGGCCTTTTGCGCGCGCGAATAATCCATGGAGGGGCCTTTACTTTCAACCTCTCACACACACAAAACACAAAAAATATCCACCCCCCATAATACATCATGGAAGACCACGGCATCAAACTACCAAAAGAATTCTACCTGGGCACCGCAAGCGCGGCCTACCAGATCGAGGGTGCAACGACCCAAGACGAAAGAGGCCCCAGCATCTGGGACCAATACGTCAAAGTACCCGGCGCCATAGAAAACGGAGACACCGGAGACATAGCCTGCGACCACTACAACAGGTGGCGCGAAGACCTAGAAATAATGAAACACCTTGGACTCAACGCATACAGGTTCAGCATTAGCTGGAGCCGAGTAATACCCAAAGGCAGAGGCAAATTAAACAAGAAAGGACTCGACTTCTACAGCCAGCTCGTCGACGTCCTGCTGGAATACAAGATCACTCCCTTCGTCACCCTGAACCACTTCGACCTGCCCCAAAAGCTGCAGGAAGAGGGAGGCGGCTGGCTTAGAAGGGGTGTGCACAACGACTTCAATGAATACACGGACATAGTCACCCAAGAACTCGGAGACCGAGTCAAACACTGGACCACATTCAACGAGCCATGGGAACTTGCGTGGCAAGGATACCACACGGGAGAAGACGCGCCTGGGCTCAAACTGGGCGTTGACGCAGCCCTAGAGGCGAGTCATAACGTCTACCTCAGTCACGGACACGTCGTACAGACCATCCGAGACAACGTGCCAGACGCTGAGGTAGGCATAGTCATCCATCTAAACCACGTGGAACCCGCGACCAAGAACCCGAAAGACATCGCAGCCGCGAAACGCTGGGAAGGCTGCCAAAACCGCTGGTATCTCGACCCAATATATCAGGGACAATATCCCGAGGACATGATGAAACTCTACGGACCGCTACTACCAGAGATCCAACCCGGTGACATGGAGACGATAAATCAACCCCTAGACTACCTGGGGCTCAACATGTACAGGAGAAGCGTCATATCCGGGGGCACAGACCTCGCCCCGGTGAACATCAAAAGAGTGAACCCCCCAGGAGAGTACAGCGACATGGGGTGGGAGATCTACCCCAAAGGACTGTACGACATACTCAAATGGACTGACAGTAACTACCCCACGAAGAAGATATACGTGACAGAGAACGGCGTCGCATGCAACGACCCCATCACACCAGACGGTAGATGTCACGACACACGACGTGTCACCTACCTCCGAGAACACATCAAGCAAGCCCTTAAAGCCAGAGAAGAAGGCGTACCCGTCCACGGCTACTTCGCGTGGAGCACCATGGACAACTTCGAGTGGGCATATGGATACAACATGCGGTTCGGCGTCATACACATAGACTTCAAGACCCAGAAGAGAACTATCAAAAACAGTGCATACCTACTCCAGAACATAGCGAAAACCCAATAACATCTTCATTAACCTTTTGGGGGGGGTTAAACTATATCGCGCGCGCGTGTAACCCCTTTTACTTAATGTGTTTCCGGAGCCTGGAATGTGTTGAAGCTCACGATTTTTTCAATAGACTTCTTCGTGGTCAATCTTTCACGCATATCCTGAAAGTTTGCAGGGAACCGGTTTTCTCCTTCAGCTGGATAGCCGAATGTGACGAGTGCGACCACCTTCCAGTTGTCGGGAATATTGAGGAGTTGTTTCACGTCTCCTTCCTTGAAGGCTCCTAGCCAACAGGATCCCACATCCATAGCCCATGCAGCGATGACCATGTTCTGTAAAGCGATGGTGGTGTCCATGATTGACCAATTACCTGTATCTGTGGTAGCACATCCCACAATTGTGAGGGGGGCATCTTTGATGAACCAGTTGACCCGTCCCCACGATAATTTATGCTTAATCTCCTCGTCTGTTATAGCTATGAAGTGCCATGGCTGCCTGTTTCCTGCTGAGGGGGCTTGTCGACCGGCTTCGAGAATGTTGTTCAACACGGGGGTTGGAATTCTCTTTTTAGTATATGCTCTGATACTTCGTCGACCTAGCACCTTATCTATGAGAGACATCTGGCTTTTTCACTCCTAGCATACGCAGTTATACCTTGTCTCTTTTTGAATTTATCTAACCTGTGAAACTCGCGCTCGCGACACTCAAAATCCTACAAAACGGTAATAAGCTATCAAGGCGGAACAAGGATGAAAACTGCTGGGACTGAGCGCGCGAATATTGATGGATAGCAGACTTACTAATAACAAATACAGCAGATCCTAACGAAAGGCATAGAGCGCGTGCCCAACAGTCAAATGCTGTAAAGCTAGATTGAGGGGACTCCCATGTCCCCAAGTTCCTTCTTGATTCCTTCGTAGAGGTCCAAGTACTCCTTCGAGGGTGTGATGGTCTTCAGGTCGTAACATTCCTGGAACATCTTCCCCAGGGGAGCGTTACCCAGCTTGCCCTCGTATTTGGCGATTATCCCTTTCACCAACTCGTTCGCATCCTCCCGCTTCAGCCTCTCTTCGACGGATCCGTATCCCACCTCGCATGCCAGCCTCGCCTCGAGGGGTGTCGCCCTGTTCTTGTGCTTGTTCTCGGCCGTGGCGATCTCCCAAAGGTTGGCGCCGGAGACAGTGCTCGCCAGTCCGTGGGCGGCGGCCTCGTAGAGGACCATGGGGGTGCAGGGGCCGGCGTCGGTGAAGCCCCCCGAGAGGGAGATGAACGGGGTGTTCCTGGAGAGGGCCTGGTAGGTGACGCTGAGGACCCAGAGGAGCTCCCGGGAGGTGTTGTAGGAGTACCTGAAGTGGATGGGGAAGTAGAGGGACCAGTAGGTCTGGTTCACCATGAGGGCCATGATGTGGAACGCGATGCCAACCAGGGCCGTCCCCTCTGCCCCGCCGCTGTACCCCCCGTAAAGGGGACCGAACAGGGCGCCGGGTATCCCGCCGTACTGGTGGAAGTGGACCATCTTGTTGAGGAGGCTATAGTCGATCTTGAGCTCGGCGATGCTGGGGACGAACCTGGTGTCGGAGGGCCTCGCCCCCCACTCCGGGTTGCTCACCGCGATCTGGGCGGCGTCCGACTCGGCTGTCCCCACGCTCTGGAGGTTGAGGCCGGGCTTCCCCACTCGCCGGGCTGCCTCCCTGAACATCATCGCGTGGGCGATGGAGGCCTTCACCTCCATTGGGGAGCCCGACTTGATGGGTATCCCCTCGATGGTGTCCAGGATCGGGGCGCAGACCCCGTCCGCCAACGGTTCCTGGAGGTAGGCGATGGTGTAGGGGGTGAAGATCTCCTCGTCGCAGGTGATGTCGGGGCTCAGGATGCAGTGGGGGGTCCTCGTGTCCTCGATCTCGCGCTTCCCCATCCTCCGGGCGTCTCTGCCGGTACCCACGGTGATCTCGCTGGAGGAGAACCTCATGGCCTCCTTGATCTCGCTCTCCTCGAACAGGATCCTCCGGTGGTTGCTGAGACACAGGGTCCCCACGTCCAAGTAAAGGTCCCACGCAGCGTTCCAAAGGTCGTCGGCGAGGGAGTCGTCGCTGGGAACTATCTCCTCGGGGTCGAACTTGAGGTCGTACTCCTTGATGAGGGAGCGGAGCTTTGGGTAGAGTATCCGGAGGTCGAAGTCTCTCTCGGTGCATATGGGGCCGGTCTCGACGCGCTCCAGTAGCTGGTTCAGCCTCCAAGGGGGCACCATCTTCATCCCCTCCTCCTCTTCTCGACGAGCTCCTTGGCGAGCTCCACGGCTTTCGGAGCGATCTCGGCCCACCCGTCGGCGCCTATCTCGTCTGCCCAGAGAAGGCTCGTGGAGCCTCCACCCACCATCACTATGAACTCGTCCCGCGTCTCCATCGCCTCCAGGATGTCGATGACCTCCTTCTGACTCGGCATCGTGGTGGTCATGAGTGCTGAGAGAGCGATGATGTCAGCCTTGTACTCCCGGGCCCGCTGCACGATCTCCATGGAGTCGACCCCCCTGCCGAGGTCGATGACCTTGAACCCGTTCACAGTGAGGAGCATGCTTAAGATGTTCTTGCCGATGTCATGGATGTCCCCGAAGACCGTGGCCGTGATCGCGGTCCCCACCGTCCTCGCCTCCATCTCGTCCCTCTTCTCATTGCTTAAGCCCCCCATGAGGACCTCGGAGGCGGCCTGCATCGCCTCCCCCGCCAGCATCAGCTCGGGGAGATAGTACTCCTCGGACTCGAACTTGTCGCTGACGACGTTTGCCCCCGAAGATATCCCCTCCTCGATGACCTTCAGGGGATCGATGTCAGCCGTCACGATCTCCTCGGCAACCTTCCTCGCCTCATCCTCGTCGTACGCGATGATGCTCTCCTTCAGCCGTTCAATGAGCGCGTTCTCCGTCAAAACCGTCGACCCAAACTCTATCTCGACTCAATCGTAATATAATTTTGGAGAAGTTCACCAGCCTATGTATGGCAGTGGTAGGCCCGTGAGGGTCAGCCATCCCCTATCAGTAGATGTAGTCGATGCCGAGGTCCCTGAACTCCGCCTTGACTCTGCCGTAGATCTCCTGGTACTCCTTGGAGGGCTCCAAGGTCTCCAGGTCGTAGCACTCCTCGAAGGTCTTCCCCAGGGGAGCGTTGCCCAGCTTTTCCTCGTACTTGGGCAGTATCTTCTTGACGATCTCGTTGACGTCGGATCTCTTGAGCCTAGATTTCACCGCGCTGAGGCCGGTCTCGCAGCCCATCCTCGCCTCCATAGGGGTGGTGCGCTCGAAATGCTTGTTCATGGCTGAGGCGATCTCCCAGAGCACCGCTGCCCCTGAGACGGCGCTCACCATCCCGTGGAGCCCCGCCTCGTACATCACCATCTCAGTGCAAGGGCCCGCTACGGCGAAGCCGTTGGAGCCCGAGATGAGCCTCGAGTTGCTTGCGAGGGCCTGGTAGCTGAGGCTTACGAGCCAGAGCATCTCCCTGCTCGTGTTGTTGAGGTGTCTGATGTGGATGGGGAAGTAGCATGTGTAGTTTCCCTGGTTCACCATGAGGCCTTGGAGGTGGGATGCGATGCCCAGGACCGTGGTCCCCTCGATGCCTGCGTAGGCCCCGAAGAGGGGGCTGGTGAGGGTGCCGATGTTGGCGCCATTCTGCCTGAAGTGGAGGGCCTTGTTCATGAGGTCGTGGTCGATCTTGAGCTCGCTGATCACGGATACCAACCTGATGTCGGAGGGCCTCGCGCCCCAGATAGGGTTGCTGGACGCTATCTGGGAGGCCGCGGAGAGGGCGGTCCCCGTAAGGCAGATGGCCATCCCAGGCCTCCCGACGCGGATGGCGGCCTGGCGGGAGTTAAGGGCGTGCACTGAGCCTCCCTGCTGCTCGAAGGGGCTGTGGGTCTTGGTGTATCCCCCGTCCACCTTCTCCAATATGGGAGTGGATACAGCGTCTGCGAGGGGCTCCTGCATGTAGGCCATAACGAGTTTGACGAAGTTCTTCTCGGAACATCGGACTCCTACAGGGGAGAACAGGCATCCGGGACGTCTTGGGTCCTCGATGCTCCGGGGGGACCAGGTTTTCCGGTCCTGACCTATTCCCAGTTCGATGCTGTCGTGGTAGTTCCAGAGGGCCTCCTTGAGCTCGTCGTCGGTGAATATCATCCTCCTGCTGGTGGAGGTGCAGAACACCCCCACGGAGAGGAATAGGTCCACCCCCGCGTTCCAGATGTCCTTCGCCAGGGAGTCGTCTGAGGGGACCGGGGTCTCGGGGTCATACTTGATGTCGTACTCCTTCACGACCCTCTTGATCTCGGGGACCAGCACCCGTCTGTCGAAGTCCCTCTCGGTTACCAGGGGGCCCGTCTCGGATCGGCGGAGAACCGATGTTATTCGCCAGGGCGGCACGGGCATCCCTACTCAACCCCCATTATCGCCTTTGCCATGGCGACCCCATCCCAAACTGTCTCGCCCCAGCCGTCAGCCTCGATGCTCTCGTTCCACTCGGGGCTTGTGGAGCCTCCCCCGATAATGATCTTGATCTTCTCCCTGTTCCCGAACTCGGTGAGCATCTCGATGACCTCTTTCTGGGAGGGCATCGTGGTGGACATCAGGGAGGAGAGGGCGATGATGTCGGCACCGGTCTCCATAGCCTTGTTAACGACCTGTATGCTAGGGACATCTCTTCCGAGGTCGTGGACCTCGAAGCCGTGGATCTTCAGCATCTGGGAGAGGAGGTTCTTCCCGATGTCGTGGATGTCTCCGTAGACCGTTGCGATGACTACGGTCCCCTTCTTCTCTATCCTGTCGCCCGCGGGGAGGACGAATATGAATCTGTTCAATGACTTCGTGATTATCTCCTCAGCGATCAGGAGTTCCCCCAAGAAATACTCCATGGACTCGAATTTTTCACCGATGATCCTCGCTGCCTCGGTGATCCCTTTCTCGATGATCTCGTTTATGTCGAAATTTGTGGCTATGATTTCCTCGGTGGTCTTCTCCGCAAGGTCTTCGTCGAGGCCCACGATGGCATCCTTTAACGTGATAATTAATTCATCGATCGACATGGATTAACGAATCTTCTAGAACATAATAAAACCTCTCACGATGTGAACCCCAGCGCTGACGGGGTCCAAATACCCGAAAGTTATCCTCGGGGCACTGCTACAGGATTAGATCTTCTGACCGAATCTCCTGAGGAGCTCCACGGTCTCGGGGTATTTTGTTAGGTCAGCGTGGGGGAAGTAGAGGGAGTTGATGTACTCCTTCTGGAAGTCCTTGTCCGCCGCGAGCTCGTAGTACTTGACCTTGGAGCTGATCTCCTCGGCGTACTCCCTCATCTCAGCGGACATCAGGGTCATCCTGGCCCCCGTCCCCGCGAGGTTCCCGGCGAACTCGATGCGCTCCAGGGGTATCTCAGGGTACATCCCTATGATGCGGGCGTTCTCGGGATCGATGTAGTTACCGAAGGCACCGGCGACTACGAGCTTGCTGATGCTTTCATCGGTGACCCCCATCCTCTGCATCAGGAGGTCTGCGCCGGTGTGGATGGCGCCCTTCGCCTTCTGGAGCTCCCTGATGTCTCCGAGGGTGATCACGATGTCCGTGTCGATCTCTGTCTCCTTCTTCCAGGCGATCACGAACTCCCAGCCGTTGAGGCCCTTCCGGAGCCTGTCCGTCCTTTCGGTCATCTCAGTGACGAAGTTCCCACGGGGCATGATAAGGCCCGTCTTCAGGAACTCCGCGGGGGCGTCCACGAGCCCGGAGCCGCAGATTCCGATGGGTGACGCATCCCCGATGGTCCTGTAGTAGACGTCGAAGGTGTCGGGGTCGATGCTGATCTTCTCAATGGAGCCGGTGGTGGCCCGCATCCCGAACTTGATCTCCATCCCTTCGAAGGCGGGGCCCGAGGCGCAGGAGTCCGCCATGACCAAGTCTTTGTTCCCGAGGTCGATCTCCGTGTTGGTGCCCACGTCGATGGCCATTACCATCTCGTCGGACTCCAGCATCTTGGACGCTAGAACCACGGCGACGTTGTCGGCCCCCACGAATCCCCCTATAACTGGGAGGTGGTGGGCGTTGGCTCCCGGGTTGGCTCGGAGGCCTAGGGTGGAGGCCTTGACGTCGACCCCTCTCCTGCCGGCGGGGGTGTAGGGGGCAAATGCGACGTGTCGGGGCCAGACTCCGAGGAAGAGGAGCTGCATCACGGTGTTCCCCACGAAGTTGAGCTCGTAGATCTCCTCTGGCTTCACGTCGGCCTTCTCGCAGCACTCCTCGATGATCTCGTTGACCCCCGATATCACGGCTCCCTGGAGCTCGTTGACGGCGTCCCATCCCCCCATCATGACTCGGGTGACCCGGGACATGATGTCCTCCCCGAAGGGGATCTGAGGGTTCATCCGGGCGGCGACGCCGACGACTGCTCCAGATCTTAGGTCTAGTAGGAATCCGGCGATCTTGGTGGTCCCCACGTCCACTGCGAGCCCGTAGCATCTGTCCGACGTGTCCCCAGGTTCAAGGGCGATGATCCGGTTCCCCCAGACCACGGCGGTGGCCTCCCAGTCGGCCTCGCGAAGTGTGACTGGGAGGTTCCGATACACGTCGAAGTCGACCCCTAGCTCCGGCAGGCCGTATTGCTCGGTCAATGCAGCCAGGAGCCTATCCTCGTCGGCTCTGGAGTCCTGGAGCTGGGGCTTGGGCATGGTCACCCTGTACTTCCGTACGAGGGGGCTCGGCTCCACGGGTACATCAAGGCCCTCCGTCTGGAGCCTCTGACTGCCCACTCTGCTCCTCAGAGGCACGTAGATAACCGTGGACTCCCCCAGGCGGGTCAGGCATGCGAGTCTTATCCCTGCTTGGACCTCGTCTTCGGAGAGGTGCTTCATCTCGCTCTCAGTTCGTTCAAGACGTGTTGTGGCTTCTCCCATGACTCGGATCTTGCACTTCCCGCAGGTGCCTTTCCCCGCGCAGAGAGTCGAGATGTCCACCCCGAGGGCCTGGGCTGCCTCCATCACCGTGATGCCTGGGGGGAAATTTGCCCGCTTGCCATGGGGTTGGAATGTGACCTCGATCTCAGGGGGGGCCAGGTCTGTTCACTCTCCTAACTGGATCCGTCCTCTTCCTTCATAGACTCCGCGGTGGCGATTATAGTGTCGATCAGTGTCTTGATCTTGCTGACGGCCTCCGTGGCGTCTTTGCCGTAGGCGTCTGAGCCTATCCGCTCCCTCCACTCCTCGCTCACGGAGCCGCCCCCGATGATGGTCCTTACCTTTCCCTTCATGCCCTCCTTGTCCAGGCTCTGCTCGACGTCCTGCATCGACATGAGGGTGGGGGTCATCAGTGTGGACATCGCGATCACCTGAGCCCCCTCGCTCTTCGCCTTCTCTATGAACTCAGGAGTGGGAACGTCCCTCCCCAAGTCTATGACCTCGTACCCCGAGGCGGTTAGCATCACCTTGACGATGTTCTTACCGATGTCGTGGACGTCCCCCTCCACGACCCCGAGGATGATCTTCCCCTTGGATCTCGATGCATCCTTGGGGATATGAGGCGTCAGTATGTTCAGCCCGGCGTACATGGCGTCAGCCGATAGGAGCATGTCGGGGAGGAAGTACTCCTTCCTCTCGTACTTGTCCCCCACGAGCTTCATGCCCTCGGCGAGACCGTGGATTATGGCGTCGTAGGGGGGCACCTCTTCGGCCAGCGCCTCGTTGGCTCCCTCCGCCGCGAGCTCCTCGTCGCCGAGATCGACTGCATGTGTCAGCTTCTTGAAGACTCTCTCCCTGGTGCTCTCGCTCATGTATATCAGACCGTTTTTCGGTGGAGATGGTACTATTATCTGTATACCGGATAAAATGATTTGCTTCACGTCTTCGCGTGTTTGACCACAGCATCGACGAAGGCCTTGATGTTGTCGGTCGGGGTCTCGAGCCAGAAGTCGCATCCGGGAGCCACCATGTCCACTCCATCCTTAACGGCGTTATCGACGGCTTCTCCGATCCTCTCGACTGGCCCAGCGTGAATCACGTCATAAGCAGGGATGTTGCCGATAATGGGATACCCGGGCTGCTTGCCTTCGACTATTCTCCTAGCGCCGTGGATAGGAGTTCTCTCGTCCACCGCGATCGCCGTTGCGCCGCAGTCCATCATGGACTCGAGGATCGTCATGGTTGATCCGCAGATGTTCAGCACCGTGGGTGTCTTCACCCGTCTGGTTATCTCGCGGAGGTAGGGCTTCACGAACTCGTCGAAGTGGGTGGGGGAGATGATGTCCGTGGAGGCCCCCATCTCGTGGAGGGTGATCACATTGGCCCCGGCCTCCTCGTAGAGGTTCGCGATCTCCACGTAGGTGTCGAGGGTGGCTCTGCAGAACTCGTGGACGGTCTCAGGGGACCGCCTCAGCCACTTCAGGAATGAGATGCTGTCCACGAGGTAGCTGCTGATACTCGTGAACGGCGGGGCCAGGTACGCGTTAACCGGGACGACTCCTCCGAACTCCTCCTTGAGAAGACGGATCGCCTCGACGACCACGGGGACCCTCCCGGCCTCCGAGACGTCCTCGGGAATACTTAATTCGGATGGCTCAGTGATCTTAAACTCCCTTATCGAAGGCCACCTGGCCGAGCCCTCGTGGAAATCGATCGCGGAACCGAACACCTCGGCCTCCACGGTCATGCAGAAGGGGACCGAGACGTTGTCGAGGCCGCAGAGCCTGTGGGCTGCGGAGCCCAGCCTCGCCATCTTTCCGGGGTCGTGGTGGGCGGCGGGCCAGTGGGCGTCGTAGGCATCCATGAACCCGAGGGTGGCAACGCTGGTGGTATTGACACACGGGGTCCTGTCGGCCTCCTCAGGCCTCCCATCCAGGACCGCCATGAACCGATCATACGACGAGGGCATAATGGATCACATTACCCTGCATTGGTTGTATGCGTATCGGTCAAGCTCCCCGGGCTTTCTCGATCTTCTCGACGAACTCAGGGAACAGCTTGTAGAGGGGGTGCTCGTCGGTCAGGGTCTCTATATCATGCTCGATCTGGGCGGTGGATGCGATCATGGCATCGACGGCGGCGCACGCCGGGAAGACCCAGGGAGCAGCCTCGATGACTCCGTAGAGGAGAAAGTCGGCTCCCAGGGCAAGGGGGACCATCTGGGGAGCCACGTAGTTGACCTTAGCTACGTCCGGCCCCCATTCCTCTGGCTGTTTCCAGACCGCTGTGGCGTTCCCCGGAGCCCCCCCGGCAGGCAGCCCAAGCTCCTCCTTCACCCTGAAACACGCCCTGGCCCCCATGCCGATGCTGGGGATGTATGTGAAGATTGTGGTGTCCACCAGGGGCTTGGTGATGCCGGCCCTCTCGGAGACCTCGAGGAGCCCCAGCTTCTCATCGGTTCCCCTCAGGAGAGAGAGCACGCCCTCGGTGGTCCTGTCCTTGACGTTGTAGGCGAGGAGTATCGCGGCCTCTATCCCCGAGTCCCTGATGGCGTCGACCTCGGCCTCAGTGGGGGAGTAGATGCTGTTGTAGACTATCCTGTCGGTGAGCCCTATCTCCGTGACGTATTCTAGGGCCTCCAGGCGGACCTTGGGGTAGGCATCTAGGAGGATGGGGGCCTCGGTGGCCTCGGAGACGAAGTCGATGTAGCTCCTGGCCGCCTCGATGGATGTGCAGACTACGTCCAGCATGCAGGGGTTCCCGGTGAGATCGGAGAGCTCGTCCTGCTTCACTATGAGCTCCATTGCCCGGGTCCTGTCGAAGATCCCCTTCTTGGGGTCCTCCACGATCTTGTGGCCCTGGTAGAAGATGGATCCGATGAGGGTTGCCGGGAGCTCCCCCGGCTGTCCTCCGATCCTTTTTCCCCCGATCTCGTAGATCTTCTGGGGGGTCTCAAACTTGAACACTGCCCATCATCTCCCATACGGCGATTTCCCGAACTCCTTCACCGCCTCGACGAACGCCTTCACGTGCGCCGTGGGGGTCTCGAGCCAGAAGTCGCATCCCAGGGCCACCATGTCCGCCCCCTCCTCGATGGCGACCCTGACGTGGTCCCTGATTCGTTCAACGGGGCCATTGTGTATGACGTTGTAGGCGCTGACGTTTCCTCCTATGGGGTAGCCAGATTTTACCCGGTCGGCGATCTCCTTCGCGGCCCGCATCGAGGTGGTCTCCCCGATGGTGATAGCCTCGGCTCCGCACTCCATCATCCCGGTGATGAGTTCCAGATCGCCGCTGACACACTGGCCGCAGATGTGGATTATCCTGGGAGCCCTGGTTAGGGCCACCATCTTCTTCAGGTAGGGCTTGATGAGATCATCGAAGTGGCGGGGGGAGATGCTGTCGAGGGAGGCCCCCTCCTCCCTGAATGTGATGATGTCGGCTCCGGCCTCGACGAAAGCGTTCGCGACCTCTGCATAGCGGGGGTACATCTCGTTGCAGAGCTGGGTGATCTTCTCTGGGGCTCTTTTAATCCACTTGAGAAACTCGCTGGGCTCCACAAGGTAGCTCCCGATGCTCGTGAAGGGAGCGTTGACGTACGCGATCACGGGGATCTCCCCGCCGTACTCCTCCCTCAGGATGCCCAGGGCCTTCAGTACCGTGGGGATTCTCCCGGCTGAGAGTAGGTCTCCGGGGATCCGGAGATCGGAGGCATCATCGGCGATGAACTCCTTCACCGTGGGCCACTTCACCTGGCCCTCGAAAAAGTCGACCGGTGCGCCGAAGGCCTCGGCCTCGAGAGTCAGGTCGAAGGGAACCGTGATGTTGTCGAGGCCCGCGAGCATGGATAGGCCAGCGGCGAGCCTCGCCATCTTCTCGGGGTTCCTGTGGGCGTCGGGCCAGTGCGCGTCGAGGGCCTCCATGGAGTCCAGGGTGTAGGTCCCCACGGAGCTCATAGCGGGGAGCCGATCAATGTCTCGCCTATTCCCCTTCAGGATGGCGGTCAAACGGTCGAAGGCGTTCATGGGCCTCACTCTAACATGGTCCTTGATGATTTAAGGCACGCCTGCCGAGGGTAACGAGTGGATCCTCGCGGAATCGACCAGAGCAATGATGTTCCTGTTGGGGGTCACCGGGGAGATGCCGCAACTAGGCGCCAGGATGTCCACCCCTGCCTCGATGGCCGCCCTGCACTCCTCCCGCACGTCTTCAGGCCCTTTGAGTAGCAGGGTCACCGTGGTGGAGATGTTGCCCGTTATCTTGGCCTTACCAGAAACCAGCCCCTTAGCCTGCCGGGCGTCCACCTTGTCGGAGATGCTGATGGAGTTGACCCCGGTCTCCGCCATGTCCCCGAGTATCGGGGTGCAGTTGCCGCAGATGTGAAGGAAAGAAGTCCCGCCGATTGCCTCAACTATCCTGGCGATGGCGGGCTTGACGATCCCTCGGAACATCCGGGGGCTGATGATGTCCGAGGAGGCGCTGGGGTCGGCGATGGAGATCACGTCGGCGCCAGCCTCCATGAGCGCCTTGCCGTAGATGGATCCGATCTCGGTGGCGAGCTGGATGAAACCCATGTATTTGTCAGGTTTCCGGATGAGGCCTTTGAGCATGGGCTCGATGCCGCTGAGGTGGCCTGCGAGGGTGAAGGGGCCCGTCATCCCGGCGACCACGGGGAGGGTGTCCCCCACCCGCTCCTTGAGGATGCTGATCGCCTCCAGTATAACGGGGACCCGCTTCGCCATGAGGAGGTCCTCCGGGACCACGACCTCGTCAAAGTCCGTGTAGGGAGTACCTGTTATCTGGGGGATGCTGTCCCTCTTGCTCCCGAAGTCGGTGTAGCACCCCAGAGCCTCGGCCTCGATGCTGAGGCAGTAGGGGACTCCGGCGACCTCCAGGCCAGTGAGGTCATACGTGGATCTAGAGAGCTCCGCCATCTTCCCCGGGTCGCGGTGAGCCTCGGGCCAGTAGACCCTGATGGCCTCCATGCTCTCCACGGTGACTGTCTGGGAGCACCCCGAGCAGAAAGTGGGTATCCTATCGATTGGCCGGTCATTCAGCGCGTTGAAGAGCCGCTCCTTGGGGGTCATATCTGTCATAAGAGTACCCAATCCGTCCTCGTAAATCGTACATGTGTTTCATTTTAAAGACCGATCATAGAGTGAAACCCCGCTAGGTCCTCGCGCGCGCAGTATGATCGAGCGAAACGAATCATATGTACTGTAGTATGGATCTTGGATGCTCGTTCTTCAGATCCAAGTAGTAACTGCAGAACCATCGGAGGATCACCAAGCCGATGATCCAGAAGGCTCCCGTCTCCCAGAGGTTGAGATCGTAGAATCTGGGCTGGTCCATCCAGAAGGGGCGGATGCGATAGAGAATCAGGTGGGCGACGTAGAAGAACAACGGGGTCCTACCGAAGAGGAGAACGGTCTGGACTAGCCTGTTCTCAATGAACCTCGATTCTTGGAGGTGCAGCCCCAATGCCAGGAATATGAACATCTCCCCCAGGGTGAACAGGAGGAACGCAAGGCTCGGAGGGTACTTCGACACTGACAGCCAGGCCACGAGGGTGTCCCCGCTTCTTGGTACGAGGACTCCGAAGCCGTTCATCCACCTTACCGCAACGAAAAGGACCCAACTCAGTATCCCCGCAATCCCCAGGGAGACCTTGAGCCCGCGCATCCGCTCCTCTCCGAGGGAAGAGATTAACACCCCGAACACCCAGCCCAGCCCCATAACCCCGATCCAGGGGATAATTGGATAGAGGCCGCCGAATGGCCATTGCACGCGCATCGACGCCGGTTCGTGGAGGATGACCCTCAAGTAGAATCCAATGCCTTGGTTTCGAATGAAATCAAGGTTGAGATAAGGATGGAAAAGAACGACAGCAAGTGAACCGACAAGGATCGCTGGTGTGGGCAGCCGCCTCAGCACACTCCAAAGTATGAAGCAGGCCCCGAAGCAAGCCATAACCCCGAAGTAGAGGGGACCCGTCCCGAAGGCAGGGCCCACGATGTAGATGGCCAGCAACCACATGATCATGCCCCTCGTCGCCAATCTCTTGCTGATGCTCCACTGATCCTCGCCTCTGTTGAGGCGCTTTAGAGTGGAGAGGGCCATTGAGGCACCCGCTAGAAACATGAAGGCGGGGGCGCAGACGTGGGTGAGGAGCCTGAGGTAGAACTGGTTGACATCGACAACGTAGGGGAAGTAGCCCCTCAAGCCCTCGCCACCCATTTTGCCTGGGTTCCAGAAACCCGAGACGTGGTCCCAAGCCATGAAGACCATCACGATCCCCCTAGCGAAGTCTATGAAAGGGAGCCTTGAGGAATGGCTAGTTGTAGAGGAGGTCATTACTCTCCGCGAGGCTCAATAGTTTAGATAAGATTTGTCATAATCTTAACAGTCTAAAATTTATTACGCGCGCATAAAAATGAAACAGTTCAACGTTTTAAAAGAATGTGTGTAGGCTGCTTCCTCCATTTTAAACGAAGGGAAGCCCTATCATATCCTGATCGCGTTGAGGCTAAGCATCACCACTGACATGTTCAACTACTCCTTCAGACCAGGATTCGAGAGGAAGTTTAGACTCTTCAAGGAAACGGGGTTTGACTACATTCACTGGTGCGACAACTGGAACGATGACAAGCTCTACTCCCGGGATGAGATGCACGGGATATACGGATTCATCGAGAATGCTGGGCTCAAGTGCCTCGATGTACACGGGACAGCGACCAAGAGGATCGCCATCGATACCTTCGACGACGAGGCGCACAGGAAGTACATCAGCCTCCTAGAGAACCGGATAGAGTTCTGCCACCTCATAGGCGGAGACGCAGTGGTAGTTCATCCCCCAAGATACCACGCAAGCGACATCGAACGGCGCTTCTCACGATCATTGGACGTCATCGAAGCCGTCAAGGGCCTCTGCCAGGACCTAGGCGTCAACCTCGCAGTGGAAAACTGCCACAGGGATGATCACCTCCTCCTGGAGCGTTACTTCACCCTCTATGAACCCGAACTCGTGGGCTTCTGCTACGACTCGGGACACGCCAACATCCATGACAACCTCGACGACCTCCTCCAGTACAGGGATATAGTCACAGTCACGCACCTTCACGACAACAAGGGGAAAAAGGATGACCATCAGCCCCCCGGGTTCGGAACTGTAGACTGGGAAAGGGTCATCGAGTGGCTGGATGGCCTCGGGAAACCGCTTAACTTCGAGGTTACCCACAACCCATTGCTCTTCTTGGGCTCCATGAAGGGATTCCTGAAGCGAACATGGGAGTCGATAGAGTCCCTGAAAGTAGTATAGGTTCGCCATCCCAGTAGGTTTTAATGGGTTTTGGATAGAAACAAGAAGTGGGACAGGTACACGAGCTGGAGTTACCTAGAGTTGGGCACCGATTACCTTGACTCTCACGCGTGATCTGAGGGTGGCTCTCCTTCCAGAACTTCCCAGTGAACTCGTTGTACTCCTCGAACCCGCGTTGATTCTAGTTAACTTAAAGGATAAGTAAACCTGCCCAGAACGTTTATTATTTCGTCCCGTTGTAATGCGCTGTAATGTCCTTCGACGTAGACAAACAGAACTTCGAGAACATGGTTCACTACAACTCCAAAGCTTAGGTTTATTCAGAGAGGATGGGACCCCTATCAAGTCCTAACCCTACCAGAGAGGCAACGCCTAATCAAAGAAGGGATCCTGAAAAACGGAAGCAGGAACGACGACATAATACTGTCAGAAAAAGCAATGGAGCTCCTAAACGATATCTACAAGAATCCGCTCTAGACGCGCACGCAGACCGCCAAACATGATAAAGTTAGGACGTTGAAACTAAAGACTCGCGTGCGTGAATGGTCCCATTATCACTATTAGGTGCACCACTTATTTCGTGCATTGATTAGGATTTAGCGGTAGTCTATCAACCCCATCTCACGCAGATCCTCAGCGAAGTGGAGGACGTACTCGACGCTGGTCTCCTTGAACTCGAAGGACACGATGTCCCGGATATCCAGAAGGCTACGTTCCCCGTCTACCAGATTCAGTATCTCAAAAGCATCCCCGCCGAGTCGCGTCATGGGAGAACCGAAATACTCGCTGTACCAGTCTGCCCTCTCATCCCCGAGCTCCTCCCTTATGTTCTCCAGCGCGCTGCTCAGGGGCCCGTCAGACAGGCATCTCGGCACCAGGGACTCGGCCTTCACGTAGGGCTCGCTGGGCTCGTATGGCTTCTCCTCAAGTCCATACTGCTCCAGCAGCAGACGATAGAACGAGTCAATCCTCTCCATCTCCCTCCCCGCCTGCCCAAGAAGGGTCCCAGCCATTCCCTCAATGAGCCTGCCCGCCTCATCCCCACCGAGCTCTTTGACCTCGCGGACGTTCGCCGCCTCGACCTCAGCGTGGAGACTCGGGTACCGCCTCACGTTCCAGTAGGCCTCCGCAAGGCCCTCAGTGGACGCCTTCTCCTGCAGAAGCTTCAGGGACCTCCCCGTGACCTCAGCCATCCTGACGTGGGCCTGGCTCACCACCTTCCTCGCTATCCTCAGTCCCTCCTCGTCCCCCGCGTTAGCTAGGAACAGCGTCCCCGCCTCCGCCAAACTTGTGATCCTCTTCAGCTCCGTGGGGTCACACGTATCGGTGGTATCCTCGCTGGTGTGGTGGAAGACGTTGCTGTGCCCCAGCATCACCGACGGCACCGAGAACGCTGAGTAGTCGAAGAGGACGTGGTCGGAGCCCCCCGAGAAGTGGGTAACCCTGTAGTTGAACCTGTACCTGCTCCCCCGGGGACTATAGAACACATCCCCCTCCAGCCAGGGCAGCAGGTCCGCCAAGACCTCGTTGATATACCCCGGCACCGAGTACGGCGAACAAGTAAGGTTGAAGTTGGCCTTGCAGAGCCCATAGTCCTCGCCGATCATGTCGAGGTTGATCCCCGCGATGCCCCGCTCCCCGATATCCGGATACCGCGACAGGTACGCCGCCGCCCCATGCAACTCAGGCAGGAACAGGAACCGTATGGTCCTCCTCGGAGGCTCCATGACGCCCATCTCCACCATGGAGGCGATGTTCCTGATGATCTCCACCATCCCCGCGCAGCCAGACGCGTTATCGTTCGCCCCGGGCTTGTAGTGGTCCAGGTGGCCCATCAGTATCACCTCCTGCTTCGGGTGCTCCGAACCTGGGAACCAGGCGTCGATGGTTGGCATCTCCCCCTCGATAAGCTCAGCGTCCACCCACGCCCTCATCCGCACCGTCTTCCCATCCCGGAAGTAGGACTCCAATTCCCGCGTCTGCTTCAGGGAGAGAGCGAAGCCGAACCCCGCATCCTTCACCTCCTCCTTCTTAGGCAGCAGCCTGCTCACCTCCACGAGGTCAGGGTAATCCAGCCTATCCGCCCTACCCGTAGGCCCCACGATGATCCCAGTCGCGCCCCGTTTGATCACCGCCTCCCTGTGCACCTTAGTCCCGTTCCCACCCACGGCGAAGACGAGCTTCCCATTGACGTCAACACCCTCGTAGTCCTCGTCCTTCTTGCCCCCGCCGACGAAGACCACCTCGGACTCCGCCTCACCCCCCTTGGAGTAGGGCATCAGACTCACCGCCATATCCGAGAACCGGGCCAGAAGCCTCTCCTCGGGCTCCAGGAGCCAGAGCTCCGCCTCTTTTACCCTCCATCCAATGGGGGCAAGCCATCCCAGGTACTTCTTCTCGCCGTCAGTCGCGAACTTCTCGATCTTCACTTCGAGGCCCTTCACCTTCCCGAGCTCCTCCGCCAGCCACTCGACACAGCGGTTGTAGCCCGAGCCCACTCCTCCCCCTCGGATACGGTGGAACCTGGAGATCTTGGAGACAGTGTCCCAAGTCCGCTCACCCGAGACTTCGCTCTCGATCCTCCTCAGCAGCTTCCCACCCACGAGGAACCTCCCATAGTCCTTGGAAGGAGACCACATAACAGACATATTTGGACTAGCGACCCTTCTTGACTTAACCCTTCCCCCGCGCGCACGCACGCACAGTTATAGAGCACTTCTTACCGTTCGCGCGCGAGGGGTTGATATTATAGATGTTAATCAGAGGATGTAAATTTTCGAATGAGATCGACCTCATCCTGTCTGTATGGCGTCCCATCTTTATGGAATATCTCATGGAACCATGTCTCAGGTTCAGGTGATCTCTTCTCTGAACGCCACGGATACTTGGTCTGGGTCTTCCCGTCGACAAGCCCCCAGTTTATGCACCCCACGTTCTCCCGTTTGAACACAGGGAGGCATGTCTCGAACAGACTCCCTCTGGTCCTCGCCATGTATTCAGTGCATATCATGGGTCGTCCGTGCATTCTGAGTCGATATATCTGCTCCTCGAGGTTCTCTGCATCGTTGTAGTTGTGGAACGTGACGATATCAGAGTTAGAGAGCTGGAAATCGTTGAGCACATCGTTGTCAAACCAGACTCCCACTGATATCGGTTGGGAAGGCTCAGCTTCCCTTGTCCACCTGAAAATTTCTTTGAGTAGTCCGAGTGATTTCCGTCCCAGATCTCCTCCACCGGGCTCGTTATACAGGTCCCACATGAGGACCCGGTCGTCATCCCCAAAGGAGTTCAAAATATCTTTCACGTACTCCTCGAGCTGCCCCCAGGTAGATGGATCAAGCACCTTATTTGCCCCAGGACTCTGGACCCAACCAGAGTTGTGCACACCGGGCTTGGGCTCGGGTTGCTTCCCGGGTAGGAAATCCGGGTTCCAGACGTCATCGAAGAAGACGAACATCGGCTTGATACCCTTACTGGATGCGATCTCCAGGAAACGGTCAACTCGTTCAAAGAACCCTGTTGAATCGTTCTCCCACACAAGGTCATGCAAGTAGACCCTGGCCGTGTTAAAACCCAGACCACTGGCCCAGCCAAGCTCGCGTTCAATAGTCAAAGGATCGAAAGTATCAGCCTGCCACATCTCTAGCTGGTTGATGGCAGTGCTAGGGATGAAGTTACACCCTACAAGCCACCTATGCCCTTTATACCACTCCCAAGCCCTCTCCTCGCTCCATCGATCTGTCATGGTTAGTGGATAACCGGAGCGACGATAAAGGATTTCAGGTATCGCGCGCGCTTAAGAAACTCCATTTTCATATTGTAGTCGTTCCTGAGTTTCAGATGCCCGAAATATGTCCACGGGGCGTCAACATGCACCCATGCCTTATATTTCAATAAAATATGATTATGCGATAATCATGTCTCTAGTAGGTGGAACCCCATTCTGGTTAAAGATTGAAGCCGCCAAGTACGCCCACAAGATCATCAACGAGCGATGCGCGGTCAAACCCGGCGAGGAGGTACTCATCCTCACGGACACCAAAACAGAGCTTGAGATGTCCATGAGCCTCGCGCAGGCAGCCGCAGCAGCGGGCGCTCGATGGAACCTGCTTGTTCAAGACTCCTGGATGGATGAATCCAGCCCCAGGATCCTGACGGACATAGCCAAGAAAGCACTTCTGGCAACCGACCTGTTCATCGACGTAGGATACTCCCTATACCCGGATGTCCCACCTGAGTACACTCAGATGATGGAGGACAAGAAGACACGTCGGATGACCCTGGAGTGCAGGACCCTGAGAAGCATGATCGGAGGAGGCACCGATTGCGACCCAAAGGTCTTCCACGACATCGGGGAGAGGATCAGACCCTACGTGGAGGAGGGAGAAGGAGAAGTCCACTGCACCAGCAAGCTGGGCACCGACCTGAGATGTAACGTCAAAGGCGCCAGGAACATCAACTACACAGGGATGGCGGACAAGCCCGGCACATCGGGCTGCACGCCCGACGGGGAGTTCGAGATCTACCCCGTCCTGGGCTCCGCCAACGGCGTCATAGTCGCGGATGGACCCATGAACCATGTCAGGGAGAGCACAGGAGTCTACGGCAACTACCCGTGGGACTCCGTCAACAAGCCGTTGAAGCTGATCGTAGAGGAAGGCAAGTACGTGGAGGCCATCGGAGAGGGCGGTGACGCGGACAAGTTCCGCTGGCTCATCGAGAACATCCCCAACGCAGATAACTTCGGGGAGTTCGCCCTCGGCACTAATCCTCTTTGCCGTGAGACAGGAGAATTCTCGGAGGAGAAGAAGCGTCTCGGAAACGTTCATGTGGCCTATGGCAGGGGCTGCACTCCCGCTGTTCCCTGTAACATTCACCTAGACATCGTTCTGAGAAAGCCAAGGGTGGAGATCGATGGAGTGCCGATCATCGACAAGGGGAAACTCCTCATCTAAATTGCGCGCACACGGTGGGGGGTTTACGATTTTACCCCAAACATACTAGTAGTGGGGCCGAGTCTCCCCCACTACCTTCAGGAACCGGGACCTGTACTCTTCGGAGCCGCCAATCGCCTCAGAGATATCATCGTACTCTTGCTTCAGGTCATCGGTCGTTGGGACTGGCCTGGGTGGATTATTGACGCCCAGCTCGTTTTTCATATAATCAAATATCGCGGGATTTCCCATTGCGGGACGCCCCATCATCACTCCACCGACACCCATCTCCACTAGCGATTGAACCATCTCCGGAGTCTCAATCCCCCCGTTGGCGATAACAGGGATCCCCCTCGCAGCCTCAACGCACTCCGGGTAGACAGAGTTATCCTCCTTCTCATCCGAGCTCTGAGCCGCATGCTTGGCGTGGACCACGAAGAAGTCCGGGTCAACCCCTCCCAGGTTATTGAGGTAGAGCCTATTGTCCTTCTCGTACTGGTTCAACCCAAGCCTGATCTTGACGGAGACGGGGTGCCCGTGGTCCCTTATCGTCGACACAAGCCTCGCGGTCTTCTCGGCCCTCTTGACCATGGCGGCACCCTTACCCTGCCTGATGACGTCCTTGCTGGGGCAGCTCAGGTTCAGGTTGAACCCCATGAAGCCATCAAATGGCTTGAAACTCGACAGAAAACGGTCAAGCCTACCCTCGTTGCCGGACAAGACCTGAATCTGAACAGGGGTGGCGTCCCTTGGCTCTATCTTCTCAAGCGACACCCTGTTCCTCCTCAGGAAGCTCTCCACGTGGGCCATCTCGGTGAAAGTCAGGTCTGCGCCGTGGCTATAGCACAGGGTACGGAACACGCTATCCGAGTAACGTTCCAGCGATGCGAGCATGAACCTGAACAAGGCGTGAGATAGAACGATTTGATGAATAAAAGGATGGGTAAAAGAACCTCGTCCCAGCTACCCGAGATCCGCTCGAAGCGCGCGCGCCTTTAAAACATAATGCACACGCTACATTTAGCCGCGCTTGCGTGTGAATGATTCGAAGGATCGGCAACGAAACTCTACATCAATTACATCCAAATTAGTCCCGTAGAAATAAACAAGAATACGTGGTGAATCTACCTTTTCTCACATGTAGATCCTTACAATTAATACATCGCACCAAAATATTCCGTACCACACTCAAGGTTCAGTAGTGTAAGGAACACCCATCTTCATACAATACACTCGCGAAGTATGGTTGCCAGGTGACGAACACTCTAGGGAGAGCGCGCACGTTGAGATCTTTCATCCTCATCCAGCTGAGTACATCTTGGGCACGGCGGAATGTGAAGAGGCCTGTCGGGGAATATCATCAGGATCTCCTTACCTCTTCGAGGATAGTCAGGGCAATCTGTTTTCCAGTGATAGTACTCCTCTTGATCAGGTTGTCTCCTATGAAGTCTTTTCACATATTCAGCCATTACTCGCTCACGTCTACTTCATCTAACCCAAGCTTAATAGCTCTTATCCGATTGACGCGGTGAAAAATGCCAGTCGAAAACGTCGTTTACAGAGGAAGCAAACCGGTTATGAGCTACTGCTTGGCTGGTCTTACCTCACTGAATGACGAGGGGGCAGTGTTGCGTAGAAAGCAAGAGGCAGTGCCTTAAACACAGCCGTAGATGCGGCGGAGGTGACGAGGATCAGGTTCATGGAAAATCTCACAGTTGAGAATATAGAGATCGGAACTGGAGAGCTTGAATCTGAGGGACGGATAAGGAACGTCAGCACGATAAAAATTGTTCAAAAAAAACATTGAAGTAAAAATACATCTACTCCCTTTATCACGCGCGCGGTTTATTAGCGTTCTACCTTCTGCATACGCCGGCTCATTTTTTCCAAAGCGAAGGCGAAACGCCATGATTTTACTCCAGAACGCCTATTATACCATCAAGTGCTATATCTTACAAGGTCGTTGACGAGTTGAATCCAGAAAAGTCCAGCAACTTTGAGGAGCTAAGCTTCACAAATCAAGTCAACTACCACGAAAAAGAGCTGAGAAGGATCCAAAAGGGCACATCTGCATCGAAAGTTTTCAACCTCTCAGAACGTCATAGGCTCTTGCGATACGGTGTGCTCATCCGAAAAGGGCGGGGAAAGTATGTTCGGTGGATGGTCTCTGAACGGGCAAGAGGCATCCTTGAGGTATAAATGCTGATTATTTTACCCGCACACGAAGCGCGCGCAAAACCACAAGGTATTTTATTGTAGTTACCTTTACTCAGGAGAGTGTTTATCAATGAAAGGTAAGATCATAAAGTATTTCTCGTTCAGAGGATTCGGATTTATAGCGCCTGAGGATAGTCAGGACGAAGTATTTTTCCATGTATCAAGCTACCCGGAAGTAGCCCAACCCGAAATAGGCAAGGATGTAGAATTCGAACTAATTGAAACCCCTAAGGGAAAAGAAGCGACTAAAATCGAAATTCTACCTGAAACGCCAGAAGACGAACCCGTAGAAACACCAGCAGACGAACCCGTTGAAGCTGAGAGTCCTGAAGCTTCAATTATGGAGGTCGGAGAAATCAAAGGCGTGGGCAAGGCGACTGAGGAGAAACTTAGGAAGGCCGGGTTCGACACTGTGGAATCGATAGCCACTGTTGACGCGGATACTGTATCAGAGAAGACAGGTATGTCCTCAAAGGTGGCGGCCAAGCTCGTTGCGTCAGCCAAAGAGCTCCTCGAATAGTTCGCGCGCACGA
The DNA here is from genome assembly GCA_016783455.1 of Candidatus Bathyarchaeota archaeon. GTDB lineage: Archaea > Thermoproteota > Bathyarchaeia > TCS64 > TCS64 > BS750m-G28. The sequence continues at coordinate 44,275 of JADHWN010000009.1, forward strand.
CTAATACACGCTCGGGTGCGCGCGCAGCCTCTCACGCGCGCATGGGTAAAACCAATCTGAACAGGTCTTTGATGAAATGATAAAGGCGGATACGATTACACGGTGCCCCGATTGCGGGGACGTCCATCTCATCCGTGACCTCAAAGCGGGAGAGCTCATCTGCGAACGCTGTGGCCTGGTCATATCCACATCTCTTCTAAATTACGGACCGGAATGGAGGGCCTTCGACAACGTGCAACTTGAGAAACGAACTCGCGTCGGAGCTCCCATCACTTGGACAATCCACGACGTAGGCCTCTCAACCACCATCGACACGAGCGGCCGAGATAGCCGAGGCCAGAGGCTTTCCGACCATCAGAAGGCCCAGCTCTACAGGCTCCGTAAGTGGCATCGCCGGTCCAAGGTTTCAAGCTCATCGGACAGGAACCTTGCATATGCACTCTCGGAGCTCACAAAGGCAGCATTCAAACTGAATCTCCCTAGGAACGTCATCGAGACTGCAGCGTTCATCTATCGTCAGGCAGTGAAGAAACGCCTAGTAAGGGGTCGTTCCATCAAGGGAGTCACTGCGGCCTCCCTCTACATTGCCTGCCGTCAGTGCAACATCACGAGGAGCATCGAGGAGGTCGCCACGGCAACTCAGCTATCCAAGAAGGAGACAGGGCGTATATACAGGTACTTGATGAGGAGACTGAACGCCAAGGTGCCCCGCTCAAACCCTCGCGACTACGTCTCCAAGTACGTGAGCCAGCTCTCCCTATCCGGTGACACGGAAAGCATAGCATTGGGTATATTGGACCATGCTATGGAACTCGGGTTGACGAATGGTCGGAGTCCGGCTGGTATGGCGGCTGCATCCACCTACATCGCGAGTGTGCTGATGGGCGAGAAACGTACTCAACACGAGTACGCTGAGACGGGGAACATAACTGAGGTTACTATACGGAACCGCTACAAGGAGCTCACGCAGAAACTTCATATCAAAGTAGATATGTAGCAAGCCGCAAGTTGCGCGCGCAGCGTGAGTAAGGTATAGGTTTCATGCGCACATTATAAAAGAGAGGTTCTGTTACACTCAAATATGGAAAAAAGGGTTCTGGGCAGGACCAACCACAGGAGCAGCATCGCAACCCTAGGGGGAGCCGTCTTCATCTACCCCATCGAGACCCATGTGGGAGACCAGTTCATCAAGCACGCCCTTGACCGGGGCGTGAACCACATCGACGTCGCCCCCACCTACGGCAACGCCGAGGCGAGACTCGGGAAATGGGTGAGGGAGTACCGGGACGACCTCTTCCTCGCCTGCAAGACGGGAAAACGGACGAAGCAGGAGACCGCCGAGGAGCTCAGGAGCAGCCTGGAACGCCTCCAGACGGACCACCTCGACCTCTACCAGTTCCACGGGCTGGACACCCAGGAGGACCTCAACACGGTGGTCGGCGAGGGCGGTGCCCTCCAGGCCTTCCAAGAGGCAAAGGAGGAGGGGCTCATCAACCACATCGGGATCACGAGCCATAACCCAGAGAATATCCTCCGGGCCCTGGAGCTCATGGACCTCGACACCATCCTCCTCCCCGTCAACTACGTCCTGGGCGCCCACCCGGAACCCGGAAACGACTTCCGCCCCGTCTTATCCGCGGCGGAGGAGCGGGACATCGGGGTGATCGCCATGAAGGCGGTGGCCAAGGGCCCCTACCCAGGCGAGAGGACCCGGGACTGCTGGTACCAGCCCTTCACAGCGAAAAATGAGATCAAGGAGGCCCTACGGTTCACCCTTTCGCAGCCCCTCACGACCGCCGCGACCTCCTCTGACATGGAGATAGCCAAGATGACCATAGACGCAGCCGAGAACTACAAACCTATGGACAGGGATGAACAGGAGGCCCTCATCGCGAGAGCCGCAGACTGGAGACCACTCTTCCCCAGAAACTAGCGCGCGAAAACGCCCTCTGTTCGTGTGCGTAAATTATTTAGCGTGATTAGACATATGCCTAACTGAGTTCTATGAAAGTACTCGCGCTCAACGCAAGCCCCAGGAAGGCAAACGGAGTATCGGAGGTACTAATGAACAAGTTCCTCGAGGGCGCCTCTAAGGCGGGGGCGGAGATCGAGAGACACTACGTCACCGACCTCGACATCAAAGGCTGTGTGGGCTGCTTCAGTTGCTGGTGGGTGACCCCCGGGAGATGCGCTCAGAGGGACGACATGGACTGGCTGCTGCCCAAGATAGCCGAGGCGGACGTTCTGTACCTCGGCACACCGATCTACCACTACAACATAATCCACTACCTCCAGAGACTGCGGGAGCGGACGCTGCCCCTCGCCATGCCGGAGATGTACGTCGAGGAAGGGGATACCCACCATCCAGCGAGATCCAGAAACGAGAATCAGGTGATCGTGCTGGCCGCCGTCTGCGGGTTTCCCGACCTGGTGAACTTCAGGCAGGCGAAGGGGCTGTATCCAGAAGCGGTCCACATCTTCCTGCCCGCGGCACAGATCATCGCCAATGAAGAGGGCAGAAAGTACCTAGAGGGCTTTTTGGACGCAGTGGAGACTGCGGGGAGGACGTTGGCTGAGACCGGCGAGGTCACTGATACGGTAAGAGATATGCTCGTCGTCGATTATCCCGACGAGGTGAAACAGATGATCCTGAGGCAGCATAACGAGTACTCGGCGTCACTCTCCACCGAGAAATAAGGATTTCTCGCGCGCGGTCATTAATCGGATCAGCCTATTGCGCGCACAGATGTCTAGCTTGCTACGCATATGGATCCTATTTAATCTCCTTCTCAACTTCTCCGATAGACCTGTCCAGCAGGTCGACTATCTCGTCTATCTCTGAGCGCTCCACTACCAAAGGTGGAGCGACCTGAATGTGGTTGCCCTTGACGCCGTCCACGGTGCCGTAGCCGGGGTAGACGAGCAGCCCGTTCCGGTAGCACTGCTCCACGATCAACTGTGTGAGGCAAACCTCGGGCGGGAATGGCTCCTTGGTCTCCTTGTCCTTGACGAACTCGACGCCAGCAAATACCCCCATGCCCCTGACGTCCCCGACGGTAGGATGCTCATAGAGCTCACGCAGCCTCTCGTGGAGGTACACTCCCAGCTCCGCTGAGCGCTCAGTGAGCTTATGCTTCACTAGATAATCAAGCGCTGCAGCCCCGGCTGCACAGACGACGGGGTGACTCCCATAGGTGTGACCATGGGCGAAGCCTCCTGAGAAAGCCTCGAAGACCTTCTCGGAGGCTATGACAGCGCCGAGAGGTAGGTAGCCGCTGGCGAGGCCCTTGGCGGAGGCGATGATATCTGGCACGGTCTCCCAGTGATCGAGGCCCCACATCTTGCCGGTCCTCCCCAGCCCCGTCATCACCTCGTCAGCGATGAAGAGGACGCCATGCTCGTCGCAGATCTCCCTGATCAGCTGAAAGTAGCCCTCCGCCGCCGGGACGGTGCCCAAGGTCGCTCCCACCACCGGTTCGGCTATGAACGCCGACACATACTTCGGACCTGTCGCCCTGATCGTCGCGTCAAGGGCCCGGGCGCACTCCAAGTCGCACTCACCGCGGCTCCTCCCGTACCAACACCTGTAGCAGTACGCCGGGGGAATGTGCGGGAAGTCCAGGAGGAGGGGGACGAACCTGCTGCGACGGGCGATGTTCCCCGACATGGAGAGAGCCCCCAGCGTGTTCCCGTGGTAGCTCTGCCACCGGGCGATCACCTTGTACCTGGTCGCCTCACCGTTCTCCAGGTGGTACTGCCGGGCCATCTTTGCCGTCGCCTCTGTGGCCTCGGACCCGCCGGAGCAGAAGAAGACACGTCTCAACCCAGGGGGCGCGAGGCTGGCCAGCTTCTCGGCGCAGTCCGTCACCGACTTTGTGTAGAAGTGGCCGCTGTGGACATAGGAGATCTCAGAGACCTGTTTCGCGATGGCCTCGGCTACCTCCTTCACGCCGTGGCCGATGTTGACGCAGATGGGGCCTGCGCTCCCGTCGATATATCTGCGCCCCTCGGAGTCATAGACGTAGATACCCTCCGCCTTCACGATCTTGTGGAGGTCTTCTGAGCTTCTGCCGAAGATGTTGGAGAAACCTGGTTCGGACACACTAACCACAGTTTTAGACTGCTTTCTAGACGTGATAACGCTTGTGCTCGCGCGTGCTCCTGATCTCGTCCAGCGACTCCCGGTTCTCAACCACGGATATGTCCGCAGGCTCGCTTCCCGTCATGACGGCCTTGACGATCCGCCTCATGATCTTCCCAGCTCGGTTCCTCGGCAGATCCCTTACGAGGAACACGTCCTCCGGGGCGAAGGGCTTCCCCATCGAGGCCACGATGAGCCCCCTGATCTCCTCCACCAGCCCCAAGCTAGGCTCATGACCTGGATTCAGGGCGACGAAGCAGGCCAGCACCTCCCCCTTCAGCTCGTGGGGGAGACCTATGCACGCGGATTCCCGCACAGCCTTATGCTCATTGATGATGGACTCCACCTCAGCGGGGCCCAGCCTCTTCCCTGCGACCTTGATCACGTCATCCGTCCTCCCGTGAAGGAACCAGTATCCGTCCTTGTCTACGGAGGCCCAGTCCCCGTGGAACCAGACACCGGGCCACCTGGACCAGTAGGTCTCGATGTACCTCTCCGGCTCGTTCCAGAAGCCCCGGGTCATGGAGGGCGCTGGCTTCTTGCAGACCAAGTAGCCCACCTCGTCTCTGACCGGCTCGCCGTCGTCGTCGAAGACGTCGATTGCCATCCCGAGGCCGGGACCCCCGAGGGTGGAGGGCTTCAAGGGCATGATCGGGAGGGGAAGGAGGAAGCAGCCGAAGATCTCCGTGCCCCCGGAGAGGTTGATGAGGGGGCACCTGCCCTCCCCGACGGTTTCCATCAGCCAGGTCCAGGTGTCGGGGTCGATGGGCTCCCCTGTGTTCCCAGTCACCCTGAGGCTGCCCAGGTCGTGGGCCTCCACCCACTCGTCCCCGAGGCTCTTCAGCATCCTATAGGCGGTGGCGGAGCCCCCGAGGTGGGTGACCTCGAACTCCTCCACCATGGACCAGACTCTGTCCGGCGCAGGGTAGTTGATGGTGCCCTCGAAGATGACGTGGGTGCCCCCTAGGTTCTGGGCTCCTATTATCTGCCAGGGCCCCATCATCCAGCCGATGTCCGTGATCCACATGAGGACGTCCCCCGGCTTCAGGTCCATGTTGAAGTGGATCTCCTTGGAGCTCTGGAGAAGGGCTCCAGCGTGGGAGATGATCGCCCCCTTCGGTCTCCCCGTCGTCCCCGAGGTATACAGGAAGAGGGCGGGGTGCTCCGGGTCCACCGGCTTGGTGTCATAACTCGCTGACTGACAGGAGCAGGCATTATCCCACCAGATATCCCGTCCCTCGTTCCAGGGCACCTCGATGCCAGCCCTCTTCACCACGATGACCTTCTCAAGCATGGGAGCGCTCTCGGTGGCCTCGTCAAGGTCTTCCTTTATTCTGATCACCCTCCCCCGCCTGTGGGTCCCGTCGACGGTAACGAGAACCTTGGCCCCTGAGCTCGCGAGCCTTGTGGCGATGGCAGGGGAGCCGAGCCCCGTGAAAATAGGCATCACGATAGCACCAACCTTCAGAACTGAGTAGAGGCTGACGATGGTCTCCGGGATCATGGGCAGTAGTAGGGCGACCGGGTCCCCCTCCCCTACTCCGAGGCCCTCGAGGACGTTAGCGAGCCTGTTCGCCTCCTGGTGGAGTTCCCCATAGGTGTACCTCTCCACGGTGCCGTCCTCCCCGGCCCAGATGAAGGCGACCCTATCCTTCGCGTCGGAGGCGGCGTGTCTGTCTAAGGCGTTGTGGGCCACGTTCATCCTGCCGTCGATGAACCACCTCGCCCACTCGACACCCCTTGAAGTATCCAGCACCTTTGAGTAGGGCTGGAACCATTCGACCCCGAGCTCCTTCTCCGCCTCGGACCAGAACCACTCTATGTCCTTGACAGATCTCTGGATGAGATCTCTGTAATCGTTGAGACCGTGTCTCTCCATGAATCTCTTCACGTTGCTGTTCTCGACGAGGGATTCGGGGGGATACCAGAGATCTGTCATCTAAATTCATGCCCCGTTGCGTACGCGCGGTTAGCCTTTCCCCAGTTTTAGGATGCTCCTCGCCTCATCGGGGGACGCCACCTCGATGTTGAGCGCCTCGGCTATCGTGACGATCCGCTCCACCAGCTGGGCGTTGCTCTTCGCGAGCTCTCCTCGCTTGATGTAGATGTTGTCCTCGAAGCCGACCCGGACGTGGCCTCCCAGGGTCATCGCCAACGCCCCCATCGGCAGCTCATGCCTCCCGAGGGCGCAGACCGACCACGTCCAGTCGTCAGGCGTCTCATCGAGACAGTACAGCAGAGCCCTCGGTGTCGGCGAGAATCCGGTCCTGCCGATCATCACGAACTGGATGTGAAGGGGTTCCTCGAAGACCCCCTCACCCGCGAGCATCTTCGCCGTGTTGATCATCCCGGTGTCGTAGATCTCCAGCTCGGGTTTCACCCCTGCATCCCTCATATAGCCAGCCCAGCGCTTGATGGTCGGCACCTGATTCATGAACGTCCCCCTGTAGGGCGGGGTCCAGGAGTTAACGGAGCCCATGTTCATCGAGGATATCTCCTGCCCCAGCTGGCACCTCTCCCGGATCATCTCGTCCAGCTTCTCAGCCGTCGCGCGTCGTCCTCCCCCCGTCGTCACGTTGAGGATGATGTCGCAGCGATCCCTGATCATCTCTATGTACTGCTTCAGGAGGGGGTTCGGGTCGGGTGCCGGCTTCCCCGTCCCGGGCTCCTTGGCGTGGAGATGGACGATGGAGGCCCCTGCCTCCCAGCACTTCACGGTCTCCTCGACGATCTCCTCAGGACTACATGGGACGTAGGGCGTCATCTCCCTTGAGACTGGCTCCCCTCCGGTCACCGCGGCGGTGATTATCAATTTGGCCATAAAGTTCAGGTGATGAATACGCAGATGGGGGATTAACGTTTTCCATTCACTTACTGAGTAACAAGCGCAAGGGTTGGCAGAGATTTATTCTGCTCGCGCGCGAAATGGTGGATATTTTTATAGCCCTGAAAACATGTCTCAAGTGGTGAAGCACCCACAACCCTTCGAAGACGAATGGAAGGGCATGGTGTCTGAGCTTCTTGATTAGTATGTATAACGCGTGTAGAGGTATAGAAAATGAGTTGGATAGACGAGGCAAAGAAAAGGGCAGCAGCCCAGGCTGTAGACCAAGTTGAGAGCGGCATGGTCCTGGGTATCGGAAGCGGCACCACAACTGCTGAAGCAATCAAGATCATCGGAAAGAAACTGGAAGACGGACAACTACGGGACATCAAGGGAGTACCCACAAGCTACCATTCCATCCAGGAAGCCGTGAAAGCGAGAATACCCCTGACAACCCTCGACGAATATCCCCGGTTGGACCTAGGTATCGACGGCGCGGACCAGATCGACCCCCATCTAAATGCCATAAAGGGACACGGAGGGGCTATGCTCCGAGAGAAGATCGTTGCAGCATCCTGCAGGAGATACATCCTCATCGTTGACGAAACTAAGCTAACAGACACGTTAGGTACAAGCCAAGAAGTATTCTTGGAGGTACACCCATTCGCCATCACACCAGCACTGAAAAAGATCATCGAGATGGGAGCCAAAGCAACAGTGAGGCAGGCTGCCTACAAACTAGGACCCGTCATAACCGATAACGGAAATAATTTAGTCGATGCATTATTTGGGCCCATCGAGGATCCACGTGAACTAAACGGCAGACTCCACTCGGTGCAGGGCTTGATAGAGACCGGACTTTTCATCGGTTACGCTGACACCGCATATGTAGGTACTGAGTTCGAAGTCAAGCAATTAAAGCCCGAGTCTTAGACTGAATATGAAATCTGCATTACACTAATGCATGTCATTTAAACGACTATTATGGCGCGAGTGTGCACTCTTAACTAAGGGACGCCACAAGGTAATCCAGGACTTTTTGGCTTGTCTCCTCGATGTTGCCGACATTATCTACGATGAAATCTGCTCCTTCGTAGTCTTGATGCTCTTGAGCACGGACAACCCTATTCAGTACTTCCTTGTAGGATTCACGCCCCCGTTCAATAATCCTATCCGCTGTCACGTCCAGGGGTACACGGATGAAGATCACCCTCACGTCAGGGAACTTTTCTCTCGCTGTTTGAACTACATTCCTCGAGATGTTCAATAGCACTGGATGACCAGCATCAAGCCAATCCAATACCTCACGCCGTATCCCGTAGAAATTCTCGTATGACTCCCACTCTAATATGAACTCACCAGACTCTCTTAACTTGTAGAATGTCTCTGTATCCACCGATTCGAATTTCTCAGTGTCAGAGCTTTGCCTCGTGATAACTCTCTTGGGGACCTGTAATTTCTTGATATGAGAAGGGAACCTTCTAAGAACCTCGTCTATTATTGAGTCCTTCCCTGCACCGGAATTTCCTATGATTAAGAAAACTTTACTCATTGTTGGTACTCTTGGTGTCTAACAAAATTTTAAGGACAATATATAAATCGCGCGTAACTCAGCGCGCGCATAAACGTTTTAGTCATGGTTGTAGAGAGATGCATTCATGTCCGACTACGACTGGTCCATCTACGACAGGGAGTGGTACGAATGGCCCCCCAAGAGACAGGGAGAGTTCCTGACTGACACGCTGGAGCTATATGGAGACCCCGTCGCAATGGCATGGTTCCCGCAGAGCACCCTCCCGCCGAAGCTCGAAAGATACATCTACAAAGGCGAGCTGAAGATGGTCCACTGTCAGTTCATGCAGAGAGCCCGCTTCAGAGGCGAGACATACATCCTCGAGAGGGACCTGAGCAGGCCAGCCCCCCCTGTCTGCAACGGAGACGCCTACGTGGGCCTATGTGAGCTGGATGAACGACTGGAACCGGGCCTGACCCACTCCAGGACGGACCCGGCCTCCGGACAATCCGCCCGCCTCGGCATCTTCGGAAGCCCCGTCGCCAGCAGGAGGAGCCTAATTCACGCCTATCACATCGTCCCCAACGACACCAGGTACTTCGCCATCGCACCCCTGAACGACTGTCCCTTCGACCCAGATGTCGTCACAATCACATGCACACCGCGGCAGGCCACCATGGCAAGCAGGGCCCTCCAGTACTACACGGGGAAGGCCACCATCGGAGAGACAGGTCCCGGGACATGCTCATCCAGCTGGGTCGCCTCATACCTCACCGGGGAGCCCCGCTACACCCTCGGCTGCCACGGGGTCTTCGGCACCATGGGCATCGACCCCACGGAGGTCTGCCTCTCCATTCCCGGGGAGCAGATGACCACCCTCTGCCAGGTACTGGAGCTCTGGAAGGAGAGGGGCAAACCCCTATACCAGGAGGCGCCCCCCAACGAGGAGCGGGGATACATCAAAGCCCCGTACGAGGGCCCATACCGCGCTCACGCCCGTGTCCAGTTCGAGAGAGGGGTCAGATCCCCCGAAAAGGATGACAATGAGAACAGATATGTCCCATGGAGCGATAGAAAGAGTAAAACACATTCGAAATCTTGACAGCGGAGAACTCGCGTGCTCGCGCGCGAGATTATTTAGGACCCTATAACGTCTCTATCTGATTGACATGACTGAGAATTGGTGGGCGCAAAAAGTCCGAATAACCTGTGAGTCTAAACACGGGGTCTGTGAGCACAACGTCGGCGACACATACGTCTTCGAACACGTTCAAGACTATGTGAAGGGACTATGCAGTGGCATACAAGACCCTGCGAGGCCCTATGCTGCTTACTGTGCCCTAGGGCAGCCTTCATGGGAGAGCGATGACAAGAGCATATACCGGATCCACTGCATCTCTAAAAAAGGGACGGTATGGAAGCTTGAGAGGATTCCGGACGAAAAATGATTGTTCACTCGAATACGGCGGACAGAGCGCGCGCTCGAATTATTCCTTCCAATATTCTTTCGGATCTTTCATTTTCCCGTAGCCTAACACTTCGTCGCTCCAGACGAAGAACCTGTTAAGCTGTGGCACGTTTCTAATGAACCACTTAATAATATTGTGACTGACACCTCTCTCCTTCGTGAAGCTGCAGACCCTGAAACAAACGCTGCAGCCCGTACCAATCTCCCGCCAGTATTCATAGCAGGTGTCAGCGTTACAGAACCACCTCAATACACCGGGGTTATTGGCTTCCGTAAAGCCCTCATAGGTTCTGGGACCCAGGGGTATTGACTGGCTGGGACAGTACTTGGCACATTTCTCACAGGCTTCACAGTACTCAATGATGCCTTCAGGGGCTATGGGACTGGGGGCGAGAGGCATATCAGTGAAGATCTTTGCTATCCGAACCATGGGGCCCTCATTCCACGTTATGAGTCGTCCATGTCGACCAACGTGACCGAGTCCGGCCTGAATGGCGATGGGTACGCTGATGGCTGTGTCGTTTCCACTTGGAATCGCGTGATAGCCTAATCCTCGGATGAACTCAGCCAGGCTTCCTGCGACGATGGGCATCCTGCTGTAACCCATACGCGCGACCGGGGTCAGGGCGGTGGGAGCGTACATGACCTCCTCCACCTCCATGGGCACTGTGATGGCTATCACCCATTTGTGACTGTTCGGTATGACGACTTTCTTATCGGTGATGTAGCCCTCTTCGACATCCTCGAAGACGATTGGTCTGTCATCTGTGGTGTGGCTGTAGACCCATCTCTTGTCCAGCTCACAGAATCCTATGTCAGCAGCACCGTAATAGAGACCTGCCTTCCGGATAACAGAGGCTGCTTCTTTCAGAGTGCCTTCCCATCTAGGTATTTCCTCAGGCTTGACTGTAGCTCCCAGGGGCTTCCACGAGTAGAAGCCCTGATTCATGTTTCCTCTTCCTGAGTGGGAGGCCAATGCCACAGTGAGAGCCGCGTCACTGAAGGAGTAATCGATGAGGGAGAATCCTGGTATACCCTGCCTCATCTTCTCAACTTTCTTGTCAATATTCGAATAGCTTCTTTCACCAGTACTCAGCACTCTCTGAAAGGCAGTATTAGCCAAATGGAACCTATCATACTCCCCTCGAGACGGGTAAATGTCATCAAAACTCCGGGGCATAGAATCAACACCAATGAATTAAGGCATGAAATAATTATGTTTTTTTCACGTGTGCACGCTCACGCATAATCATAACTTCAGCCGTGTGCGCGAAAAGTCTCTAGAACCCCTTTGCGCACCCACTTGGGGTCCGCGGATCTGAAGCGCCAAAGAACCTTCCTTCTTCGAACGTAATGCTCTGTGAGCTCCCCATGGCTCCCTTGATGACGACATTGTGACCTCTCTCCTTCAGCAGCTTGATGGTGTCCTCGCTGAACCCCCTCTCCAGCCTCAGCTCGTCTGGCATCCACTGATGGTGGAACCGGGGGACGCTCACCGCCTCGGCTATGTTCATACCGTGATCCATGACGTTCATCATCACCTGCAGCGTGCCGGATATAATCCTCCCACCTCCCACGTTGCCCGTAACCATGAAGGGCTCTCCCCCCTTCGTCACGATCGTTGGCGTCATGGAGCTGAGGGGCCTCTTCAGGGGAGCGATCGTGTTGTGGACCCCACCGCTCATACCCGAGCCGTCCACGTAGCCCACCTGCGCCGTGAAGTCCCCCATCTCGTTGTTCAGCAGGATTCCCGTTCCCGGCGCCATGAACTTGGAGCCGAAGCCCAGTGCCAACGTATAGGTGTTGGCAACCATGTTGCCCTCCCCGTCCATCACGCTGAAATGGGTCGTCTCTCCGCTTTCATAGCTGAAAGGATCAGCGGGGGTAGCCTCCGTGCGGGGCGACGACCTCTCAAGATCGACGTAGGCCCTCAGCTCCTCGGCATACTCCCTAGAGGTCAACCCCTCCACCGGGACATCGACGAAATCCGTGTCCCCGAGGTACATGAACCGGTCATGGTAGGCCAGCTTCATGACCTCTGACATGAGATGGATGTACTCAGCCGTGTTGTGCCCCATGTCCCCGACGGGGTACGCCTCCAGGATGTTCAGCATCTGCACGAGGTGTACGCCCCCCGAGCTCGGAGGGGGCATGGTGTAGACCTCGTGGCCCCTGTATGTTCCAGAGACAGGTTCCCGCATCGTCGGCTCATATCCCTCAAGATCATCCATCGTGAAGATGCCACCGTTTCCCCGAACGTACTCCATGATCGCCCTCCCGATCTCACCTGAGTAGAAATGGTCAAGACCCTCAGCGGACAACTCCCTCAGGCTCCTTGCCAGGTCTCTCTGGACAAGCGTCTCACCGACCATGCGGGGAGCCCCACCCTCCTTGAAGAAGACCTTCATGCTCGCCGGTGACCACTGCATCAACTCTCTCGCCCCCACGAGCGACGCAGCCAGACGGGGATAGAGGGGGAAACCGTTCTCCGCATGTCTAATGGCGGGCTCCATAGCCCTCTTCAGCGAAATGGTGCCATACTTCTCAAGCGCCAAAGAGAGCCCGGCGGGCGTCCCCGGAACACCGATGGACAGGAAGCTACGGCTCGGCTTCATCTCGTCCACCCTCCCGTCCTCACCAAGGAACAGGCCCTCATCCGCTGCGAGGGGGGCCCTCTCCCGATAGTCAACGATGACTACCTCTTCGTTAAGTCGCATGACCATGAAGCCCCCGCCACCGAGATTCCCAGCGTTGGGAAGAGTGACCGCCAGGGTTAGAGCCACCGTGACAGCCGCGTCAACTGCGTTCCCACCCTCCATGAGGACCTCCACGCCTGCCTCTGTTGCGAGACGTTCCTGTGTAGAAACCAAGCCATTCACGGAGACCACTGGATGAAAGATAGTATCACGGTGGTAGATCTTTTCTAGCTTCCCAAAATCGTCCATGAGGCTCATTAAAACACCATCTTGATTCCTTAAAGCACGTGTGGCATGCTCTGGAGTAGCACGCACTCGTGCGCGAGGAGCCTCTCGCTCGTAGAAACTACGTGAAACCCAATTCTTATCCCCTGTTCAGCCTTTACGTCTTTGACGAATATGTCACCTTCTCGAAAAGCACGGTTGTTGGATTCATTATCACGGAGGAGATCCGAACTCGTAGAGCTCTGCTCAAACATGGTTAAGATCCCCAGTGACAACCCACCCGGAGACACCACTCAACTGGCCACATTCATGGCGGACTGTCTCTCAGAGAGGGGGGTCAAGGTCGACACATACGAGACCCAGCCAGGTATAGTGAACCTCGTAGCACATTCGGGCGAGGGCTCCCCCCACCTGATCCTTAACGGTCACCTGGACCAGTTCCCAGGGGACGTGGGAGAACCATGGAGTGTCCCACCTTACTCCGGGAGGATAGCCGACGGCAAGATATTCGGGAGGGGGAGTGGCGACATGAAGGGGGGGCTCGCGTCCCTCCTCTTCACGTTCGGTATTCTCGCCCAGGAGGAGGGTGTGCCCGGGAGGGTGACGTTCACGGGGACCTCCGACGAGGAGACCGGGGGGAGATGGGGGGCCCTCTGGCTGCTCCAGAATGTCGAGGGCGTCAGGGGAGACGCCGTTCTCAACGGTGAGCCCTCAGGACTGACGGTGAGGATCGGCGAGAAGGGGAGGGTCCCGTTCAAGCTGATGGCCCCGGGGAAGGCGGCCCACGGGAGTTTCGCGGGCTACGTCGGCGAGAACGCCATCATGAAGATGGTAAAGGCCCTACCAGTGGTCGAGGAGATGCGGGAGATGAGGGCTGTATTCACTCCTGAGACCAAGAGGCTCACCGAGGAGGTGATGAAGGGCTACGAGCAGCAGTACGGCCACGAGTCGAGGGAGATGGCAGAGGTCCTCAGACATGTGACCGTGAACATCGGGGTCATCAGGGGGGGCACGAAGGACAACATCGTGCCCGCCCGCTGCGAGGCGGAGGTCGACATGAGGATCCCCCTGGGGATCGACCCCTTGGACCTGAAGGTAGAGCTGGAGTCAAGGATTAGCGGTGTAGACCCATCGATCACGGTGGAATGGGGGAGGCATCAATCAACCATCATCGAGTCCACGTACACTTCGAGCCAGAGCGAGATAGCCTCCTCCCTCTGGAAAAATTCGAAGGAGATCACGGGCACTGACCCCCTCCTGAGCTTCACATCCGGGGGAACCGACTGCAGGTTCTGGAGGAAGATCGGCGTCCCAGCGGTGTCCTATGGTCCCAGGGTCTACGGAATGGGGGGAGTGGACGAGCACATCACGACAGACGACCTTGTAAAGATGGCCAAGGTCCACATGGGAACAGCCCTTGACTTCGTACACTCTAGATCACGGTAGTTATTCGTGAAATCGCGCATGTGATGACTGTAAAGAACATACAAACAGAGTTATGACGACTAGAATAGAGCCTACGCAATGTATGTGAGCTGGTTAAACTGGATTATACTGATCTCCTTCGCGCTATCCGGGATATCAGGGCTCATAGCGGTGGGACGAAGTAAAAGGTAGCCCCCGCAAGGTTTCATCGTACACTTCTCTAGGATATACTGATAACATCGAGTGTTAACGCCGCGCGCGCAGAGACAGTGACAGCATCCACCCTAGCAGTGTGTAAATGAAAAAAGAAAAAGGGAATTAACCTGCTGAAAGTTTCTCTCCCAGGCCTGTTCTTTCGAAGAGTATTGCAGCTATTAGACAGATCAGCGCCGATCCAACGGTGTAAGGTGTCTTCCAAGTAGGCGTAGTGAGGCTCTCCATATACCCGATGAAGAGTCCCAACCTGCCCATGAAAGTCTGGGCGAAGATGGCTCCGAAGCCTATGTACATGAGGTACTCGCCTACTCTGGACGTCCAGAATAGCGGTCCGCTCAGCTCCATTGTGTAGAGGAAGAACGTCAGTATCGTTAACACGGAGACCGCGATGGTTACCCTGTAGAGGAAGTCCAGTGGCACGTTTGTCCAGAGCTTGACGATCGTCGCGTTTATCTGTCTGATGAACGACGTGAAGATCTGAGTCCTCAGCGATAGCGCCAGCCCCGTCCCGACGGTGAAGGCCAGCGGCAGCCTCGAAATATAGCCGTATGTTGGATGTACCCTGAAAAGCATCATCAACCCAAGTATTATCGAGAAGATTAGGATCCAGTCACCCGCCTGTATGCCGAGGACGGCCGTGTTCCAGATGTAGGTTAGGCCGATGACGACGCTGACGCCTGTCCCGGCTCCCAGGTATGAGAACTCAGCCCATGACCTGAGGGGGTTAGGCCTCCCGTAGAGGGTAGTGTACATGGCGAAGGATATGAATATCCCCACCACCACTGCAGCAAAACTTAAAAACTCGTTCATTTCATCTTCCTCCTACCTTATCCCCGTCCTTTCCCTTGCACCTGAGCGCCTAGTCCATCCGTAGTGACCGATGTTTCCGATGATGATGAAGATTATCAGCGAGTAGTGCCCGAAGGTGAAGGCGTCCATCGACTTCAGCCCTGGGCCTGGAGAATTGATTAGGAACTCCAGCTCAGCCCCTCCCCTCGTGCTGGCCAACAACGCTGTTATTAGGCCTGCGTCGAGGTTGGCTAGGTGCCCGGGAACCGAGACGCCGATAGAGTTCACCACCATGGGGACGCCGTACTGCAGCACCACGTGGTTTATGAGGTTTGTTGTGGCTAGTCCGGTAGTGTAGTCCGAGATCATGTCGAAGTCGCCTGCGTTCTGGATCTCGTCAAGGAAGGTGCCCTCGATGGACTGTCCCTTCCAGTCGACCCTTACGTTTGCGTGGAAGTCCTGTGCCAGGGCTGCGACTGCAGCTTCGTTGGGGAACACGTATCCGATGATGACGTAGTCCTCTCCCTCGGTGTAGTCGTAGTCGTCGGTCCATTTCTTCAACTGCTTGAAGATCTCCGGTGGGAGGGCTACGCCTTCGAAGTGCCCGAAGGCAATGCAAAGCTTGACGCCTTTCTCGATGAATATCTTGTGTGTGGCTAGTACCCCTGGTTTAAGCTCCATGTAGCCGCTGAACTCCATGTTCCATGTACTGAAGACGAGGTCACCCTCCTGGAGGGTATCGAGCTCCGTCTTATAGGCCTTAGTCTGGGCGCTGATCCCGATTGGCATCCCAATCGGACGGATCAGTGAGTATAGGACGATAGCGAATAGGGCGAGGTATACCCATCTCTTGTCGTATGTTGCCATCTTCTTGTAGATTCCGCCTTCGTCAGACATCCTATTCATCACCCTCCCCGAAGCCCAAGAACGCGACCTCCTTCCCCGTCAGCATGCGCACACCGAGAACGATGGCGCCGATGCTGACGCTGATGGAGAACATCCTTGAGACAGACATTCCGAAGGTGTCAGTTAGATAGGTCGCCGCTCCCTCGATCCCGGGGAAGAAGGCGCCCGTCAACGGGGCTTGGTACATTAGGACGACGAATCCGGCTATTAGTAGCAGTGCAGACTGGGGGCTCCGAGCCCTGAAGGCCCTAGCCCCTGCCGAGGACATGTAGAACGCAAGGATCCCGTAGATGACTGAGCTCAGCGGAGTCACGACAGCCAATAGGAGCCATTCGTACGCCCCCGCATGCTGACCGAAGATGAACCCGCTTAGGGTCATTATCGCCATCAATGCGAGGAGGTAGATATGGTAGACCCATCCCTTCCTCCTCTCGTTGATGAATCGGCCGCTTCTCCTGAACTGGGAGTAGACGGCGATCACGATGGTGAAGGCGTTCGTGACGGCTGCGATGGTCATCAGCTTACCTGAGAGCCAGTCTAGGGGCCCCCATGGTATGAAGTACGGCACGAAGACAAGGAGGAACGAGACAATCAGAACGGTTATCTGCGCACTCCGACTCTTAAAGAATGAAGACATTTCATTTCACCTCAAGTCGCCAACAGCCTGTTGATGATGTCGCTGCCCAAGTTGACTGCGATGAGCCCAACTAGGATAGTGCCGATGGCGATAAACTTGTAGATGTCCTGCACGCGTATGCTGGCCATCTGAGCGGGGTCCCTTGACAGATAGGCACCTGCAGCGGGCTGCTCCTCTCCCAGCATGATGTAGTCAGAGGCACAGGCGAGGGCCGCCATGTTAGATGTATAGCATCCGGCTGTGATGGTGACGGCGCCGACGGCGTTGGCCATCTCAGCGAGGTTCATGGCCTCGGACCAGTGCGAACCGGTCATGACCATAGTGCCGGGCCTCTCCCTAACGAGGATGCCTACGTAGCCCGGAGTGTAAGCGTACTGCTCACCACTCAGGAATGGCATGTCATCCTCATTGAAGGCCTCAGGCCTACCAGCGGCCGTGTACGCATTCCTGACCAAGTCGACGGCAGCCTCTCGCACGATGTACGAGCTGGCGCTCCCTCCAGTCGGTACAATGAGCCTTGTGTCCGTCTCTGCGCAGATTTTCGCGACGTATCCCAGTATGCTTAGCCCAGCTATGGTCCAGTAGTCGAACCCACCGCAGCCATAAGAGCAGACGACGGGCTTCCCCATCTCTGTTGATCGTCCTACGGCGTCTTCAATGGCATCGAGAGCTGGTACGCGGCGGATGTAAGGAACTTTTGCACTTCCCATGAAGTTTATGGCTAAAACGAATATCAGTATCAGAAGCAAGAGACCGATGAGTCTCCCTTCAGCAAAACCTGGTAATGTGAATAACGCATTTGTCATTTTGATTCACTGTTTACCCGTCTCATTAGTCTTATGATCATTATAATAGATTAACGGTGACAGTTATCATAAAATAGTAATAAAATATGATAATTATAATACAATTCGTGTAATAATAACAGAATTATATTAATATATATAGTAAATTATTAAAATTATATTAATAATCCCTAATGTCTGTTACCATAACTGTGAAGTCGTGAAGTTTACCCTAATACTATTACATTATAAACGTCGAGGAAGGGCTAATGACGGTCCCAAATTACATGCAGTCAAGAGAGGAGATGGTCATGCGATACCTGAAACGTGGCTATCTCCGGACGCCTAGACTAGCGGAGTCGATGAGAAGAGCCCCCAGGGAGCTGTTCGTAGAATCCCATTTTTCACACCTAGTCTACTCTGATAGACCCATACCGATCCCACATTCAAAAGGTGACTGGACCCCACAGGCATACCAACACTCCCTCTTCTACGAGCCTCTAGACCTCCAGAAAGGTGACTCGTTCCTAGAGGTGGGTACAGGATCCGGCTACGGGGCAGCCCTGGCTTGGGAGATGGTGGGATCTAGAGGGAGGGTGGTTACCCTGGAGATAGACGAGGAGGCTTACAGCTTCGCCAAGATGTGCCTCGCCAGAGCCGAGTATCCCGAAGTCATCGTAGTGAACACGAACGGGTACGCAGGCTACCCTGAGATGGCGCCCTACGACAAGATCTGCGTCACCGCTTCGTCCGAAGCAATTCCAAGTGAACTGTTACAGCAGCTGAAAAAGCCTGGAAGGCTTGTAGCTCCACTAGGGGCGAAGGCCGAGCTCCGAGGTCAGGACCTCATGCTCTTCAAGAAGGACAGGGAGGGCAAAGTTACCGAGGAGAAACTTGGCACGGTCATCTGCAGCCCTATGGTTGTGGATGAAGACAGGTAAGCCAGTGCTGTCTTATTTTTTACCCCTGAGTATGTCGAAGATGCTCTTCTTCCTACCGGCTGATTCGCTCGTCGGCTCTCTTCGCCCTATCCCTGCGAATGAGGAGGTGTCGACGTCAAATCCGACGCTGCTATTGAGGACTTCAATTAGGGATACTATCCCCAACCAGTTCGTGGCGTTGATGCTCATCGTCGGGGTCAAGAGCCCCGTGAATGTCACACCCTTATCCTGACATAGCTCTAGGAACGCCGCGTTCATCCCCGTTATAGCCCCGCTCGTTAAAGGGAGCACCCCCAACCTGCCGAGATCCGCAAGCTTCAGCTGGTCGGTGGAGTATCCGACGACGCTGCCCTCCAAGGTCTCGTCAGCCATGGGGAGGCCATTCAAGGCCACGATCTCGCCGACGTTTCTCTCCATGAGCCAGTCCATGAGCTCTCTCGCAATGGTCCTGTGGTGCTCCATCGGGATCGGCTGGTTATCAACGATGATCAGGACATCCAGACCCTCATCGCCGTATATCCTGAATGGAAACTTCGTCCCAGCTCCTACCACGACGAGCATGGGGGGTATGAGCTCGGACTCAATGTGGGCGATCTCCGTCATCTTCAGCGAGTCCTGTATTAGCATCGTCGTCGTCTCGCCTACGAAGCCCGGACCTGGAAAGCCCATTATCACGGTGGGCTCCTCGAGTTCAATCTCAGCGTCTTTAACCACTTTCACGATGCCGCTTATCTCCTGTCCCTCCGTCAACTATCTAGATTAATTATGTCTAACAGCCGTTTAAGCGTTGACAAGGTCACTTATTGAGGGCTATAGTAGTCCTCAGGCTATCTGGCTTCTTCAGATTCATCTTCCGAACTGTCGTCCACCAGTATCTCTACACCTTCGGAGTCTGGATCCCCGTTTTCTCCGAGTACCTCTCTGGAGACCTGTTTCCCCAGCCTCCTCTTGGTGGTCAGGGAGGTGTACCCTATGGCTATGGTCACCAGATTGATCACGACGAGGGGCTGGACGAAGGCATCTCCGATGAAGCCCATCATGAAGACTAGGTCAAAAAGGACTGTTACCACCATGATGATGTCGAATGCAGCGAGGGTGCGACGGAGGTTCGGGGTCATCCTGCTCTGCAGGGCCCTCTGGAACTCCTTTTTCATCTCCTTCTCCTTCTTAGCTTCGCTCATGGGTCATTCACACATCATTTTTCCTTGCTCTTCTCTTTCCTTTTCTTCCTTTTCGCCTCTTCCCTCTTCCTGCTCTTCTCCATCTCAAGCTCGTCTATCCGGTCCAGAAGGCGGGTCAGGTTCTCCCTCTTCCTGAAGAGCGCCGTGACCTTCTCAACCCCGAAAAACTCCAGGTAGGGTCCGAGGAGGGTCATCCCCAGGTCAGCCCCCAACTTTGAGATGGGGCTTATCGTCTCCAAGGTGAGTTGGGCCAACAATCCCATTTTACGCTTGATGATATTCTGGGCCAGCTTCTCGATTAGTTCGTCCTCCTCCTCAGGGGGGAGGTCGTCCCAGAGGTTCCACGACGATTTCGTGGGATCGCGCGCTGCCAATCCAACACCTGTGTTAACTCGGATGAAGCCTCTTATAAGATCTAATTAATGGCTTTTCTGTTGGGTTAAACATAATAGATAGTATGTATAAAAATTAGTTAAAATAAGGTAATATTTATGCATGAAAGGGAAACGCTTTTGACGACCCGTATAGTTCTTCATGAGAACGCGGTTGGGTGAAGTTCTCAGATGACGCAAAGGAAGCCGATCGAGGAGATGGAGTACATCCTAGCCACCGACGTGGGCAGCACTACCACGAAGGCACGATTATTCAGGAAGATGGAGAACGGTGAATGGAGGTTCGTCGTCGCAGGGGAGACCCCGACGACGGTAGAGGCACCCTACGAGGATGTGACCATGGGCGTCAAGAACGCCGTTAGGGAGGTCGAGGAGCTGACGGGTCACAAGGTCCTGGCCGAGGATGGAGAGGGGATAATCACCCCCTACAACGGCGAGAGCGGCGTCGACCTCTACTGCACTACCAGCAGCGCCGGAGGAGGACTGCAGATGATGGTCACGGGCGTCATCAAAAGGATGACCGGCGAGAGCGCCGAGAGATCCGCCCTAGGCGCGGGGGCCATAGTCATGGAGATCTTCGCCACCAACGACAAGAGGCCCATACACAGGAAGATCCAGCAGATCAGGAACCTCCGACCAGACATGATCCTCATGGCTGGGGGAACCGACGGGGGCACCATCAGCCACGTCGTTAACATGGCCGAATTGATAAAGTCGGCAGATCCGAAGCCCAGGCTCGGGTCAATGTACCAGCTCCCCATTGTCTACGCCGGGAACAAGGACGCAACGGATATCATCCAGGGCATCCTCGGCGAGTTCGCGCTTAGCTGCATTGAGAACGTCCGTCCCGTCCTGGAGGTGGAGAACACTGAGCCCGCGAGGCGGGCCATCCACGAGCTCTTCATGGAGCACGTGATGAGCCACGCCCCCGGATACCACAAGCTGATGAAGTGGACGGACGTCGACATCATGCCCACCCCCGCAGGCGAGGGGATAGCAATTCAGCTCATCGCCGACCGCTACCAGAGGAATGTAATAGGAGTAGGCCTCGGCGGGGCGACGACGAACGTCTACTCGATCTTCGACAAGAGGTTCGTCAGGAGCGTCAGCGCCAACCTCGGCATGAGCTACAGCATCTGCAACGTCCTCAAGGAGACGGGGCTGGAGAACATCATGCGGTGGCTCCCCTTCGACATCGACAGCAGCGACGTCAGGAACCGGCTCAGGAACAAGATGATCAGGCCCACGACCATCCCCCAGACACTGCAGGAGCTGGTGATAGAGCACGCCGTGGCCAGGGAAGCCCTTCGCCTCGGACTCGTCCACCACAGATCCATCGCCACCACCCTCAAGGGTGTGAGGGGCGACGTGGCGTTCCTCAGGGGGATAACCACGCAGGCGACCCAGGAGTCATACATCGACATGATGAAGATAGACATCGTCGCCGGCACCGGAGGCCTCCTGTCCCACGCCCCTAGGAGGGCGCAGTCACTCATGATACTCAACGATGCTTTCCTGACGGAAGGGGTCACCATGATGTACCAAGACAGCGTCTTCATGATGCCCCACCTGGGGGTCGTCTCGACCGTCCACAGGGATGCAGCCTGGCAGATCTTCGACCTTGACTGCCTGGTAAGGCTGGGGACCATCGTGGCCCCAAACGGGGAGCCAGACCCCAGCGAGGTCGCCCTAGACATCACCCTGGAGATGCCCGACGGTGACACCCTAAGAGAGAGCCTGAAGGGCGGAGAGGTAAAGAAGATCACCCTTCCGGAGCGCCAGGTGGTCCAGGCAACGATCCAGCCGGGAAGGACCCTCGACATAGGCGCTGGACCCGGACACGAGCTGGTCACGAGCATCGAGGGAGGCGTAGTGGGCGTCGTCCTAGATACGAGGGGCAGACCGCTAATACTCCCAGAGGACTCAGAGACCAGAAAGGCAGCCCTCTTGAAGTGGATCGGCGCGCTGGACATGTATCCCGAGAAGATCTTCGAGGAGGGAGCATAGATGTCATCTGAAGACGTGAAGGTCGCTGAGGAGGCCCACGCCTACACGCCAGGGCTCAAGATCAAGAGGTCACTGAGAGTCAGGAAGCTGAGGAGACTACCCGTCCGCGGTGAGGTCCTAGTTAAGGTAGGAGAAGAGGTTGACTTCGAGACACCCATCGCCAGGGCGATGATCCCCGGCGACCCCCAGGTCTTGAACGCCGTAGCCAAGCTAGGGATAGAGCGGGGCTCCCTCGAGGAGTACATGAAGGTCAAGGTCGGAGACAAGGTCACGGAGGGTCAGGACCTCGCAGGCTTCACAGCCATGTTCGGACTCTGGAAGAACTGGTTAAAGTCCCCCGTCGACGGCACGGTGGAGACGATCTCACCTGTCAGCGGACAGATAATAGTGAGAGAGAACCCCGTGCCAGTGATCGTCCACTCCTTCATCAGGGGGAGGGTCGTGGAGATCATGGAGGACGAGGGCGCCTACGTCGAGACAGACGCGGCCTACATCCAGGGAATATTCGGTGTGGGCGGCGAGGCCCACGGAGAGATACACATCATCTCGGAGGACACAGCGGAGAAGATCACTGAGGCTCACATATCCGGAGAACACAAGGGGAAGATACTGGTCGGAGGCTCCCTTGTGACCCGTGAGGCGCTGCACGCCGCCGTCGAGGCGGGCGTGGCGGGCATCGTGACCGGCGGTATCATCGACGTCGACCTCGAGGACCTCCTGGGCTACGAGATCGGGGTTGCCATCACCGGGCAGGAGGAGTTGGGCTTCACACTGATGATCACAGAGGGCTTCGGGGAGATGGCGATGAGCCCCAGGACCCTGAACCTCCTCAAGGAGTTCGAGGGGGAGGAGGCCGCCATCAACGGGGCCACCCAGATCAGGGCGGGGGTCCTCAGACCGGAGATAATAATACCCCACAGGAGGGCGGTGGACGCGGAGGCAGAGGACGAGCTGTCAAGCGGGATGAAGTCCGGGACGAAGATCAGGATCATCAGGGAGCCATACTTCGGCGCCCTTGGGGAGGTCGTCAGTCTACCCATCGAGCTTCAGAAGGTCGAGTCCGAGTCCTCGGTGAGGGTCATAGAGATCGAGCTGGAGAGCGGCGAGAGGGTCATCGTCCCGAGGGCGAACGTGGAGATTATCGAGACATAGGCTCCCTCTTAAAAAAAGGGGGATTTTATTTATGGGATTTACTCAGCAGTGAGTCCAAGTCAGCCTTCTTCAGCTCTTCCACGAAGACTGAGACCTCCTCGATGAAGGGCTCCATGAGGCTCTTCCCAAGCTCCTCCGTGGCCTTCGTGGACTCTATCAGCTTACCGGCGGCGCCGAGTACACCTGTGTCCGTCAGGTCTATCGTGTCCCATGGGAACTGGGCCGGTCCGATGGTGTTGAACCCCTCGATCTTAAGCGGTCCGAGGCTCTCCTTCTGCTGTGTGTCGACGGCTTTCTCCATGTTGACCAGATGCCTGTGGAAGTAGAGGTTGACGCTGGTCTCACCGGTTCCGGCGTGGCCTCCCCCCAGCTTCATCATGGCAGGCGGGAAGGCCATGAGGACTGCGGCGAAGACTCCGTGATCCCTCCTCAGCTCGCCTGCGGTCTCCAGCAATGCTGCCGTGTTCCCGCCATGGCCGTTCACTATAAGTATCTTGGTTACTCCGTGGCTTGCGACAGCGAGGGCTGTGGCCTTTACGTAGTCCCTGAATATCGGTGGGGGGACCCATAGGGTCCCGGGGAACTGCCTATGGTGCTCCGATATTCCCACAGGTATGATGGGGAGGACGGGAACGCCTGTCCTCTCGCCGACCACCTTGCTCAGGGCTTCAGCGACGAGGTGGTCCGTCCCTAGGGGGTTGTGCGGGCCGTGTTGCTCGGTGCTGCCCACGGGGAGGATGGCTACGTCGGTTTTCTCGAAGAGTGCCTTGGCTTCGCTCCAGCTTATCTCATGCAGTCTGACCAAAAGAACACCTGTCAATATTCACCTGTTGGAGTATTTAATATAACGAGTGTGAGCGAAGAGTTAGGTTAGATAATAAAAATCCATGAGTCTCTTGAGATTAAGGCGAGAGGGGTGAACCACTCTTAGCGTCAATGGTATCTAAGATTAAACTCGCCCTGACTATACATTTACCAATTATAAATAACTAACGCAGGTGAAATCTTTTTACGATAGGCTTTAGTTTAACGCGATATATTTAGTGAAAAAAAGGGTTGAGATTATGTCTATAGCGCTTTGAGGTCCTCGATGAAGGCTGATATCTCATCCACTGTGGCCTCGACCATCTGCCTTCCCTTCTCCTCCGTGGCGGCCTCGGGATCTCCCAGGGAGCCTATCTCAGTGGACCAGTCGAAGTCGCGCGTCCATGACACCTTGCGCCCCCACTTCTCGTCGAAGGCGGTTATGCCCTTGGGCTTCTTCCATTTCTCGGCCTTCTCCATCAGCACCCTCTGCCCCAGGTATAGCTCGATGCTCGTCTCCAGCTCGCATGCGTGGCCTCCGCTCTCCTGCTTTATCACCTGTGTCGATTCAGCCCCGAAGCCCCTCTGGCTCGGGAAGGCCATGAGGGAGTAGACCTTGATGCCCGTGTCCTCCTTTATCTCCCGGAGGGCCTGGGCGATGGCGGCGGTGTTGCCGCCGTGGGCGTTCATGACCACGATCTTCCTGAAGCCGTGGTGAATGAGGCACTCGCAGAGCTCCCTGTAGACGGCGACGAGGGTCTCGAAGGTCAGCGTCATCGTCCCCGGGAAGTTCATGTGGTGGACCGAGTTGCCGAAGGGAAGGGTTGGGGCCACGAGGACGCCCGTCCTCTCTCCCACCCGTCTCGCTATCTCCGTCGCCGTGAAGGAGTCGTTGTCCTCGGCGAGGTGTTTCCCGTGTTGCTCCTGGGAGCCCACGGGGAAGATGACGACGTCGTTCTCCTTGAGGTACTCTTCAACCTCAGGCCAGGTCGTCTTATACATTCGGGTCTCCATTTTGACTCAGGTAAGGGAGATGGATATTTACCTTGTAAAGTTTCCCATCGTTTGGCTCTTGTTTGATTCAAGACCTAGCGTGCGTTTAGAGCTGAGCTGGCCACTACTTGTGGAGCGTAACCTGTTAGTCTGAGCGCGGAGGCAATCATATTCTTTAACTGCGGCGGTTCACTCCAGATCACGATAATCATGGCTGATAAGATACTCTACGTTCAGACCAGCGGGATCGATACGCCTGAACG
>JADHWN010000010.1 GCA_016783455.1 Candidatus Bathyarchaeota archaeon
GTGTTTAGCTCAGATTAAAATAAGCGAGATTTATTTATATTCTATCTAGTTTTTGCTAAATAAATCATGAAAATGTTAAAATAAGCACTGTTTAGAATTTAATTTGACTTATATGCGTAACGAGCTAAACACGTACAAAATTATTTACGAACATCAATAAAATTGTGAAAATGCCACCCGTTTTACAACAATATTGACTAAAAAATAAAGTTTTTTTTTATTAA
This sequence comes from Candidatus Bathyarchaeota archaeon, assembly GCA_016783455.1. GTDB lineage: Archaea > Thermoproteota > Bathyarchaeia > TCS64 > TCS64 > BS750m-G28. The sequence continues at coordinate 225 of JADHWN010000010.1, forward strand.
GGACGCCGTAAATCGTGTGTTTCAAGTCGCTGAAGAATAACTAGAAATGCGTGTAAAGATAAGCCTTTTTTGATATTTTTTTTCATTGAGAATTGTTAAATATCTTAATGATAGATAAGAGTTACAGAAAAAAAAGGAGACGTATGATAAATGGCAATTCTACAAAGTGGAAGACTGTTCGGTTTAGCATGCTTACTAGTGATCATGGCAGCAGTAGCTTACTACATAAAGTCGGCGGAGAAGGGCAAGGTCCCCAGGGTCAGAAGGGTCGCCGGTATCGATGCCATCGACGAGGCCATAGGGAGGGCGGTCGAGATGGGGAAACCCATCTTCTGCTCTCACGGCATCGCCAACCTGAGAGGCGCGACGTCAGGGCCCCAGACACTGGCTGGACTCAGCGTCCTTAGCTACGTGACTAAGAAGGCGATAGAAAGCAACGCAAGGGTGATCGTGCCCGTAAGGCAGCCCGAGGTCTGGCCAATCGCAGCCGACATCGTGGAGACCGAGTACAAACTGGCGGGTAGAGCCGACGAATTCGATTCAGATGACATCAGGTTCCTCTCATCCAACCAGTTCGGCTTCTCATCCAACTACATGGGGCTCATGATGCGAGAAAAACCCGGTGCAAACATCATGATTGGTGCGTACTGGGCTGAGTCCCTGCAGTTGGCCGAGACAGGAAACAGGGTCGGGGCATTCCAGATCGCAGGCACGGCTCAGACATCTCAGATACCCTTCTTCTTGGTCACATCAGACTACTGTCTCATCGGTGAGGAGATCTACTCCGCTGGCGCCTACCTGACAAAGGACGGCCCCCTGATGGCGAGCCTGGCAGGACAGGACGTCGGCAGGATAATAGCTGTCGTACTAGGTGGACTTGGGACACTCGCCTATACGGCGGGGATAACAATCCTCCTGGACCTCTTCGGGATGTGATATTGAATGTCTAATGTATTAAGAAGAATGGAGATACCCATCCTGATTACAGCGTTCTGCACTCTGCTACAGGTCATCCCCTACTACCTCAACATACCCGTAATTGACTCCGCATCGGCTACAATGAGGGAGTGGATGTTGCTCGTCGTCAACATGGCCGTCTTCGTCGGCGTCATATCCCTCGGCCAAGTCCATGGCAAGAGGATCCAGAGGCGAGGCGAAAACTGGCCTTTCAGCGTCGTATTGATGGTGTTCATGGTCTTAATGGCGATAGTGGGTTTCCCACTAGAGAGCCTCGGCCTCGGCTTCAAAAACGCCCAGTACCTGTTCATGTTCAACAACATACTGAACCCTCTGGGTGGAACAATGTACAGCATACTAGCCTTCTTCATCACCTCCGCTGCTTACAGAGCATTCAGGGCCAGGAACTGGGAGGCAGCCTTCGTTCTGGTCTCCGGTACCATCGTCGTGATGTCAAATGCGCCCTTGTTCACTTCCTCACTGCCCTTCCTGATCACATGGAAGGACTGGATCTTCGACGTCCCAAACACTGCTACTGGAAGAGGCGTGATGATAGGTGCCGCACTTGGCGCCATAGCTCTCGCCGTGAGGGTTCTCATGGGAATCGAACGCGGCTACCTCAGAGGAGGAGGCGAGGAATAGGATGTCCATCCTTGACAAGATGCAGCGCATCGACCGCCGGTACATCTACCTGGCGGCCTGGATATTCGTCCTCTTCCCGCTCTATTACCCTCTGGGTCTGCCCGTTCCGATAGGCAGGGAGTCTAAAGCCTGGTACAACTACATCGAGGCCATACCCGACGACAGTGTCATAATCGTAAGTATGGACTATGGAGTCTCGGGGATGCCCGAGCTCTACCCAATGACCGTAGCTACGATGCATCACCTCTGGGACAACTGCCTAGAGAGAAACTGGAAGATCATTGTACTGGCCTTCTGGAACCAGGGACCCCTCGTTTTCGACACGCTATTGAGCCAAATCGACCCTGCTGCGAAGTACAACGTTGTGTACGGGGAAGACTGGGTGGAGCTGGGTTGGGTACCGGGATCAGAGACGGGCATGGCTGCTCTAGCCACCGACATGTGGGGTCAGACGCCCCGAGACTACCTCGAGGACAGACCCCTGTCCGAATATCCCATCATGGCTGATATACGTACGGCTGAGGACGTGGATCTAGTGATATCCATTGAAACCGGAACGCCAGGCCTACCCGAGTGGCTTCGCCAGTGGAACGACCCCTTCGGAGTGCCCTTCATAGTTGGCTGCATCGGTGTGTCGGTCCCGGGCATGGCGCCCTACCTAGCATCAGGCCAACTTTCAGCCCTCCTGCCGGGTCTCACAGCTAGCGGCGAATACGAGTTACTACTGAGTAGGCCGGGGTTGGCTGTAGCTGGACTCGACGCCGTGTCGATGTCCCACCTGCTGGTGGTTCTGCTAGTATTGATAGGGAACGTAGCATACTTCGCATCTAGAGGAAAGGAGGCAAGCTAGAATGACAACTATGTGGGAACTTATAGGTGTCTGGACGGCGGTCTTCTTCACCCTAGCGATATACAGCTTCCTCTATGGTGAGAACCCCTGGTTCCGATTGGCGGAGCACATATTCGCCGGAGTCTCGGTGGGCTACGCTGTAGCCTTCAACCTCGACTACCTTCGAGACCAGTGGGTGAACAAGTGGTCCCTATCAGGGACGCTGATGCTACTGTATATAATCGCCATCCTCTTCGGCATCCTGTGGTACGCAAGGTTCACGAAGCAGTACTTCTTCGCCTACCGCTGGACCCTCGCAATTATCGTCGGTACTGGAATCGGCATGGCGCTCAGGACGGTGATATTCACCCAGTTCCTCAACCAGATCATGGCACAGGCCAGGCTCTCACTCTGGGTGCCCGGCGACCTACTGCAGAGCTTCAGCAACACGATGATCGCCATAATGGTGCCCTGCGTGCTGCTCTACTTCTGGTTCACAGGCCCGGCACGGGATAAAGCTCCCATGAGCTACATCGAGAAGTTTGCCCGCTACACAATGATGGCCGGCTTCGGTGCAGCCTTTGGGTACACGGTCCTGACCAGGTATTCCCTGTTCATCGGACGAGCCCAGTTCCTGCTGGGAATCACGCCGAACCCCCCAGAGGCACGGATGGCATTCTACGTCATCGCAGCGACTATCCTGATAACACTGTTCGCAAAAGACCATCTCTTCAAAAAAACATAGTGCGAAAATCTCCCCTACTTTATTTTTTCAATTCGCCCAAGTGCTAGGGTAAACGCTGAACCCAACACCACACAGAAAAAAGAGGGTGCATTCAAGCGTCCAGATGGGCCTTTACCCTACCCCAAGCTTCCTTAATCGCCTTGGACGCCTTCCCGTCCGGGGAGAACTCGACCACGGGCTGCCCCGCCACCATGGCCTCCGTGACCACCGGGTCGAAGGGTATCAGACCAATGACGTCGATCCCGTTCTGATCGCAGAAATCCTGGATCTCCGCCGTGTTCTCATCGTTGAGATCGTGCTTGTTTACGCAGACAAGGGACTCCAGCTTGAAATGCTCCAGTAGCTGGAGGGCCCTCTTCAGGTCATGGATCCCCGATAGCGTCGGCTCCACAATAACCAGGCCCTTGTCGATATCAGCTAGGGAAGCTATAACCGGGCACCCGATGCCAGGCGGACCGTCCACCAGCACGAGCTCGTGTCCCCCCTCCTCGGCCAGCCTCTTGGAGTTCTGCCTCACGAGGGTAACCAGCTTGCCCGAGTTCTCCATCCCCGGTATCAGGTTGGCGTGGCTCATGGGGCCGTACTCGGTCTCCGAGATGTAGGCGTGACCGCAGATCCTCTCCACGAAGTCGATGGCCTGCACCGGGCAGACCTGGACGCAGACCTTGCAGCCCTCGCAGTGGATGCTGTCAACGGTGAAGTCGTGGATGGCGTTGAACCGGCATTTCTCCTCGCAGAGGCCGCACTGCGTGCACCTCTCGGGGTCGATGACGGCGAGGTTGAGCCCCTTGAACACGATGGTCTCCTTGACCTCGGGCTTCAGGAGCAGGTGGAGGTTGGACGCGTCGACATCACAGTCGGCGAAAACGGCGTTGCTTGAGAGGGCCGCGAAGGAGGCCGCGACCGTGGTCTTGCCCGTCCCGCCCTTGCCGCTCAGGATCGTCATCTTCCTCATGCCGCCACCTCCTCGATCTGCCCCACCAAATCTATGAACTTCTGCCTCCACTCGGGCATGGCCTCGACGAACGGGACCCCCTTGGAGTAGAGCTCGGCTATCCTGCGGTCGAAGGGGATCTCCATCATTATGGGGATGCCCTGCTCCTCGCAGAAGTCGTACACACCCCTGTCCCCGATGCCTGCGAAGTTCACGACCACGCCCATGGGTATCCCGAGGAGCTGGACTACTTCGACAGCGATCTTGAGGTCGTGGAGTCCGAAGGGCGTGGGCTCCGTCACTAACAGGCAGAAGTCGACGCCGTGGACGGTCTCGACCAACGGGCAGGCGGAGCCCGGCGATGAGTCGAGGATGACCATCCTCTTCTCGTCGATGTGATCCTTGACGGCTGCAATGATGGGGACCGCCAGGGCCTCGCCCACGTTGATCTCCCCGTAGACCAGGTCTATGTCCCCGGCTTTGCACTTGACGACCTTGCCTATCTGCCTTGGCTCCTCAACTATGGCGTCCCTGGGGCAGACGATGCTGCATCCGCCGCAGCTGTGGCACAGCTCCGGGAACACCATGGCCGTCTCGCCTGCCACGAAGAGGGCGTTGAACTGGCAGAACCTGGCGCACTCGCCGCAGTAGTCGCATCGCTCCTCCAGTATCTTGGGTACGAGTAACTCGACGGGGAAGGTCTCCTCGACTTTTGGCCTGAGCAGTATGTGGACGTTGGGCTCCTCGACGTCGCAGTCGAGGACCTGAACCTTTCCCAGAGAGAGGGCGAGGTTCACGGCCACGGAGGTCTTCCCCGTGCCCCCCTTCCCGCTGGCGACAGCGATCTTCATGACTAGGCCTGCATTAACCCGGTTTCAATGCTCGTGGAGGCAGCCCTCGGTGAGCTCTTTCAGCTCTCCTTTCACGAAGAGGTCGATGTTCTCGGCGATCGATGCTCCTGTTGCCTGTAGCACAGCTATGTTCATGTCTTGGAACATGGCGATAGCCCTGCCCCCCATCCCGAGCACGATCATGACTTCGGTATTAAGTTTGGCCATCCGTTCCGGCGGGAGGCCCACGCCTCCGAAGTGCTCACTGTCGTTGGGGACGACCCCTTGGTCGATTACCTTGCCGTCCTTGACCTCGAACCAGGCGTAGTGTGGGACCCTCCCGAAGTGCTGTCCTATTGATTCACCCTTTTCATCCAACGTAGGAAAAACGATCTTTACCATTTTCTTCTCCTCACATTTCTATTGTTTAACTCTAAATTATTCATATCCTAAAACCTCTGGTGCCTGCCTTCTCCGCCCCTCCCCCCGGTGCCGAAGTGGCCGCCGACGGTGGGTCCGCTTGTGGATTGTAGCTCCCCTGAGTTGAAGCGCTTGACGGCGTCCCCCACGGTCCCCGATACCCCTGTCACCATCTTTATCCCTGACGATGATAGGGCGGAGTACGCGTTGGGGCCCACGTTCCCTGTGAGGATCGCCTTGACTCCTTTAGAGGCCACGAGCTGGGCGGCCGCGATCCCCGCGCCGTGGGCTGAGGTTACAGCCGTGTTGGGGACGATCTCGAACTCCATGGTCTCGGTGTCCACCACGATGAAACGTGGGCACCTCCCAAAGTGGGGCTCCACGGGGCCTGAAAGGTCTTCACCTGAGGTCGTAACTGCTACTTTCATCTCTGCTTCACCTTCTCCTCTATCTTCTCAACTATACGCGTGAATTCCTTGGACGCCTGTGAGTCGGGGTGCCTCAAAATGAAGGGAGTGCCTTCATCGCTGTCCGCCGATATCCTGGGGTCCAATGGTATGCTCCCGAGGAACTCTACGTCCATCTCCTTGGCCACCCTCTCTCCGCCCCCCTTGCTGAAGACCTCAATCGTCTCACCGCAGTGGGGGCAGACCATGCCGCTCATGTTCTCGACGACCCCGAAGATTGGGACACCCATCTTCCTTGCGAAGGTTATGGCCTTTTTGACGACCGACTGGCTGACCTCGCTGGGGATGGTGACGATGACGACGCCGTCCATCTCCGGGAGGAGCTGGAGTACGCTGAGGCTCTCGTCCCCCGTTCCTGGTGGGAGGTCGACAAGGAGATAGTCGAGGGGTCCCCACGCCACCTCTCCCAGAAACTGGCGTATCGCCCCCATCTTGAGGGGGCCCCGCCAGATCACTGGGGAGTCGTCGCTGGGGAGGAACAGGGCCATGGAGATGACCTTGACTCCCTCCGCCCCGACCGCGGGGAAGATCCCCGGGGGGCCGGCCATGAGCTTCTCACCCTTCAGCCCCATCATCTTGGGGACGCAGGGCCCCGTGAGGTCCGCGTCGAATATGGCCACCCTGCCCTCCCTTCCGTCCTTGGCGAGGAGGGCCGCGAGGTTCACTGTCACCAGGCTCTTCCCGACGCCACCCTTCCCGCTGATGATAGCGATCTTGTGCTTTATCTTGCCCATCCTCAGCTTGATAAGCTCTTTCTCCTGCTCCCTCTGCTCCCAGGGGTTGGCTGTCTCCAGTTTCTCTGTCAACTCAAGAACACTCTTTTTAGGCCAGGTTAAATCTCATATGCTGAAGTGTATAAGCGTATAAACCTATCTCCTGAAAGCTGTCCGGGGACATTACCCCAACATTATTCTATGACTACAGGCAGGGTAGGATGCTCCCCACAAGTTCCGTATGGAGATCCAGACGATGGTTTTAAGCATCTTCAAGGGGCGTAGATCAACCATGAATCACTTCTACGAGATCCCTGAATATCCCGAGGGCGTAACAGGCACTAGTATAATGGTCCGACTCTTGGACAGCCTAGGATTCAGGTTCCACTGGGCCACGGAGGGCCTGAGACCCGAGGACTACGCCTTCAGGCCGGCGGAGGACGTCATGAGCGTAACCGAGCTCGTCAGGCACGTCTGGGGGCTCGTCAACTGGGTGGGCATCTCGGTGCTAGGTGAGCCCCATCGGAAGCCGGAGGAGATCGAGGCGATCAGGAACCAGATCCTGGAGATTATGTGGGAGCTCAGGGAGGCCATCCGCTCGATGGGCGAGGAGGACCTGGGCAAGGTCACCGTCGACGGGAGGCCCTTCTGGCATATCATCAACGGTCCCATCTCCGACGCCCTAACTCACGTGGGGCAGGTCAACTCCTTCAGGAGGCTGTCGGGCAATCCCGTGTACGGTGCGAACGTGTTCACCGGGACGCCCCCTAAGAAATAGTCCCGTTAAGCCCTCCCCCGTGTGGTGTGGGCTCCTTCACATCTTGGGCTTGAGGAGGTACTCGTTGGCCCTGTCCACGCACTCCTTGAGCTGCTCCTGGGTCATCCCCTCGGGGAGGTAGAGGGGGTCCGTGGCATCGGTCTCGTCGTACCTGTCCCAGGAGACATCTCTCAACTCGTCCTCGACCTCCTTCCAGAGGGGGGCGCCTGGGTACGGGGTGCAGATGGAGAAGGTGAAGGGGACATCCATCTCCTGGAGGACATCCAGGGTCCGTGCCTCGGCCTCCACGGTGCTCCCCGGGAGCCCGATGATGATGTAGAGGATGATGTTGTAACCGATGTCCTTGGTTATCTTGACCGCCCTCTTCACCTGCTCCACTGTGATGCCCTTCCGTATGGTCTTCAGGACGTGGTCGTCGCAGGACTCCACGCCGAGGTGGATAGAATAGAAGCCGACGTTGTACATCTTCTCCATGAGCTCCTCGGTGACGTGGTCGACACGCATCCCGTTGGGCAGGTCGAAGCTCATATCCAGCCCCCGCTCCTTGATGAGGCGACAGACCTCGTAGACCCTGGGGCGGTCGGCGGTGAAGTTGTCGTCGGGGATCTGGACCTCGTTGAACCCGAGCTTGTGGAGGTGCTCGATCTCCCGGACCACATTGCCCGGGCTCCGGGAGCGGTACTTGTAGCCGCTACTTGCCCTGTAGCAGAAGACGCAGGCCTGGGGGCAGCCCCTGGAGGTCATGATGGAGGCCACGGGAGTCTTCTTGGCGATGAAGTTCCTGGAGAACTCCCTGTACCTTTCGATGTTGAATAGGTCCCGGGCCGGGGAGGGGAGGGCGTCCAGGTCGTCGATGTAGTTGGGGGAATTGTCCCCGATGACCCTGTCGCCGTGCCTGAAGACGGTCCCCCTGAGCTCCGCCATCTCATCGCAGTGCCCCTTCTCGAAGAGGAGGTTCAGGTAGTCTCTGTAGGCGTATTCACCGTCGCCTATGATCGCGGAGTCGATGGATGGGCACTCCTCCAGGGTCCTGTGGGGGATGGCGGAGGCGTGGGGGCCGCCGACGGTTATGGGCAGGTCTCCGTCCTCGGCCTTGAGGGCGTTGGCGATGTCGTAGACTTGGTTGATGGTCCACGTTAGTGTGGAGAGCCCCACTGCCTCGGGCTTCTGGCTCAATATGGCGTCCCTCACCTGCTCCACGTCCACCTTCCGCTTGTCGAAGAAGGTGAGGTCAACGACCCGGGGGTCGAACCCCGCCTTCCTGAGGGACGCTGCTAGGTATGCCGGCCCCAGGGGTATGAAGGGGGTCATGCTCACGACCGGGACGAGGGAGAAGGGGTAGGTGGGCATACGCATCATGGTCTCTGTGAAGTAAGAGGGCGGTGTGACCAACACTACTCGTCGCCCTGGTTTACGGCCTAGCAGTCTCCTGAGGAATGCCAATTCGAGGTGCTCCTAGAAGAGAGTGCACGTCCTAAATAATATTAGCACCCTCCAAAGCTCCGAAATAATCCTAGAAACTCTCGTAAGGTCTGTTAAAACGTGCTTTTTAATAAAAACTACTGAAAACTCATGCTATACTCTCATAGGGGGATATCAATATCTTACTTATTGGAGAGGTTCGCCCAAGAGGTAGCTGCTCTTCGCCTCGGTGATCTTGACAGTGACGATGTCCCCGAGTAGCACGGGAGACTTCACTACTATGGGCTTGTAGGCAAGGTTCCTCCCGACCATGGTTCCGTCCCTGCCCTCCTCGTCGATGACTGCCTCTCCCTCCCATCCGACCCAGCTTTGATTCCTCTCGGCCAGCAGACTTCTCCACAGAGAGGAGAGCTCCCTTGAGCGCCCCTTCGTCTCCCTCCCATGGAGTTGGCCGTCGAGCTCCGCGGCCTCAGTGCCCGGCCTCGGCCAGAACCTGGATATATTAAGGGCGTCTAGACCCATCTCCTCAACGAGCCTCACCGAGTCGGCGAACTGCCCCTCGGTCTCCCCCGGGAACCCGCAGATGATGTCGGTTGATAGGCTCAGGTCCGGGATGGCCTCCCTGAACCTGGCGACGAGCCCCCTGAAGTCGGCGACGGTGTACCTCCTGCCCATCCGCCTCAGGACCTCGTCGTTCCCCGACTGAACCGGGACGTGGAGGAACTTGAATACCTTATCCAACCTGTAGGCCTCGATGAGGTCGTCCAAGATGGGCTCCGCCTGGTTGGGGGTCATCATGCCCACCCGGACGTAGAAGCGCCCCTCGAGCCCCGTTATCGAGTCAAGGAGTCCCGGAAGGCGGACATCGCCGTCCCTGTACGAGGCGGTGTCCTCGGCGGTCACCCAGATCTCCCTGCACCCCCCCTCGATAGCCTGTCTGGCGTCCTCGACGATCATCTCCGACGGGAAGGAATGGAGCCTCCCCCGGGCACGTTTCACGATGCAGTAGCTGCAGTCCCCCAGGCAGCCCGAGGCGATGGGGGCGATGTGGATGACCGGGTTCCTCCTGACCCTGGGGAGGCACGACTTGTCCAGCGGTCCACCATCCACGGCCTCAAGCCTCACGCCAGCCAGGGCGGACTCCACCACGTCGACTATGCTGAGAAGGTCATCGGGTCCCACCATGCTTGCACCGGGCGCGACCTCCGCAACGAGGTCCCGCTGGGCCTTGGGCATGCACCCAGCAACCACCAGGGACCCCTCCATCTCGGAGAGCACCCTGATCCGCTTGACGACCTTATTCTCGGTAGGAGTCTTGACCGTGCACGTCAGGACGACATAGGCGTCCGCGCCCCGGGGATCCGGGACTATGGAGTGCCCCGACTCACTGAGGAGGCCCGCGGCCATCTCCCAGTCCGCCATGTTGGCGCTGCAGCCGTAGACCTCGATGAATATCCTGGCCAGGGTCCCCACGCTCTCTCTGAGGAGGGGAGGAGCCCCTAAATAAAAGGTGTTAGAAGACCATCTGAAGGCCTGATCAGGGCCTCTGAGCTACCTCTGATTGTTCGAAAAAGTCGAAGGTTCACAAAATTTATAAGGGGTTTTCATATGCCTCGTTTTGATAATCCCGAAGGAAACCCCCTCCATCTTTTGCCTATTTATGTTAAAATCATGGTTGGTTTTGGTGTGAAATTATGCACAACGATCCCCCTGAGGGGCCGTTTTTCGCCCTCTTTCGGAGTGAAAACGCGAAAAAATGCATGTCCCTGTTAATAGATTTCAAATCCATATAAGCGGTTTATTTGTTCATGTTAATAGGTAAGGTCTCTCGTTCCCCAGATGTTATTAGGTCATCCATGGTAGTCTACGATAGATCAGATATTACACGATCAGATGAGACAATCTGAGACCCGAGGGGACAACGCCTCGGCGTGTATTCTGGAGGCATTTGAAAAATGGTTCTCATGGAGAAGGCGTTGAGCTGGACACGCCACGAAATAGACAGCAAGGGGCTTCGTCGACCCGGCGAGTGCAAGATAATCATCATAGGGGTAGGAGGCTGCGGAAACAACACGATAGACAGGCTGATGAAGTCTGGTATGGGTGGGGCCGAGTGCATCGCCATCAACACCGACGTTCAGCACCTGAACAACATCCATGCTGACAAGAAGCTCCTCATCGGCGAGAAGCTCACCCGTGGCCTCGGCGCGGGGAACATGCCCGAGGTCGGCAAGGATGCCATGATCGAGAGCGCCGACATGATCGAGAGACTAGTCGCGGGCACAGACATAGTCTTCATCACCGCCGGCATGGGCGGAGGCACCGGCACGGGCGCCGCGCCTGTCGTCGCGGAGATCGCCAAGGAGAGGGGCGCCATCGTAGTCGGCGTCATCACCATGCCCTTCAGGCACGAGAAGGGGAGGTTAGACTACGCCCGTGAAGGGCTGAACAAGATAAGGAAGGCGACCCACACCACCGTCATCATCGACAACAACAAGCTGATGGACCTGGTCCCCCAGCTGCCCATCAACACGGCGTTCACCTTCGCGGACAGCATCCTCGCCAACATGGTGAAGGGCATCGTGGAGACCATCGCTCTCCCGAGCCTCATCAACCTGGACTTCGCCGACTTCAGGACAATCATGACCAAGGGAGACGTCGCCATCGTCGGCATGGGCCAGAGCAACAGCCCGGATAGGGCCGAGGAGGCCGCAAGGAACGCCCTGGAGCACATGCTCCTCGACGTCGACTACTCCGGCGCGGACGGGGCCCTCATCCACGTCAGCGGCGGCCCCGACATGAGCCTCGGCGAGGCAGTCAGGGCGGCCGAGTGCATCACGGAGATGATGGACGACAAGGCGATGGTGATCTGGGGCTCACGGGTCGACCCGGACATGAACGACATGCTCAGGGTGACACTGGTCCTCACGGGCATACGCTCCCCCCAGCTGGTTAGCGGATACGATGTCCCCCAGGTGAAGCTCTACCAGATGGAGCCCATGGCGGGCCCCGAGATGCCCCTGGGGATAGAGCTGGGCCTCTACGACATCGAGAAGCCCTTCCAGCTCCGATAAAACCCTTTTTTATTATTCCTTTACTAGCTTGAGCCTCTCAGCCAGGGATATCCCTCTGCCCTCGGCTCGGGTCCTGCCTTCCCTGAGGGCGTCCAGGACCCCCTCGACGTCCCTGGAGTCCGATTCAAAAATAGTGTAAGCCCTCCCAACCGTCCTCGGAGTATGGGCGTCGCTCCCACCGGTCTGGGGCAGCCCCAGCCTCTCCGCCAGCCCCCTGTTCTTCGCCAGCGTGTATCCGAAGGGGAACTGGTGGGCGTTGATCACCTCGACGCAGTCGAAGCCCGACCCCTCGATCTCCGTGCTGTCCACCCACGTCCTGAATACGGAGTAGGGATGGGCGATGACCGCTATGCCTCCCTGGGCGTGGATCCGGTCCACCGTCTCCGGGATGGGTAGCTTCATGGGGATCGGCTCCTGGATGTCGAAGGCCAAGACGTGGGCTCCGTCGGCTGAGACCTCCATCCCCGGGATGATGATCAACCCGCTGTCCTCGGAGAGTTCTCCGGGAATTTCAGCCAGGAAGTCGTGATCTGTGACGGCGAAGCCGTCTAGACCGTGCTCTTTCGTCTTGCGGACGGCGTCCTCCAGCTTCACGGAGCTGTCCACGCTTCTGGTGGTGTGGAGGTGGAGGTCCAAACGGAGCCGCATCGCTAACCCCCTTCAGCCCGAGGCCTTGGCGATCCTATCGGCGACCATTTCCGAGAGCTCCTCGATGAGCTCGTCGGGTATCTGCTCGAAGATGGGCGACGGCTTCTCCAGGGGAGTCCCGGCCTTCAAGGGCTCCAGGGCCTCCGTGAGGGGCGTGTCGCTCCTGGGTTCTCCCAGCTGCCCCCAGACGGCCTCGGCCTTCCCGGGCATAACGGGCTCCATGAGCACGGCGAGGGCCTTGGTCAGCCAGAGGCAGTTGTGGATGGTGTTCTGCGCGGCCTCCGGGTCGGTCTTCATGAGGTTCCAGGGCTCCTTCGCCTGGAGGTACCTGTTCCCGTAGGAGGCCAGGGCGAGCACTGAGTCGACGACCTTCTTGAACTCGAACTCGTCCAGCCCCTCCCTGATTGCGGCGATGGCCTTCTCGACCTCCGCCCTCACCTCGCCCTCGACCTCCCCCTGGGGGATCTCCTTGTAGTTCCTCTGAGCGAACAGCAGCGCCCTGTACAGGAAGTTGCCGAGGGTGGCGACGAGCTCCTTGTTCACCTTGTCACCGTATGCCGACCACGCGAAGTCCAGGTCCCGTGTGAAGCCCGTGTAGGAGGCGACGTAGTAGCGGAGGGCGTCGGGGTCCAGCCCCCTGTCGAGGTAGTCCTCCTCGACCCAGATCACGTATCCCCGGCTCTTGCTGAAGACCTTCCCCTCCACCTTGACCATCCCCGAGGCGGCGACGGCGTAGGGCACGTCGTATCCGGCTCCCTTGAGCATGCTGGGCCAGAAGAGGCAGTGATGGTAGACGATGTCCCCGCCGATGAAGTGGATGAGGTGGCCCGGGCCCTTCCAGTAGTACTCCCAGTCTCCCCCCGTCCTCTCCGCCCACTCCTCCGTTGAGGCGATGTATCCTATGGGGGCGTCCACCCAGACGTAGTAGACGAGGCCCTCCTCGCCGGGGACCTTTACGCCCCAGTCGAGGTTCCTGGTGATGTTCCAGTCCTTGAGCCCCTTCTCCACCCACTGGATGGCGTAGTTCCGGGCGATGTCCGTCCCCTCCAAGTTTGGCAGGTAGCCCTTCAGGAAGTCCTCGAAGGCCGTGAGCTTGAGGAAGTAGTGTTTGGTCTCCTTCATCTCAGGCTTAGATCCGCAGATGCTGCACCGCGGGTCCATCAGCTCACCGGGCTCCAGGTAGCGGCCGCAGCCCTGGTCGCACTCGTCCCCCCTCGCGGAGGCACCGCAGTGGGGGCAGATCCCCCTCTGGTACCTGTCGGGGAGGAACCTGTCGCAGTTAGGGCAGTAGGGGAGTTTGATCTCCTTGGAGTAGACGTACCCGTTCTCCTGGTTGGCCTGGATGATCTGGATGGTGCGCGCGTGGTTGGAGGGGTGGTCCGTGCTCCCATAGTTGCTGAAGTTGATCCCCATCTTGGGGAAGAACTCTACGAAGTGCTGGTGGTACTTCTCCATCACCTCAGTTGGGGATATCCCCTCCTCCTCGGCCTTCACCGTGATGGGGGTGCCGTGGGTGTCGGAGCCGCAGATGAAGACGACCTCCTGCCCCATCTTCCTGAGAAACCTGACGAAGATATCCGCAGGCACGTACGTCCTCAGGTGGGCTATGTGGCAGGGTCCGTTAACGTAGGGGAGGCCACAGGTCACTAGGACCGGCCTTTCCTTAGGGAACTTGTGTCCCGTATCACTATATTCTATGAGTTTAGAACACCTCTGTGTTTACTGTTAGAACCGGCATCTTGCTTATCTTTCTTTCCACGGGGCTAGTCTAACACTCAGGTGGAAAAATGGGCTTAAATACTAGGATCTAATGCAGTATGGCGTGTGGAATAACCATGTCCAACGCGCTTGACACCAAGAAGCTGACTCTGATGGCGGTGATGGCGGCGGTCTACACCGTGGGCAGCTTCCTCCCTGGTTTCCCCATGGTGGGAGCCACTGGGACCATTGACCTCGTCAGGGCCTTGGAGATGGGCTATGGCATCCTTCTGGGACCCATCTACGGTCCGATGGCGGCCTTCCTCGGGGCGCTGATAGGCAAGTTCCTGTCGGGAGGGGGCTTCGGAATGTTCATGATCCCCCTCGCCCCGGTCACAGCGTTCATAGCCGCCGCATTGAGCCGCCCCAAGGTCTTCAAGGTGAGGGGCTGGATGTATCCCGTGGCGATCATATCCGCGCTCTGCCTGGGATGGTATCTAACACCCACAGGTCGAGCCGTGTACTATTTCCCCGTCTGGCACCTGATAGGACTCGGGATAGTCCTCATCCTCCGAGGTAAGATGGCGGACCTGCTGCAATCGGAGAACAGGGGGCAGCTTACGTTGGGAATCGCACTGAGCAGCTACGCTGCAACCATGGCGGGCCACATGTTGGGGAACCTGATCTTCATCGCCCTGGGGCCCTCCGTCCTAGGTCTCCCGTCCCCGGTCATAACTTCGATATTCTCGGGGCTGTTCTATATCACTCCCATAGAGAGGCTAATGATAACGGTGCTGTCGACTCTGATCATGGCGCCCATAATCTACGTCGCGAGGAACATGTATCCGGAGCTGTTCCGAGGGTAAGATACTCGATTAACCTCTTTCTTTAGTACTCGAGGTGGCTGAAAGGGTTAGATGGCTCATGCCATATCTCCCTTGCCTCCCCCACGAGGAACACTGACCCCACGACGATGACCATGCCCTCCTCCCCAGCGAGCTCTATGGCTCGAGTAACAGCCGCCCTCACGTCTCCCACGACCTCGTGGGTCTTGGAGTGCTTCTCCACCTCTGCGGCGATCCTCAAAGACTTGGCCGCACGCCCCATGACCCTGTGCGAGGTTATCACGAAGTGGTCGGCGACCTGGGCTATCTCCCCTATCATCTCGGTTATCTTCTTGTCGGAGGAGATGCTAACGACGGCGACTAGGCGGTCGTAGGTGAACTCGCTGAGGAGCGCCTCCTTCACCGCCCTAGCGGCTTTCACGTCCTTGGCACCGTCTAGCACCACGAGAGGCTTTGTCTGCATGACCTCCATCCTCCCCGGCCAGCTAACTTCCCTCAGCCCGCGGGCAATCGCGTCTCCGGCGACCTCCACACCATGGAACCTCAGGGCCTCAACGGCTCCCACGGCCGTGGCTGCGTTGAGGAGCTGGTGGTCCCCTATTAGGGGAAGTGTGAGTCTCTCGTAGCTGCGGGAGAGGCCGTTTAGATTGAATGTCTGCCCCTCGTAGCTGGAGCCAAGCTTCTGGAACGTGATGTCCGTGCCTACCCAGAAAATCCTGGAGCCCACGTCCCCGCAAATCTCCTGGAAGAGGCGGTAGACGTCGTCGTCCGCGGTCGCGGTGATCAGCACGCCCCCCTCCTTGACGATGCCGGCCTTCTTCTCCGCTATCTCCAGCACCGTGTCCCCGAGGACCTCCGTGTGCTCCAGGCTCACGTTGGTGATGACGGAGACCTGGGCCTTCACGACGTTGGTGGCGTCTAGCCTGCCTCCCATGCCCACCTCGAGGACGGCGTAGTCCACCCCCTCCTCGGAGAAGTGCTTGAAGGCGATAGCGGTGATTATCTCGAAGAACGTGGGGTGCCTCAGCTCCGGGTCCTCGGCCATCTCCTCGCAGAGGGGCCTCACCTCCTCGATGAGCCTGACGACCTCCTCGACGAGGATCTGGACCCCGTTTATCTGGATGCGCTCCGTGAACGTCGAGAGATGCGGAGACGTGAACATCCCGACCCTATACCCGGCCTCCCCCAGGATGGAGGCTATCATGGCCGTGGTGGAGCCCTTTCCGTTTGTGCCGGTCACGTGGATGGACCTAAAATCCTCGTGGGGGTCTCCTATCTGGGCCAGGAGGTGCCTCACGTAGTCCAGCCCCAGCTTGGAGCCGAACCTCCTCACGGCGAAGAGCCATTCTATGTGATCCCTATACCTCTTCTCGAGGTCCGTAAGCCCATCCGCGGCCAAATAACGTGCGCCTCGACTATTGACCAATTCAGGGGTTATTTAAATACAGGGGCTGGGGATCACGCAGGAAGCCGAGTCTTCTTGTCAACGACTAGGCGTCTCCGGTTAGCCTCTCGATCTCCTCATGGAATTGCCCCCTTAGCCTCATCTTCACCTCGTCGGGTAGGAAGGCGGAGTCCACAGCGTTGAGGCTGATCTGGAAAAGCTCCGGAACCGTGAAGCCCAGCTGCGCGTGGAGCTGGACGTACTCGTTGTTCATGTCGGTGCCAAACATCGACGGGTCATCGCTGTTCACGGTGACCCTTATACCGCCGTCGTAGAAGGTCCGAACGGGGTGCTCCCTCACAGATGGGACCGCATTGGTCCTCACGTTGCTCATGGGGCAGGTCTCGACGGTGACACCGTTGTCCCTGAGATAAGCCATGAGATCCGGGTCCTTGACGGCGGATGTACCGTGGCCTATCCTCTCCACGCCGAGCTTCTCAACGGCTCCCCAAATGCTCTCAGGTCCCGCAGCCTCCCCTGCGTGGGCGACCAAATGCAGTCCCATCTCCCTCGCTCTATTGTACACGGGCTCATAGGGCTCAGGGGGGAACCCCCTCTCAGAGCCGCCGATGTCGACGGCGACGACGTTATCCCCTTTTTCCTCTATCCAGTTCAGGACTTCCATGCCATAGTCCGGGCCGTAGTTGCGGACGAGATCGATCCTGAGGTCGCACTCTATCCCGAAGTCTTCCCTAGCCCTCCGGACACCACGGTTGATGGCGTCAACCATGAGCCCGTAATCCAGCCCCTGCCGGACGTGGTCCGGGGCCGAGAAGCTGGCCTCCACGTACCTGACGTTGCAGCGGGCGTCGTCCTCCAGCATCTCGTACGTGACACGCTCGAACTGCCCCTCGTCCACGATGAACTTGCTCACCATGCTGTAGACGGAGATGAAGTGGTCGAAGTCACTGTACTGGAAGAATCTTTCGACCTCCTCGAGGTTCTCGAAGGGGGCGTCCCGGCCGCTCTCCTCCATCAGCCAGAGGAGGGTCTCGGGGCGAGTGGCGCCCACGATATGGATATGTTGCTCGGCCTTCGGGAGGGCCCTAATCAGCTCCAGCGTGTCCATGAGATGAGTTGGGCCGCGCTGGATAAGTAAATTATGGCATCGGGTTCTGGGATAACGATGTGAAAATCAAAAGACATATTCACCTAGCCGTTCTAGATGAAAATATGAAAACCCGTCTTCTGGTCCTATTGATTTTAATCTCAGTTACATTTCCAGTTCCCGTCCAAGCGCTGGACTACGAAGCGTACATCAGCCTGGATTTCCTGTTCTGGCCTGCAGCCGACTTCCAGCAGATGGAACTGGGGGAGACGTACTACTTCGACGTCAGCGTCATGAACGGTGGCCTGAACGTAAGGGAGGGGGATGCGTTGAATTCCCTCGAGCCCCAGGTCAAGTTTGATGGAAAACTTATCCTCTTCGTCTCATCCACGTTCAGGAGGGAGGGGAGTTACAGCCAGGGGGGTGAGGTTGTCCAGTACCAGCACCTGGTTCACAGCCGTGACGAGAGCTACGAGGTGGTCTTCCCCGGCGTGGGGGGGTCGAACACCCTCATGTTCCTGCGCGAGATAGACTACGGCTACGATCTGGAGGACGTCGACTTGGACGAGTGGGTGACCCTGACCATCGACGCCTCCCTCTACTTCAAGGAGTACGCCCTTGTCGGGGGCCAGAAGGTCTACCGTTTCGATAAGAAGATCACCGAGGCCCACATGAAGTACTACGTTACGAGCCCGGACAAGGTGGACTACGTGGAGGCAGCGATAGACCTCGTGGGAGCGGACTTGGCTGCAGCCTCGGAGAGGATATCCGCCATCGAGTCCGACCTCGGCACGACCCTAACCGTCGACCTCAGCGACTACGAGGCGCAGTACTCCACGATGAGATCCCAGTACGACTCCGGCGACTACATCTCAGCCCTTGCGGGGGCCGAAGCCTACAACTCCACCTGGAGGGGGGACCTCATCGAGGTGATGCAGCAGAGGGTTGAGGACATCCGGCCCATCGAGCAGCTCCTGGAGGCGAAGGACGTCGAGATCGCCGACCTCAACGAGTACTACACGAGCCAGATCGAGGCGCTCGAGGAGGACTACTCTGAGCAGCTCTCGACGCAGCTCGAAGACTACACCCTGGAGGTGAGCGAACTGACGGAGGAGAAGGGGAGATACGAGAGGCTATACCTGAACTCCACGGCGCTCTACGACGCTGAGGTCGATAACCTGAGAGCTGACCTCTCCGCGGTCAGGTCGAACAACAGGGTGTACCTGCTCCTCATCGTGGCGTTCCTAGGGGTGTTCATCATGTTGATATGGCGTATAATCCGCCGCAGATGACAGAGGTGCCTTCTACCCCTCTTCAGCGGGTCCGTTCGCTCCTCCATATGTCTCCTTGAGGAACAGGGCTGAGACAGCGACGAGAGCTATCCCGGCGACCACGACTATCGCATTTGAAACGAGGTAGCCCCCCGTAATGTCCACGAGGTAGCCGTAGATGGGGTTCATCACGGAGAACGCGAGGGTCCCCATCCCATTGACGATTCCCATCCCGACGCCGGCGACTTCAGGGGGAAGTGTCTCGGGGACCATGGAGAAGAGGAGGACCCACGCGGAGAGGGTGAAGCCCAGGACCCCAGCCAGGACGGCGTAGACGACTGGAGGGGTCCCCGGGGGCATCAGGATGAGCGCGATCAGCGCGATAGTCGATGCCGCATAGAAGACGACGAGGGGGAGCTTCCTCTTCCTGAGACGGTCCGAGATAACCCCTATCAGGATGCAGCCTGGTATCCCCGTGATGGTGCCGGCGCTGGAGACGAGGCCCACCTCGATGTACGAGATCCCACGTGTGTCCGTCAGCCACTGGGGGAGCCACGTCATGAACATCCAGAACAGGCTGAGGAGAACGTAGGAGGCGAGGAACGGGTAGAGCTTCCTGTCCTTAAGCACCGTCTTCAGCGATTGAAGGATCGACGTGTTGGCCTTCTCCTGGACGTGGTTCACGCCGTCAGGGCTGTTCCTCACGATGAGGAAGTTGGCGACGAAGTTCACGACCATCAGGACCGCGCAGTAGAGGTACAGGGTCCGCCAACCCCCAAGGTAGGTCATCGCGAGGGGGAACCCCATGTAGGCAGCGAAGTTACCGACGCCGCTGGAGGCGCTGAGGACGCCTATGGCACTTGCTCGCCTCTCCTGGGGGAACCAGCTGGAGATCATCCTGACCGCGTTGATGTAGAAGACACTTGAGCCCAGCCCAACGAGGAGCTGGGCGGCGATGAGGAGCCCGAGGCTTCGAGCCATGTAGAAGAGGACGGAGCCGATGACTGTGAAGACGGTGAACCCGATGATGGTCCGCCGGGGGCCCAGAGTGTCGGAGAGGATGCCCGACGGGATCTGCATCAGGGCGTAGAGGAAGAAGTATGACGAGAAGAGGAGGCCCGCGACGCCGTGGGTTAAACCGAACTCCTCTATTAGGATGGGGGAGAGCGCCGAGGGTCCCGCCCTGAGGAAGTTCTCCGTGAAGTAGGTGATGCAGACCGTTGCCAGTATGAGCAGGCCGTATCTGGAGGGCTCCTTAGCCATGAGATCCGAATACCGACGGGGAGCCTCTTAAGGATTACCGGACATCGGAAAAGGTTAAACAACGTTCGACCAGAGTAGGATGGTGTACCGGAGATGACCGAGGAGCACTCAGCGGAGATAGCCATCATCGGCGGCACGGGGGTCTACGACCCCGAGATCATAGAGGACTCCCGGGAGGTGAAGGTATATACCCCCTACGGGGCCCCTTCGGATCTCGTCAGCCTGGGCACCTACGAGGGGAAGAGGGTCGCATTCATCCCACGCCACGGCAGGGGCCACCAGATACCCCCCCACATGATCAACGCCCGGGCCAACATCTGGGCCCTCAAGGAGCTGGGGGTGAAGTCCATCGTCGCCTCCTCCGCCGTGGGGAGCCTCAGGGAGGATTACGCCCCTGGGGACTTGGTCATTACCGACCAGTTCATAGACCGCACCAAGAAGAGGCTGGACACCTTCTACGAGGGGGGGCAGCTCTGTCACATCTCCTCAGCGGACCCCATCTGCCCGGAGCTCCACGACTTCTACGTGGACCACGCGGGGAAGCTGGGGCTCAAGGTCCATCCGACGGGGACATACGTCTGCGTCGAGGGGCCTCGCTTCTCGACTCGGGCCGAGTCCCGCCTGTTCCGCCAGTGGGAGGCAGACATCATCGGGATGACCCTCTACCCCGAGTGCGTCCTCGCCCGGGAGGCCGAGATCTGCTACGTCTCGGTGGCGATGGTCACCGACTACGACGTCTGGGCAGACAAGCCAGTCTCGACCCACGAGATACTGGATACCCTGGGGAAGAACTCGGCAAACTTCAGAAGGCTGATCATGGAGTCGATACCCGACATCCCCGAGGAGAGGAACTGCGGCTGCTGCGAGGCGCTGAAATACGCCAATCTCTAGCATTATGTCTCCTCGATTGGAGATGGAATACGTATACAGATCTGGGGTCGATACGTCCGAGACAATAGGTTTCTTATTTCAATTCGCACCAGTTGAGAGGGAAGGTCAATGACCGAGAGCTACGACATGAGGGCCGTGGCCCCAACCGTCTGCAGGGTCCTAGGAGTGCGTCCGCCCAGAAGGGCAGAGATAGGACCCCTAACGGAGGTCGTGGAGACCATGGGGGTCCAGAGGCGGCTCGTCGTCGTGGTCATCGACGCCTTCGGGGCCTCCACATGGGTGGTTGCCAGGACCGAGACCCCGACGATAAACGCCCTGGCGAACAGGCACCTGGTACACATCAGGTCCGTGATGCCCACAGTGACACCTGTGAACTTCGCCACGATGCTGACGGGTGTCGGCCCGAAGGTCCACCTCATAAAGAGAAGGGAGGAGAAGCTGGTCCTAGAGACGGTCTTCGACGTCCTCCGGGGGAGAGGGAGAGAGTCCGCCACAGCCGCCCGCTCCGAGAGCAGCCTCGGCATCCTGATCTCCCCCCATGCCGACCACCATGGGCTGGCCAAGTCCAACAGGGATGAGGACGTGAAGGATCTGGCAGTAGAGGCGATTATGGGAGGCGTCGACCTCCTCTGGGTGCAGCTCCTGGACGTCGATGATGCAGGTCATCAGCACGGGCCGCTGAGCTCCCAGGGGGTCTCGGCAGCCGGCCAGGCCGACCTCCACCTGAAGGAGATCGCCACTGCAGCGTACAGGGAGGGCTACGCCATCATGGTCCTGGCGGATCACGGGCAGCACACGACCAATGAAGACGGATCAACAGGGGGGACCCACGGGACCGACGCTGACGAGGACGTCTACGTCCCCTTCATCTGGTGCAACGTGAGGGAGATAGGGGACGCCCTGGGGTTGGCCAACAACGGTGTCTCCGTGATATAGTATGTTGGGAGGCCTAGAATGTCCCACGTTATCGTTGTGTACGGGCCCATAGGCAGCGGGAAGACCACGACCTGCCTTGAGCTGGCGGAGAGAGCCCGATCAGAGGTCACCGTGGCAGGCATCATCACGAAGCGGGTATTCGTTGGTGAAGATGTTGTGGGATACGACTGCATCGACGTAAGCTCCTGTGAGGCCTTCCCCCTTGTCCGGCTGGCCGGGGAGATGGACGACCCGGATTGGCTTCCCCTCTACCTTGAGAAGTTCGTATTCTCCACGTCGGGATTCCAGAGAGCCAACGAAGTTCTCACCACCTCAGTTTCGAGCTTTGGACAGCCCAACCTCATCTTCGTGGATGAGTTCGGCAGACTGGAGGAGCGGGGTGAGGGGCTACTTAGGGGTGTCGAAGGGGTCATGGAGGGTCTACGGGAGTCCGATGTCGCAGTGGTTACTTGCCGGACCAACCTCCTGAGTCATGTGGAAGGGATGGTAATTCGAGCCGGGCATGAGGTCCACGCCTGTCAGCCCGGGGACTCAGATGAGCTCTGGTCCCACATCGGAGAGGCTCTGGGCGTGGATGAAGAATTAAAATAATGGGGCGCTCCTGATAGAGACTTGACCACGAGGCATCGTCCATGAGCGACCCCGAGATATTCGCAAGGCTAAGCGGTCTCCTCAGGGAGGGGAAGCCCGCGGTGCTCGCCACCCTCATCGACAAGGAGGGCTCGGGCCCCCGGGACGAGGGGGCGAAGATGCTCGTGGACCCCGACGGCGTCCCCTTCGGCACCATCGGCGGAGGGGGGATGGAGAGGCTCCTCGTTCGTGAGGCCCTGGAGGCGCTGAGGGAGGGGAGGCCGAGGAAGCTGACGTTCGCCCTGGGCGTGGAGGCCGAGGAGGACGCCGTCTCGGTGGACTCAAAATGCGGAGGGGAGGTGAGGATATTCTTGGACGTGATAAAACCGGATCCCAGGCTCATAGTCGTAGGCTCGGGGCACATAGGCATGCCCGTAGCCGAGTTCGCCCACAGGGTGGGCTTCGATGTAATCGTCGTGGACGACGCAAAGACCTCGACCAGGGAGAGGTTCCCCCATGCCAAGGAGATCCTCTCCGGCCCCCTCGAGGAGGAGCTGGGAAGGCTCAAGGTCATGCCCTCCGACTTCGTCGCCATCGTCCACGGCGAGACCAGCGTAGAACTCGATGCCCTGAGGAGCTTCCTGCCCCAGGGACCCGCCTATATCGGTCTCCTGGGCAGCAGGAACAAGGAGAGAGAGCACAAGAAGCAGTTAATGGCTGAGGGGTTCCCCAAAGATGCCGTCGAAAGGATAAAGGGGCCCATAGGCCTCGAAATCGGAGCCGAGACGCCTGAGGAGATCGCCGTCAGCATCGTCGCCGAGCTCATTAAGGCGAAGCGCGGCTAAGACACCTCTTCTCGGGCTGGGTTCTCTGCATATTAATGCTATAAATGCCTGAATGGACTAGTTTTCAGGTCGATTATACATGGGCGTCTACGAAGAGCTAGAGGTGAGGAGGGTCATCAACGCATGCAGCACCGCTACCCACCTGGGTGGTTCCATCCCGGACCCGAGGGTGATGGCGGTCATGGAGGAGGCAGCGAGGCGGTACGTCATCATGACGGAGCTTCAGGACAAGGCCGGGGAGATCATAGCCAGGGCGACGGGGGCGGAGGCGGCGATGGTCACCGCGGGGGCCACGTCCTCCCTCCAGCTGGGGGCGGCTGCCTGCCTCCTGAGGGGCTCAGGATTGGAGGAGCACTCCGTCAAGCCCTATGAGAGACTGCAGCCCATCGGCGGACCCTGGAAGGCGATCATCCAACGCATCCCGGACGACCTAGGAGCAAGAAGGGAGATCCTCACACAGATGAGCCACAGGAGCCCCTACGAGTTCGCCTACCAGATGGTTGGAGGAGAGGTCGTCCACGTTGGCTCTGGGGGAGGCTGCACGGAGGAAGAGCTTGTGGCAGGTATCTCTGAGAGGACAGCTGCGATAGCGTTCAGCGCTCACAGGGAAAGTCGAGGTGTATCTCTCGAAATGACCATAGAATTGGCTCATGCGCACAACGTCCCCGTAATCGTTGACGCTGCAATGGCTGTCCTCCCGAGGAGAAGGCTGAGCGCGTACGCCTCCGTGGGCGCCGACCTGGTCGCCATCAGCGGGGGGAAGCAGATCAGGGGGCCCAACGACACAGGCATCCTCTGCGGGACCAGGGAGCTTGTCGAGATGGCGAAGCTCCAGGCCTCCCCGTTCAACGGCCTGGGAAGGGGCATGAAGGTGGACAGGACCCAGATAGTCGGCCTCCTGAAGGCTCTGGAGGTCTTCCTTGAGAAGACACCCGAGGAGGAGGAGACTGAGTTCGGCGAGTGGAGGAGGAGGGCCGACTGGATCACGACCGAGATGTGGAGCGTCAACGGCGTCTCATCTGCCGAGGTCTCCGCCCTAAAGCCGTGGGAGGTCCGGGCGATGATATCCTTCGACGACAGTATCTCCGCGAGGGATCTGGCGTTCGACCTCCGGAGGGGGGACCCCAGCATCTGGGTGGAGACCAGCATGAGCGGGGACGCCTCGGTGAACAGGATTGGGATAGCGATTGACTCTCTGGGGAAGGGCGAGGAGAAGGTGATCGTCTCGACCCTGAAGCAGAAGATCTACGAGAGGCTCAGCTGACCTGCCTCTCACTCCAGAGGGCCTTGACCCGCTCGTAGTCCTCGGGAGTGTCCAGGTCTATCCTGCACCAGATGTCCGACTCGACGTACTTGTGCCGATCTTCGTGGCGGTTCACGACGTCCCTCATTGTCTCCCCCGCCTCAAGCCCTAGGAACTCCTCGAACAGGGGTCTTCTGAACAGGACGGGATGCCCTCTTTTCCACTGGTACACTGGGCTGACGATGAGGGTTTCAGGGTCGTCCTCCATCTTATCAGCCATCCACTCCAGCAGTTCTGTGCTGAAGCCGAATGTGTCGCTGAGCACCATGAAGACGGCATCTACCTCGGGGTCCAGGGTCCTGAGCCCCGCCTGGAAGCTTGTGGTCATGCCCTCCTCGTAGTCCGGGTTGTGGACCGTCTCCGCTCCGAGGGACTCAGCGATATCCCTGATCTCTTCCGGCCTGTGACCCGTGACAACTGTGGTCTCGATGGGCTTGAGAGAGAAGAGGATGTGCTCGATGACCCTCCGGTCGCCGACCTTCAGGAGGAGCTTGTTGGCGCCCATCCGGCTGGACATTCCCGCAGCGAGGACTACGGCTGCCAGCCTCATGTTT
The DNA here is from genome assembly GCA_016783455.1 of Candidatus Bathyarchaeota archaeon. Taxonomy (GTDB): domain Archaea; phylum Thermoproteota; class Bathyarchaeia; order TCS64; family TCS64; genus BS750m-G28. The sequence goes on from JADHWN010000010.1 coordinate 25,352, forward strand.
GGCACCTAGCCCTGCATCTTTTTGGCGGCGGACTGCACGGCCTTGATGATGTTGACGTAGCCGGTGCAGCGGCAGTAGTTCCCCTTGAGGTACTCCCTGATCTCCCCTTCGGAGGGATCCGAGTTCTCCTTGAGGAGGGCCTTCGTGGACATGATAAATCCGGGGGTGCAGAAGCCACACTGAATGGCTCCCTCCTCGATGTAGGCCTCCTGTACCGGGTCGAGCTTATCGCCGTCTGCGACGCCCTCGATGGTCGTGACACTCCTCCCGTCGGCGTCCACGGCTAGCACCATGCAGGCCAGCACGGCCTCTCCGTCGAGGTGGACCGTGCAGGCCCCGCACTCACCGATACCGCATCCGTACTTGGTGCCCGTCAGGTATAGCTCGTCCCTGACGAGGTTGAGCAGCAGCTTGTTCGGCTCGACGTCGAACCGCCTCTTGCGTCCGTTTATGGTTATCTCTATCTCCATCACTGGTGCCTCCGTGCCTGCTCCACGGCCCTACCCACTGCGTCCATGGCGAGGGCCTGGGAGGACCTCCTCCTGTACTCGGGCGGGGCCCTCCTCCAGCGCTTCCTGGGCTCGACGCAGGCGGCGACGAACTCCATCGCCTCCTCCAGAACCTCATCCGTGGGCTCCTTTCCTTTCAGGATCTCCTCGGCCAACGCCACCTTAATGGGTGCAGGTGAACAAGCCCCCAGGGCAATGCTGCAATGGTCGATCTTACCTCCCTTCAAGGTAAGGACGGCTGCGACGTTGACGGTGGCGATGTCGAACGTTGTCCACCCCACCTTCTCGAAGGCGGAGCCGGCTCCCTCCGGGGGATAGGGTACCGTGAAACCGGTCAGGAGCTCACCCCTCTCAAGGCTGACGTCGCTCCTGCCTTGGAAGAACTCGGCGATGGGGTACTCCTTGGCCCCGTCCTTGCCATAGACGTGCACCGTTGCCTCAAGGGCCATGAGGGCTGTCGCCATGTCGGCGCTGGGGCTGGCGTTGCAGATGTTCCCGCCGATTGTGCCCAGGTTCCTGATCTGGACCGAGCCTATGCTCCCCGCGGCCTCGCTCAGCATTGGGACCTTCTCCCTTATCTGCGGCGAGAGCTCAACGGCCCTCAGCTTCGCCAGAGCACCGATCTTGATTCCATCAGGCGTCTCCTCGATGCAGGCCAGCTCGGGGATCTTCTTGATGTTGACGATGTGCTTCGGCTCGGTCTTCCTCTGCTTCATGTGGGGGATGAGGTCGGTGCCCCCGGCCAGAATCTTCGCGTCCTCCCCGTATTTTTCCAGGAGCGCCACCGCCTCGTCGAGGCTCCCCGGGGCGTGGTACTCGAACTCGATGGGAACGATGTGTGTGTTCACCTTGTTTATTGTCATCTTTAACCCTCCTTCTCCCTCAGCGCCTCAAGTATCCTGATGGGCGTGATGGGCAGCTGGAAGAACCTGACCCCCAGGGCGTTCTGGATGGCGTTCGCCACGGTCCCGGCGACCGGGTTCAGCGCCCCCTCCCCGATGCCCTTGGCCCCGAAGGGACCCGTGGGCTCGTAGGTGTCGGCGAAGAAGACCGTGAGGTCATCCAGGTCCAGCATATCCATCGTCGTGGGAACCTTGTAGTTCGCCACCGACCCACGGTTCACCAGGTCTCCGTCGTCGGGGTCGTAGGGCAGGTCCTCGAGGACGGTCATGCTCCAGCCCTGGGCGAAACCGCCGTGCACCTGTCCTGCAGCCAGCATGGGGTTGATGACGGTGCCTATGTCGGCTCCTGCCACCACCCTGAGGAGCTTCACCTTCCCGGTCCAGGTGTCCACCTCGACCTCCACGAAGTAGCCCGTGAAGTGGGGCGGGCAGCTGGGCTGCCTGTAGCTCTCCACGGCGGCGGCGGTGCCCCAGTTCTTGTGGCGCGCCGTCTCGGCTATCTCCCTGTATGTCACCTCCCTGCCCTCGATGCCCTCGGCGAAGACGACGGCCTGCTCCCTCTCCTCGTCGTACCTTATCCTGACCGCGTGGGGGTAGGCGTCGAGGATCTTTCCCGCGAAGTCCCTGATCTTCTCCTTCACCTTCATGGCGACCTTGAGGGCTGCGCCGCCTCCGCTGTAGACGCCCCTTGAGGCGTGGGTGCAGACGTCGTAGACCGTGGTCCCAGTGTCCGCTCTGATTATGTTCACCATGTCGGCGGTGACGCAGAGCTCCTCGGCGACGATCTTGATGTGGGCGTCCTGGGTCCCGCAGCCGTGGTCCATGAGGGCGGAGACGTAGTCGAAGGTGCCGTCCTCGTTCATCTTGAGCATGGCGCCCCCGAAGTCGACGATGCTGCTGGGCACCGGCGCCCCGGCGCTGCTGGTGTGGTAGCCCCTTCCGACTCCCCAGCCCCTCCTGTACCTGCCCGTCTGCTCCTCTGGGTTGGGCCTGTTGTACCAGTCCACCATCTCGGCGCCCCTGGTGAGGATCTCCTCGACGCCGCAGCTCTGTATGATGGACTTCACGGATGGGCCCTGACCCCAGAAGATGTCGCCCTCGCCGATGTAGTTATTCAGCCTGAAGTCGAGGGGGTCGACGCCGATCTTGCCGGCCAGCTCGTCCATCATGGTCTCCACCACCCAGCTGATCTGGGGGTTCCCGTAGCCCCTGAAGGCGCAGCTGGGAACCTTGTTAGTGTAGACAGCCTTCCCCACGTAATCCTTGTACGGGAGCTTGTAGAGGCTCACCCACCATCCGACCACGCAGCCGAGCAGGGGGTATGCCTGGATCTGGTGGGCCCCGATGTCCAGGTAGGCCTCCAGGCGTCCCCCGGCTAGTTTGCCGTTCTTGTAGGCGCCGAGCTTCAGCTTGAATATCATTTGGTAAGCGCAGTGGTCCCGGATGTCCTCCTCCCGGGTGTAGCTTAGCTTCACGGGGCGCCGGCTCTTCAGTGCGAGGCCGACGGCCACGTTCACCACGGGGTTGACGTGGATGCTGGAGCCGAAGCTCCCTCCGAGGGCCACCTTGTAGACCCTGATCTTCCCCATGGGGATGCCGTAGATGTCGTGCAGCAGTAGCCTAGTGTTGTGGATGGTCTGGGTGGTGCTCCAGACGCTTATTCCGCCGTCCGCCTCCGGTCGAACCATCACCGACTTGGTCTCAAGCTGGTTGTGGTAGCGGCGGTTCGTGCGGTAAGTCCTCTCGATGACGACGTCGGCGTCCTCCAGCGCCTTGGGGTCTCCCTCGGTTATCTCAAGCTGGCAGCCGACGTTGTTCTCAACCTTGAGGAGATCATCCTCGAGGTAGATCTCGTCGTGGATGGGCTCGGCCCCGGGCTTCATGGACTCCAAGGCGTCGAAGGAGGCGCCCAGCACCTCGTAGTCGACCTCTATTGCCTCAAGGGCTTTCTGGGCCTCCTCCTCGGACTCGGCGGCGACGGCCCCAATGGCCTCTCCGACGTAGTGGGGCTTATCCGTGAGCACCTTCCAGTCCTTGTACGTGGCCGAGGGGATGCTCACCAGCCTGGGGCAGTAGGTCACGTCGGGTACCTCCTCCGGCGTGAGGGTGACCGCCCCCATCGCCTCAGCGCCCGAGACGTCCATGGCCTTTATGCGGGCATGGGCATGGGGGCTCTTGAGAACCCTGCCGTAGAGCATGTTCGGGAATGACATGTCGGAGGCGAAGACCTCCCGCCCCGTGGCCTTCGCCGCGCCATCCTTCCTGATCGTCTTCTTCCCTAATACCTTGAAATCGTTTCTTTGAGCCGTTTCACATCACCTAAATGAAGTTCTCCCCTTAGGGATTCTTCTCACATCACAAAGTTTCACACGCATTCGTATTTAAGTTAGGCTTCGAAAGGCGCTCAGCGGCCTCTCAGATCGTGCACGCCTCTCACTGGAGAGATACCTGACTTCGATGTGGTAGCCTCAGTCTCCGATGACCGTGACCTCGACCCTCCGCCTCCTGGGCCTCCTCTCCGCCTCGACCCAGTAGAGACTCTGCCATGTGCCCAGACCCAGACTGCCTCCGTGGACAGGGATGACTCTGCTGGGGGTGAAGATCATGGATCGGAGGTGGGCGTGGGCGTTCCCAGGATGCTCGTAGCCCTCCCCGGCTGGGAAGGTCTCCCTCATGAAGGACCGCAGGTCCTCCAGCAGGGCAGGGTCGTACTCGTTGAGGATGATGACCCCCGTCGCGTGGCCAGCGAAAACCACAGCGATTCCCTCGCTGATGCCTGAGTTCCGCACGGCCTCCTCAACGCGGCCAGTGATATTCACAACATCGAACTCGCCCTTGGTCTCGAACTCGAAGAACTCTGAGTGGACGCCCATAACGAGTTAGATAATGATCTCGATCCTTTATTGGGTTGCAGGGACCGTCTTGCCTGGGTCCATCTCGACTGGGAACTCACCCCTTAGCTTCTTAGTTGCCGAGGAGACGTGCATGGCCAAGGTCTCAAGAACCCTCTGGTCATGCTCGTTGAAGGCGTCCGAGACCTGGCTCTCCACGTTTATCACTGCGATGATATCGTCGTCCAGAGCGACGGGGACCGCCAGCTCCGAGAGGGCTGGTATGGTTCCCTGAATGTAGTCTGAGTTATCAGTCAGGTCCTTTATGAGAATGGATCGCCTCTCATTTACGACTTTTACGGTTATTCCCTTCCCGTCGAGGGGGATGGGGCGCTTGAGTGAGTTCACCCCTCGGCTGCTCCTAGAGATGAGGTGGACACCAGTATTCTCCAGATATGAGATGTACTCGAAGCCCAGGGACTCCAGCACGTCCATGGTCCACTCCCGGACCTCCTCCTCGGATGAAAGATCATCTAACCCCGTGGCATGCCTATGAAGGGCCAACAGCCTTTCTTCGTACCGGACCCTCTCGCTGATATTATCAAACGTCACGGCGAGGCGATCCCCGGGTATTCTGAAGGACCTAATGGAGAAGTAGCCCTCCACCCTCTCGTCCTTCCAGAAGATCTTGTCGAAGAACATGGTCTCGCCCGTCTTGATGATCTCGATATATCTCCTCTTCAGCCCGACCTCTTCGTCGTAAGGCCAGATCTCACTGAAGTCCTTCCCTCGCCAGACGTCGATATCTAGCTCCGCCAACCTCACTGCAGCAGGGTTGCCGTCCACGAGGATCAACCGATCCGGCTCTTTGAACTGGTAGATCAGGAGCCCTGAGGGGATCGCCTCAACGATACTGGCAGAGGTCAGGAGGGACTCCCTCAGCTGGGCCTCCGCCCAGTGCTTCTCGACGACCGACCTTATCCTCCTGAAGAGCACCTGGTAGTGGCTCGGGACAGCCTCCTTCCTTATGTAGTCGTCGACGCCTGCGGCGAAGGCAGCCTCAGCGACCTCCTCGCTTCCCTGCCCCGTGTAAAGGATGAAGGGCAGGTCGCTGATAGCCCTGACCCTGTGGGCCAACTCGACGCCATTGCACACCGGCATCCTGTAGTCGGAGAGGATGCAGTCTATGTCACCACGTTCTATGTGGTCGAAGACGTCGTCAATGCGGTCGGTGGCCTCGATCTCCGTCCTTGGGTCGTAGGTCTCCCCGAAGATCCTCAGCATGGTCTGGTGACTGGGATCGTCGTCGACGTGGAGTACGCGTATCCTCGCGCCTGGATCAAAGCCCCCGCTCATTGATGACCTACCTCAGATTTACTTTTAATAGGAGTTACTGATTTGAGATACACTAGTTCGTAAAAAGACTTCTCGTTTCACCTGTAAAGAAAGGTTAAAAGTATCCCATGGAGAGTATTCAGGGACCTGTGGAATGTCTGGTGTGGACGATGAGCTGGAGAGGCTCAAGAGGCGGAGGATGCTGGAGCTCCAGAGACGGCTCCATAGGTCGGAGAGCAAACCGGAAGTGGAGCCAGAGAAACCCGAGGAGCCCACTCCGGATGAGGTTCTAGGCCGATTCCTCGTGGGAAGGGCCTGGGAGGTCCTTGGAGCCGCCCGAGCCCAATACCCCAAGGTAATGCCCCAGGTCGAGGAGGCCCTCATCGAGGCGTTCAAGGCCGGCAAGATAAAGGAGACCATCGACGGCGGGATGCTGCTGCAGTTCCTCAGACAGGTGGGGCTGTCGGTCAGGGTGCAGACCTCCATCAGGTACAAGGATCACGGGGAGCTCAAGACCATAGGGCAGAGGATCAAGGAGAAGTAGTTGCTCTCAGAAGCTAAGAGTAACATAATTCAATTAAACTAAAAGCATGTTTTTAAGCTACCAAAAAAATGGATTACTTGAACCTCTTTCTCGAAAAAATTTCCAGTTATAAAAAGGAAAATAGGGGTTTCAGAGATTCTCCATGTCCTTCACGACGTGTCCCAGCCCAAGCTCCTCCAGAGTCTCGGGCAGGGGTATCCCTGTCTCGGTGTCCCACCCCATCAACCCATAGTAGTTGCGGAGCATGGCGTCCCAGTGGGGAAGGATGCTGATCCCAACCGTGGGTCCGTCGACGGGCGTAGAGCCGTAGCGTGTTGAGGGCCTGTCGTACTCGGCGCTGATGCCGGTTCTCAGGTTGTATGCCCTCATCAGGTTCACGGCCCTGAGGCCGACCTGCTTCCCCTCCTCGGCGGTGAAGTCCCAACCAGTTGCAGCGGCGACGGCCTCCGATATATTCGCTTTGTTCATCCGGGTGTTGAACCGGCAGGTGCCCACCGAGTCCTCCAACTGCATCAGCCCCTTCGTCCGCGCTACCTCAGTGGAGACCTCCATGGGGTTCTCGGGCCCCTGGGCCCCCGGTCCCATCACGCTCATGTGGGTCTCGATGGTGCTCGTGTTGGAGACGCAGGTGTCGAACATCTCCGCCCACCGGGTCCTGTGGTCGTGCCCCCTCGGCGTGTTCCCCTTCATGGTGTAGATAGCAGCATTCGCAGCCTCGCCTCCTATCTCCTCGGAGGCTCTCTTCACCCCCTCCGCCAGGAGTTCGCCGAAGCCCCGGCGCTCCGAGACCATCTTGAGGAGCTCCACGATGCCGTTGACGTCGCCCCATCTGATCTCGAAGCCCCCTGTCTGCTCCTTGGTGATCCAGCCCTTCTCGAAGCATTCCATGAGCCACCCCGTCAGCCATCCGGCCTCGTTGTTCTCCAGGCCCAGCCTGTCGGTGAGGCCGGAGAGCATCATCGTCGCCTCGACGTCGTCCACGTCGACGACAGGCCCCCAGGCGGCCATCTGCTCGTACTCGGGCTCCTCGACGATCCCGGCGTAGGACCCCTCCTCGATCCTGAACATGGTGCAGTGGAGGAGCCTACACCCCCAGCATGGCTCCCTCTCGACCTGATACTTCTCCCTGAGGTAAGAGGTACCGAAGGCGTCTATGTCCTCGTCTGAGATCTCCCAGACGTTCGTCGAGTAGTTCTTGACTGGGAGGGCCCCTGAGCCCTGCTTCTTCATGCTCTCGACGAGGCCGATGGTACCGTTGAAGTACTCCACGTCCTCGTACATCCTCTGGGCAACCTCCTTCAGCCCCTCGGGATCCGCTATCTCGGGGCTGCCGCTGCTCCTGAAAGCCATGATCGCCTTCAGCTTCTTGGAGCCCAGGACGGCGCCCGAGCCATTATGGGAGGCCGAGTGACCGTGGTCCACGAAGACCCCTGTCCACCTGACGAGGTTCTCCCCCGCCGGGCCGATGGAGAGGACGCTGGCGCTCCTCCCCCTGACGTCGTAGGACTTCCTGAGGTAGTCCCCCACCTCGTAGGTGTCGAGGCCCATGATGTCGTCTGCGTCCTTCAGCTCGGCTCCTCCGTCCCTTATGACGAGGTACTTCCAGCTCTCCGAAGCCCCCTGAACGATGATGCCGTCGTATCCGGAGAACCTCAGGTAGGCGCCAAAGAGGCCGTTGGCCTGGACCGACGTGGATCCACCGGTCATGGCGCCCTTGGTGACGATGGATATTGTTCCGGATCCCCCGACGGCTGTGCCCCCCAAGGGTCCACTGCCTATGGTGACCCTGTTGACGGGGTCCGACCAGTCGGCGTCTGGGGGTACCTCCTCGTACAGGATCTTGGCGCCTATCCCCGTGCCGCCGAGATACTTCCTCAGTGTGGCCTCGTCGAAGACCTCGTCACTGAGCTTCCCCTCGGACATGTCGACGCGCAGGAACTTCCCCGCATATCCCTTGATCTTGCTAGGCATAGAATCAAGATGTTCTTGTCTCTATGAATACAAATAGTTTCCCCGTCGAGCGTAAACCCCCTTTTTCAGTAATCGTAATTAATGCAGGCAATCGATTCTATCCCATGCGCAGGCGCAAGCCGGTGAACCGGCTGGTCGAGAAGGCCGAGAGGATGCTGAGGACCGGCCGCGTGGAGAGCATGGGGGGTGGCAGGTTCAACGTCATCGGGGACCACGGCACGTACAACGTCGTCCGGAAGCCCGAGGGGAAGGTCTCATGCACCTGCCCCGGGTTCAGGGAGAAGAGGATCTGCTCCCACTCCACGGCTGTCCTGATGATAAATCGTAAGAATCGGCCTCGTCGACGCTGAACCCCTTATACAGGGTATAAAAAAGTGGAGGTTATCTTTTTGTCAGCTTTTCGAAAGGTACGGAGGGCTCTTTGTTGTACTTGTAGCCGCCTTCGGGGATCCAGGTCCCGAACTTCTTCACCCCTTTGGCCAGGTAGTGGCCTATTGGGCGCTCGGGGCTGAGCCTGGGGAAGCAGTAGTCGGCCTCGATGTCCGAGACGGGGGGCAGCACCAGCTCGTACTCCTTGGAGCCCGACCCCAGGTGGCTGCAGGTGTTGGCTGTTACCCATTGGCTCATCCCTACGATCCCGGTGAACTTTTCGACCCCTGGCTCCATGACCTCCTTCTCCTCCGCCATTGAACCGGGGATCCCGGGGGCTTTGTCGGCCATGTCCAGGGCGGCGACGTCGATGGCGACCATGTCCCGGGAGGCGAAGACTCCCAGATTGGGGAGGACCGGTCTGTCGGATCCGGGGGCACAGTCACAGGCGGGGGTGATGTCGATGGCGTAGGTCAGGAAGCCGACGTGCTCCTCCCCCATGTAGCGGAGGTAGGCTGTAGAGGCATCTCCCATGGCGATGAGGAACCAGGTCTTCCACTCCTCGTAGGTCTCCTTGCCCCAGACGTCGCAGCGGAAGAAGGGGCGCTGGTGGCCGAAGCAGCCAATGCAGGCCTCCCTGTCCCACTCCATATGGTCCTTCTCTATACGTATCGCCCCGACGGGGCAGATGTTCTTGCAGACGACTGCGTCCGGGCACTCCTCTCCGATGCAGTTCTCCCCATGGAAGCTCCACTTGTCCCATCCGATCTCCGGGTGGGTCGTGAGATGGACGTTCAACTTCCCCCTCTTGGAGCTGCAGCCAATGGCAACATTCTTGATGCTCCCCCCGTAGACGCCGCTGCCGTGACCCTTGAAATGGTTGACGACGATCATGGCGTCCGCGTCAGCTATACCCTTCGCGAGGAACCCCTCCTTCAGGAGGAGGCCATCGGGGAGATCGACCCTCACGTCCTCTGTTCCGTACATGCCGTCGGCGATGATAATCGGGCAGCCCATGGAGTCCGGGGTGAAGCCGTTGGCGGCCGCCGTCTCAAGGTGGAACTGGGCGGTGCTCCTGGAACAGTAATGCATGTAGGGGGCGGTGGTGGTGTCGGTGACGAAGGGTATCCCCCCGTGCTCTTTCACCTTGTCCACGATGGCTCTAATCAGGATGGGCCTCAGATACGCGGAGTTGTACCACTCTCCCATGTGGCACTTGATGGCGACCGAGTCACTTGGCTCGAAGCATCCACCTAGATTGGCGTGGTCAAAGAGCTGCTGGGCCTTCGCAGGGAGGCTCGTGGGAAGTCCAGCGTATCGATCGTCCATGAAATAAACCTTGCTTGCCATGTTTCAAACTCTCCAGAACTTTCGTTTCAGAATCGAGTCGAAGTTGTATATAATACTCAGTGGCGTTATGCCAGGGACTTGTGGCACTCCTAGCTAAGGGCTCTAGGTGACCACCATGCTCCGCTTGCGGATCTCGTCGCTGATCCTCTTCGCCTGGACCTCAACCTCTGTCAACGCCTCCTCGAGGCCAGAGCCGGACTCCACGGCGCCTAGAAGCTTCAGGGACGCCTCGCCGTAGTCGGAGAGCATCTCCTTCCCGGCCTTGGTCCTGAGCCAGATCTTCCTCTCGTTCTGGATGAGGGTGTTACGCGCCGCCTGGAGGCGAGTCAGTAGATCCCTCAACTCGCTCTCCGACGCTTTGCTCGAGCCCCTGAGTGCCTCCATGACGCGCTCCAACGTCGACTTCGCCGTCTCCAAGCTCTCACCCATACATCTCACCTCAGCCCCAGCTGCTCCCCCAACGCCTTTAACATCCCCAGAAACCCATTAAAGTTTAATCCCTGGTATCCGAGGAAGAGCCCCTGGCTGGTGTCATACCAGTCGACGGCGGTGTACTCATCCGAGAATCTGGGCTCGACCTCGACTCCGAGTGCGTCATAGAATCTTTGTATATATTCTGCTCCCGTCATCCGCCAGGTAGGGCCACCCGCGATAATGAATGTCTTCCCCGTCGCCTCGCTCTCATACAAGGCGGAGAGGAGGGCACGAGCGGCATCCTCGACGTAGATGAGCTCCACCCGCTGGTCCCCGCGATAGGGAATCGTCTCAGGGAGCTCCACCAGGTCCGCCACGGCGATGGGGGCTATCCGGAGGGTCACGTGGTCGACCCCGGAATCCCTTATCAAGCGCTCCGCTTTGATCTTGCTCTCCGAGTAGCAGTCGTGGGCCTGGAGTGGATGGCTGGTCAGGACTGGGGGCTCCTCCATAGCTGTGATCCCGTACGTCGCGACCGATGACGCGAATATGAGGGAAGCTCCCGTCGATCCTATGGCTTCGACGATCTTCGCTGTCCCCTTGACGTTCACCCTCATGGTGAGCTCCCTGTTTGACTCGCTCCTTGGAGGGAGCAACGCCGCAAGGTGTATGACAGCATCGATGCCCTTGATCGCCTCTGATACCTGCTTCCCATCGGTCACGTCCCCGGGGAGCAAATCTACACCCGGCACACCCTTGACCGCCTCCCATGAGACCTGGGGAAGGTCGAAAGCGACAGCGGAGTCACCCCTAGAGGCTATCTGCTTGACGACCTCGCTTCCCAGACGCCCTGCCCCACCGGTCACAAGGACCCTCAAATTATCCTCTCCAACATTCCCTTAGATTCCTCCGGGTATCCCCGTCCTCCGTGGGTCGGCTACGCCGCCCAGCATCCCCTTCTCCCTGTCACGCCACACCACCTGCATGGACCCCATCCGCCAGTTGTAGGTGCCCAGGGGCTTGGTGACGATCCCCATCCTCGCAAGCTCCTTGAGCACGTCTGCGCCGATCCTGCTCTCGACCTCCAGCGTGCCGTCGTCGTTGAGGGGCCAGAACCTCGGGGCGTCCACGGCTGAGTAGGGGTCCATCCCGTACTCCAGGATGTTGAGAAGGGCCTGGGGCACCGTGAATATGCAGTCTCCGGGTGAGCCTATGGCAAGCCAGGGGCTCCCTTCATCGAGGACGAGGGTGTTGGCGATGGCATGCCTCGTCCGGGCGCCTGGCTCCACGATCCAGCCGAACCTCCCCGTCCCCGTCTCCACTTCTGTCTTGACGGTGGTGCCGCTGTTCTTCACGCCGTCGACGACCAGGCCGGGGATGCCGCCTCCGTTCCCCGTGTTCATCATCTCCACCCAGTTCCCCTCCTCGTCGACGATGCTCAGCTCACAGCTGTCGTGGACCCTCCTGTTGCCCGATGGGAGGCCCGCCGCCATGGCGGTCTCGCCCACTGTGAGCCTGAGGAACTCGGTTAGGTCCACTTTGGGGCGACTGCCCTTCCATAGCTCGGCTATCATGCGATGGTAGTCCTTGGAGAGGAGGACCTCCACGGGTACGTCGTAGAACTGGGGGTCATGGATTAGGGCCTTCTCCGTGTGAGCCCTGCTCATCGCCCAGGCGATCAATGCGAGGGCGTCCGCGGACTCCGTGTAGTGGCCCATGGAGCCTAGGTCGAACTCCTCCAGGATGCCGTAGATGTACCCCATGTAGAGGGCCCCCCTCTGGGGCGGGGGGATGCCGATTATCTCCGTGTCCCGGTACTTGAATCTCAGGGGATCCAGCCAGATGGGCTCGTACGCGGCCAAGTGCTCCATGGTGATGGGCCAGCCGTGCTCGTTGCCCGCATCGACCATGTGCTTCGCCCAGTCCCCCTTCGTGAAGTACTCCGGGCCCTCCTCCGCCGATCTCCGCAGGGTCTCCGCCAATTGGGGCATCCTCCAGCGCTCCCCGACCGGGATGAGGAAGCCGTCGGGGGTGTAGAAGTCCCGCCCCGACGGGAAGTAGGTGATGGAGCTGAGGGAGGCGTGGAGGTAGCCGTACTGCCAGGAGCTCATCACCGCCCCCTCCCTGGCCGCCCTCACCGCCGGCTCCATGAGTGTCGACCAGGGCTTGGACCCGAACCTCTCAAGTATCGAAGCCAGGCCCGGGATGAACCCCGGGATGCAGGCGGCGTTGTCCGAGGAGTGGGGGTTGGGGGTGGAGATCCTGAGGTCCCCCGGGAGCTCGGCCGAGGCGTCCATGAAGTAGGCCCTCTCCGTCTCCGCGTCCCAGTACAGGGTCACCACAGTTCCAGCGTGGTTGGTCTGATGGACCTCGTGGACCGGCTGCACGAGGCTCCCGGCCACGGCGGCGTCGATGGCGTTCCCACCGTCTCTCAGGACGTCCAGCATTACCTTGGTCACCGCCGGGTGGGAGCTGCTCACCATCGCTCTATTGGACCAGGCCACGGGCTTGGGCCCCTGGTTGGGCAAAGAAACAGACATCAATATTCAGGGGAACCAGACACTATTAGAGATTTTCAGTGGGCCTCCTAACTACCAGTTTTTTCATCTTCTGGGCGGTACGCCAAGGTACTCCTCCTGCCTCACGGTGAGGGTCTCATACACCTGCTAGGCTTCAAGCCCACATCGCCATAACTGTTATAGCCAATTTGGTTCAAACGTGATTGGACTAGGGGGATTCTCATTGTCAAGAAATGCAGGCCCGGAAGCAGGAAACTTTGTCTCGGCACCACCCAGGTACCGGTTCAGGCCCCTGGATTACCCGCCCAAGCCCGTCCCCGATGAGGAACTGGAGGGGCTCGAGACAGAGCTCGCCGGGTACAGGATGAGGACACCCTTCGGCGTAGGGGCGATAGGCGCCATCGAGCGCAACGGCTTCAGGAGCCCTGAGGAACTCGCTGAGCTATACCTGAGGCATCTGGAGGCCGGCGGGGGACACGTGAACCTCTGCAGCCTCATGTACTTCTCCGCCGAGGCCGAGGCGGAGCTCCTCTCCAAGACCCGGAAGAAGGACTGGGAGGTGCTCTGGAGGAAGCTGGGGAAGCCTGCGCCCACGCCGTTCGTCTACGGGTACGGCTGGGGCACCTCCTGGGGCTTCTTGGCGATGTCCATGGCGACGGGGGGCAAGGACATGCACATCGTCGGCGACGGACGCCACGGCGAGGAACTCCTCAGGGCCCAGGAGAGGATAGTCGACATCATCAAGGACCGGAGGCCGGACAACGCACCGATAGTCGCCAATGTCCAGGGGTACGGGGGTGTCCCGGAGGGCTACGTCCCCTCAGCCAAGGCGGCGGAGGAGATAGGGGTCGAGATAATAGAGCTCAACCTCGCCTGTCCCATACCAGCGGGCCTCGTGGGGGCCGTCGACTTCTACCTCGAGGAGGACTGGCCCGCCTGCGGCCCCGGTCAGTACACCGCGCTGATGAAGCCCGGCATAGGGGATAAGATAGTGGATGCGGTCGTGAAGGCCGTGAGCATACCCGTGGGGGTGAAGCTCTCCCCGGAGATCACCGGGTTCCCAGCCTGTGTCGAGATGGTCAGGCGCTTCCAGAGGGCCGGTGCCAGGTTCGTCACAACGCTGAACAACGGCGTCTCCATCATCCCGCCGGACATCTACAACCGGGGGAGGCCGAGGCTGAGCAACGTCGACAACAACACCTTCTGCGGCCTCAGCGGCCCAAACCTCCTCCTGGAGAACTACAAGGTGACCGCCGCCATCGTGAGGCACATCCCGGGGATGGAGGTGATGAGCGTCGGGGGCATCTCGACCCCGGAGAACGTCGTTGAGATGCTGATGCTGGGGGCGAGGGCCACGGAGCAGGTCACCCAGGTGAAGATGAGGGGGCTCCAGACAATCAGGGACGATGTCCGGTTCCTCCGCTGGTTCCTGGAGGATCAGGGCTACGGGAGCGTCGAGGAGCTAATCGGCATCCACCAGCAGTACATCGGGGGCATCGAGGAGATGTGCGGCCTCGAGGACGTCACCTACATCGGCGTCACCGACCCCGACAAGTGCGTAGGATGCGGCATCTGCTGTGACATGCCCGACAAGATCTGCAGGACCCTGGTGGACGGGAAGGCGGTCATGGAGGTCGACCGCTGCAACGGGTGCGGCGTCTGTGCCCTCTGCTGCCCCGTGGGTGCGTGCTCCATGCAGCCCGTGAAGGGGCGGACGAGGCCGGGGGCCTTCGTCCTGGGCTCATCTTGAAGTACACTTTTTCACCATTTCGGATTTTTTCAGTTTATTGGAAATGATAAATACCCATAGCTGAAACCTTGTCTTCAACAGGTGAATATCTTGTCCGAGAACCTGCCCGAGATGGAGCTCATGAAAGGAGCCATCGACATCCACTTCCACTGCATGCCCGACACCGTCCAGAGGCGCATGGACGAGGTCGAGATGGCCGAGATGGCCCGGGACTATGGTATGCGGGCCATACTCCTGAAGTGCCACGACACCATGACTTCCGACAGGGCCTACTACGTCGACAAGATGGTGGAGGAGGTCGACGTCTACGGCGGCGTCGTCCTGAACTATCCCCTCGGAGGCTTCAACCCCCTCGCCGTCGTCGCAAACATACAGTTCGGCGGGAAGGCCGTCTGGATGCCCACCCGCTCCGCCGCCTTCTACTGGGAGTACATAGCCAAGAAGGGCGAGAAGGGCTACTACGCCTCCATCCACAACCCCTACGAGAAGAGGGTGGTGGAGGGCAGCGGCCTTAAAGGCCTCAGGGCCCTAACACCCCAGGGGGAGCTCCTCCCCGAGATCGAGGAGATTCTAGGCATCGTCGCCGACGCCGACCTGATGCTGGGCACCGGCCACCTGAACCCCGCGGATGAGCAGAGGGTGCTCCTCGAGGAAGCCCTGAACACCGGCGTCAAGAAGATCACCATCACCCACCCCCTCATGGACCACCCCCTCGCCCTCATACCCTACAGCAAGGAGGACCTCCTACACTTCACGAGGAAGGGAGTCTACCTTGACCTGCCCTACATCATGATGTCCGGCTGGAAGTTTGTCACGGGCACCCCCGACGCCCACGAGTCATACTACAGCCCGGCGAGGTACGCCGAGATGATCAAGACGGTGGGGGCAGAGCACTGCATCATGTCCACGGACTTCGGCCAGGTGCACAATCCGCCGCCGCCTGAGGGGCTACGGATATTCATTCGGGCGATGAGGGAGAACGGTATCAGCGACGGCGAGATCAGGATGATGGTGAACGAGAACCCGGGGAAGATGCTGGACATCTAGCTGCCAGCGTGACTTCAGGCGTCTGTTAACGGGTGTACGTGGGACAAAGGCACTTTACACCTCACACATTATTATTCGACATATTATCCTCTTCTTAAGAGGAGTAAATCATGTTCGAGCTATCTAACATGACCTGGCCGGAGGCCGAGGAGAGGTTCGGGAAGACTAATCTCGCCATCGTGCCGATAGGCGCGACAGAGCAGCACGGGCTTCACCTAGGAGTCGGGGCGGATTGGATCCAGGCCTGGAACATCGCGAGGATGGTGGGGGAAAGGACAGGTGCTCTGGTGCTGCCTGTCATGCCATACGGCGTCTCAGGCCACCATAAGGAGTTCCCTGGGACAATAACTCTCACCCCGGAGACCCTCCAGGAGGTGGTCTATGAGATCATCGAGAGCCTTGACCGCTATGGAATAGATCGGGTGGTCTTCATGAACGGTCATGGAGGGAACCTGGGTGCCATCACCGGTGCCATCAAGGAGGCCCGGGAGAACATGGGGACCCTCTGCGCCGTCGTCCAGTGGTGGGATATACTTAGCAGCAGGTCCATATACGGACACCCCGCCGAGGAGCACGCAGGTTACGCCGAGACTGCCCTCATGCTGGCGTCGAGGCCTGAGGCTGTGAGGATGGACCGGGCGGTGTTGACGCCGACGAGGCAGGTGGATGATGAGATCCAGCTTGTCAGATCGGGGCTCGGGAGGTTCAAAGACGGTCTTGTTAGGATACCGCTGAGCACCGTTGACGTATCTGAAACTGGCTCCATGACGGAGGCCCACCCCGAGGACGTGCCAGGAACCAGCGACTACTCCAAGATAACTCCCGAGTTCGCGGAGACTCTGTTGGAAGATGTGGTGGCTTGGATGTCCGACTTCGTTAAAGGGTTTGAAAGCCTCAGCGTCCCACTCAATAAACCAAGGGGAGAATAAACGCAGAAAGGAAGGCCCGCTCTCCACATCCAGACAAGAGTTATTCCCTCATTAGGCTGTCCACTAGAAAAAAAGAAGGGGGATTAGACGGTTCCCTCCTTCCAGGAGCGGAGGTACTCCGCCTGCCTCTCGGTGAGGGTGTCTATCTTAATCCCCATGCCCCGCAGCTTCAGCAGGGCGACATTCTCGTCTATGCTCTTGGGGACGTCGTAGACCTTGGGCTCCATCTTCTCGGCGTTCCAGACCCACTCCGCGACGAGGGCTTGGTTGGCGAAGCTCATGTCCATCACCTCGCTTGGGTGCCCCTCGGCGGCGGCGAGGTTCACGAGCCTCCCCTCGGCGAGGAGGTAGAGCTTCCTGCCGTCCTTGGTCGTGTACTCGTCGAGGCTGTCCCTGAGCCTGCGCTTCCCCGTGGACATCTCCTCCAGTGCCGGGATGTTGATCTCCACGTTGAAGTGGCCCGAGTTGGCCATGATGGCCCCACTCTTCATCGCCTTCATGTGCTTTCCGTCGACGACGTGGATGTCCCCCGTGGAGGTCACGAAGATGTCCCCCACCTTCGCGGCCTCTGCCATGGTCGTCACCCGGTAGCCGTCCATCACCGCCTCCAGCGCCCTCAGGGGGTTCACCTCTGTCACTATGACGTTGGCCCCCATCCCGCGAGCCCTGCTGGCGATGCCCCTGGCACACCAGCCATAGCCGCCTACGACGAAGTTCTTCCCTGCGAGCAACACGGCGGTGGCCCTGAGGATGCCGTCGATGGTGCTCTGACCGGTACCGTACTGGTTGTCGAACATGTGCTTCGTGTCGGTGTCGTTCACGGCGATGATTGGATACTTGAGGGCTCCGTCGGCCTCCATCGCCCTGAGCCTGATGACCCCGGTGGTGGTCTCCTCGGAGCCGCCCTTCACGCTATCGATGAGGTCCGTCCGGCTGGAGTGGATGAGGCTCACGAGGTCGGCGCCGTCGTCTGTGGTCATGTTGGGCTTATGGTCGAGGACCTTGTTCAGGCACCAGTAATACTCATCCGTGGTCTGCCCCCTCCATGAGTAGACAGGGGTCCCTGTCCTCACGAGGGCCGCGACCACCTCGTCCGTGGTAGAGAGAGGGTTGGAGCCGCAGAGGACAACCTTGGCGCCTCCTGCCTCAAGGGCCCTCACCAATACGGCGGTCTCCTTGGTGTCGTGGAGGCACGCCCCGATCACCGCGCCCTCAAGGGGCCTCTCCTTCTCGAAGCGCTCCTTTATGATGGCGAGGACGGGCATGTGGGCCTGGGCCCACTCGATTAATAACTCGCCCTGATCGGCCAGATCTATGTCCTTGATCTTGTGGTCTGGCAAAATTTCACCGAGGACAATAGTCCTCTGGGGTATAAGGAGGTTACCCTGTCAGAGATGGACTATCTGGGCGTGGGGGACGTCGCCGATGTAGACTACGGCGGTCCTCTGCACCATCTCTTTCCCTATTGCGGCCTCGACTATCTTCTTTCCCACGATGTTGCAGATGGTGGCCTTGCTCATAGCCTCCAGGGCCTCCTCGAGGCTGCTGAGTGAGCCCCCGTAGAAGCGCTCGCTCACCTCGAAGGGGACCCGTCCGCCCTCAAGGGTGCACCCCAAGAGTTCGGCGTCGCAGACGGAGACGAGGGTGTCCCTGTTCTGGCGGATGGTGTTGACGTAGACCTCGTCCATTAGCCTATCACTTGCTTCCTATGGAGGACCTAGCACCGCAGGCGTCGCACTGGAGGAAGAAGAGGCGCTTCTCCCTTACGATCCTGGAGTCCGGTCGCTTGCAGACGGGACAGATGACGTACTTGTTGGTGTAGACCTCCAGGAGGTTCTTGATGGAGTCCTCCCTGAACCTGCCCTGGAAGATGGCCCTCGTCCCGTCGAACCTGGGGAGGGTCGCCATCTCCCCGGAGAGGAACTTGAGGAGGTGCTGGGGGTCCCGGTTGAGCTCGTCCGCGATCTCCTTGAAGTTCATGATGACGGTCCTCCTCCCCGCCGTCCTGAGGATGGGCCTGGGCACGGTCCACCTCTCATATGTCTCCACCTGGTCGGGGAGCTTCTCATAGGCCCTGTCGAGGATCGTCTTATAGTCCTTCTCCAACGCAATCACTATCCGTAGGTTTCTACCCTAATATAGTCCCTCCGCAGGAGGGCATCACCTGTATCGTCCATGGGAGTTCAAAAAGGTTTCCGGGTTCTCCCTAGGGTCACCTGGCCCATGTGTTGAGCACGAAGGCGCCTACGAGGAGGACCACGATCCCACCGAATACGAGCATGTTGCCTATGTTCCGGAGGATGGGCACCCGGGCCCCAAGCTTGACGTCCACGTCGACCCCCGCTGAGCCGTCGGCGTTCATGACCACCACCCAGTAGCTCCCGGAGACGGGCTCCCAGTTCAGGTCCTGGCTCCCTGAGCCGAAGCTAACGGCGTCCCAGGAGCTGATGACGACGGGGGCCACCTCCGGGGCTCCTCCCCCGTGGCGTGAGTAGGATATGTCGGGCTCATCCCTGGTCCAGGGGTCATAGGACCATGAGAGCCTCGAGAGCTCGTCGTACTCAACGCCTTCGAGGTAGTTCTCGGCCTGGGATTGTTGAGCGATGGCTATCAATATCTCGCTTGAGGGATCGTTGCTCTCGACGACGAACTTCAGGGTGACTATCTCAGACACTCCTCTGGTCAGCCAGAAGGATGACGGGAGGTCTATGTCCGCGTTGATATCGAAGCTCGGGGAAACGATGGCGTAGGTGTCAGTGTGAATGCGGACGCTCCTGCTAACCAGGAAACCATCCGGATCGGCGAAGCTGCTCTGAGCCCACATGATCGCCCCCCCTCCGGCCATGAGCCCCAACGACGTGGCTATGATTATGAACCCTATGAAACCGGCGAGGATCCTACCTATTGGCCACCCCCGTCCCCTAGGCATTCGGTATCCTGTCTCCCTCTGGGAGGCTCCACAGTGGGGGCAGTAGACGACCTCGTCTCCAACCTCTTTCCCGCAGTTTGGACAGTAAGGCATGGATGATCTCCTACCTTTCCTTCAAAAGCAGCCGGATTATTAAACCGATCTTTTGCTTTCTCCATAAACTGTTTTATTTAGTTCAGCCATAGGAGTCCCCGTGTCCGACGATAAGTTTGATTGCGAGGTCATGGACTGGGAGCTCTTCTACTCCCTATCCGAGAAGGTCGCCCGGAAGATAATCAAGTCAGGCTACAGGGCCGATTTCATGGTAGGGCTTGCTCGAGGGGGCTGGGTGCTCTCCAGGGTGCTCTGCGACTTCCTGGCCATCAAGGATCTGGTGAGCCTCAAGGTGGAGCACTGGGGGGTTACGGCGACCCCGGACGGGAAGGCCCAGCTCAAGTACCCCTTCGAGATCGACCTGACCGGGAGGAGCGTCATCGTTGTAGACGATATCACCGACACCGGGGACAGCATGAAGATAGCCACGGACTATGTGCGGACGAAGAACCCGGCAGAGGTCCGGACGGCCGCCCTGAGGCACATCAAGGGCTCCAAGTTCACCCCTGACTACTACGGCGACGAGATCAGCTGGCGGTGGGTCATCTTCCCTTGGAACTACGTCGAGGACATGTGCAACA
Source organism: Candidatus Bathyarchaeota archaeon (assembly GCA_016783455.1). GTDB lineage: Archaea > Thermoproteota > Bathyarchaeia > TCS64 > TCS64 > BS750m-G28. The sequence continues at coordinate 45,425 of JADHWN010000010.1, forward strand.
TCGTCCCCAAGGCGTCGGAGGGGACCGACGATCCTGCTGAGGTCAAGAGGCGCCTAAAGGTGAACCACAAGATCGATGTCGACGAGGATGAGATCACTCGAATCCTCGAAGAAGTAGAGAGACGGAAGGGATGAGCCCCCGCTTCCCGACTAGATGAGTGTTTGATGCGCGCGTAATATACTCGGAGTGCGCGCACCTAAATACCGGATTCACCGAACTTTCTTAGAATGTCCTCCACAGGCGTTGATAAGAGAAAGCGAGCAGACCCCGATCCGGTGGCCTCCATAGCCAGCAGGATGAACCTCAGGGAGGGGGAGGAGGCCGTCAGGAGGGTCCTCCGTGAGGTCCACCGCATGAGGAAGGTCGGGACCAAGGACCTAGCCCGAGGCGCAAGGCTACCCATCCCCGTCACCGCCGCCATCAGGCGTGAGCTGGAGAAGGGGGGGCTGCTGAGGAGGGAGGGGGGAGCAGTCCTGACCCCAGAGGGGGAGGCATACGTCACGGAGGTCCTGGGCCTCGTGTGGGGGGTAAACAAGGCGCCTGCCCCCCGTGATGGAGGGAGGTCACCCATCCCCGATGAGTACACAGAAATGTTGGAGAGGCTGAGGACACTCTCCGAGTTAAGGCCCGCAGCCATGCCCCAGCTGGATCAGGCACACGCCACCCCCGAGACCTCCCTGAGGCGAGCGTTGTACATGCAGGAGGAGGGGGACCTGGGGGGGAGGGACGTGCTGTTCCTGGGCGACGACGACTTAACCTCCGTGGCCGCCGGGCTGCTGAAGGTGGCCCGAAAACTAACGGTTGTCGATATTGATGAGAGGCTGCTGAAGGTCATAGATGAGGTCTCCATGGAGAACGGGCTGGGGATCGAGACCGTATGCCACGACCTCAGGAAACCCCTCCCTGAAGGCCTGATGGGGGGCTTCGACATCGTTGCGACGGATCCCCCGTACACCGTATCGGGCTTGGAGGTCTTCCTGTCCCGTGGGATCGAGGCCCTGAGGAGCCTGAAGATGTCCACGGTCTACCTCAGCTTTGCTGACAAGCCGCCCCTGGAGATGCTCGAGGTCCACAGGGCCATAACGGGCATGGGCGTCTTCGTCCGTGAGCTGATCCCCAGGTTCAACGAGTACGTGGGGGCGGAGATGTTCGCGAACATCACCTCCCTGATGAGGCTCTCCACAACGGAGGACGCCGAGCCTGCGGTAAAGGGAGTGTACGAGGACGTCATGTACACCGGGGAGGTCAACCCCACCGTTCGGGTCTACAGGTGCAGGTGTGGCGCTGAGGTCACGGTGGGGGCCGGAGAGACGTACGGGACCGTGGAGGTTCTCAAGGAGAGGGGCTGCCCAAGCTGCGGTGCTCATGAAGGCTTCAGTCTCCGTCGGAGGGTTAAATTGCCGGGAGGTCGGAGGTAGGCGTGCCGTGAAGATCTCTCAACTCCTGGTGGACGCCTACGGGTGCAGCGCGGACCTGAACGACGACGGATTCCTACTTGACCTCGTTGAGAGGGCCGCCGAGGCTGCGCGTTCACACGTCGTGGAGAGGTTGGTCCACAGGTACCCCAAGGAGGGGGTGACCGTCATCCTCATCCTCGCCGAGACCCACCTCTCGATCCACACTTGGCCGGAGCATGGGTACGCGGCCGTGGACGTCTTCATCTGTGGAGATGGCAGGGACCCCCATGCCGCCTGGGCCGTGATTAAGGAGGGGTTGAGGCCTGCGTCCTTCGAGGAAAAGGAGATCTACCGGACGATCGGCAGAAAGGGCGAGGTAAAACCATAACCTGCCCCTGAGACGCACGACTGAAGCAAGTTCCTAGAGCTCGACTCCCTTGGTCTTCTTCCCCGTGAGGTTGTCCATTCTGATCCTTCCCACGGTCGCCCGCTCCAGATGCTCGTCCATGACCCTCTGGAGCCCCTCGGACGGGGCGTCGAGCTGCCTGTTGGTCATTATGAAGGCGTGGCGCTTCTCCTCGAGGTCCTCGACGAAGGTGACCTCTCCCTGGAACATGACCGAGGTGAACTCCTGGCGGCAGTCGTCATGGCCGTCGAAGAACCCGAAATCCAGGACGGCCTGGCCCCAGATCGTGGGGTTGGCCCTCATGTAGTCGAGCTTCTTTCCCTCAGATGCGCAGTGGAAGTAGATTACGTCCTTCTCCTCGTCATAGCCGTGGCTCAGGGAGACCAGGTAGGGCATGTCGTCCTTGCACATGGCGACAGTGATGTGCTTGGCCTCCCCTAGGATCCTCCTCAGCGTGGCTGGGTCCTCTATCGCCTTGTCCTTTCTCCTCATATGGTAACTCTCGCTCATCTGTAGTCCACCTCTTGGATGTCCACGAAATCAAACATGTTCAAACCAACACTTCCGTATCTGACTGTTACAGGTACGCCTCGCACTGTGTGTCCAGATAAGATCTCTGCAAGCCGGTTCATGGTGCGGTAAGATTGAACATGAGCTTTGATTGGGTAGGGCGGTTATCCGATTCCTAGTGTGAAGCTGACCACCAGCACGAATAGTACAATGGTGGTGATGGTCGTGAATGCATTGTCATGAAGTGTCGTGTAGACGTAGATGGAGGCCACTATCCGGAGGACGGGTGTGACGATGAGGGTCAGGAACCCTAAAAAGAGGATGTGGGAGGGGCCGAAGAAGGGATCGCCCATGATGAGCCAGTCTAGGTCCATCTTCCCGTTGGGGCAGGACGTGTCACCCGTGACGATCGTCAGCGTCAGCCCGAACAGTATCAGGGCCGCGCTCATGAGCACGCCAACTCTCAGGATATTAGAGACTAAGGCCTCCATACTCTTCAGCGTGCTCATTACACGCCAACCCCCGAGAGTATCATCCTGAGCCCCAGGACGAGGAGCACAATCACGAATATCTTCTTGAGGTCGACGCCCCGCACGTGCCTTATCAGCCGTGCCCCTATGAAGGCCCCCGCGAGGGTCCCCAGGACGACGGGGGCGGTCAGGAAGGCGTCGCAGTACCCGTTCCTGATGTAGACGAGGGCGCTTGCCGCGGCCGTCACCCCGATCATGAAGTTGCTTGTGGCTACGGCTACCTTCATCGGGACCCCCCCGACGGCGTTCATCGCGGGGACCTTGATGCCTCCCCCGCCGATGCCCAGCAGCCCGGACACGATGCCCGCAACGTAGCTGATGATGAACGTGATGGGGGTGTTGCTCACGCCGTATGTGATGGACTCGTTCCTAGCTGAGTCGAAGTAGTTTCCCCCCAGGTGGAGCTTGTCGGCGATGGCGTCGTTGGGTCTCTGGGCCCAGCTCCTTTCCATCTTCCTGGACTGGAGGAACATGGTCGATGCAGCGTATAGGAGGGAGAGGCCGAAGATGATCCTGAGGGCAGCCTCGCTCATCACGGCGATGAGGAACGCCCCCGTCACCGCCCCGATGGTCGTGGCCAGCTCGAGGAACATCCCCAGCCTCATGTTCGTCATCTCCTCCTTGACGTAGGAGACGGCCGCTGCGCTCGATGTGGCGACGACCGCTATGATGCTGGCGCCGGAGGCGATGTGGATGGGCACCTTGAGAAGAAATATGAGAAGGGGTACCATGATCGTCCCGCCCCCCATCCCCAGCATCGCGCCTAGCCCCCCCGAGCCGAGGGAGATTATGAAGGCGTAGATGACGTACAGGGGCAGGTACATTACTCCCACCACCGGCGTTTAGATAAATAGTGTTTATTGATTGGCAACCCATAACCTTGCGGCGTGTCGAAATTGGGTCCGCCCATGATATCGACAAGAAATATGTTAAGATTTTTAAATATATGGGGGAAAATCGTAAATTAAATAAAATTATTACTAACAATCACCTCTCCCTAGCGTATAAACGTGAAAATTGTATTGGAAAACGGGTTATCATGTAACTTTCTGTTGACGCGAAGAGACCTTCAGAATCGCTTTAAGATTCCCTCCGGACCACCAATATTTGGAGAGGAACAACTGGAGGTAGTTTATGACATCGAAAATCCAATCCAACTCCCACGTTATACTGGCGATAGTGCTGATGTTCACAGTGACCCTGACCGGGCTGTCGTACAAGGTCAACCCAGCCCTTCAGACGGCGGGGGTCGAAGGCCAGTTCATGGCCGCGGCCTCCGGGATGGAGCCCGACACCGTCCACAAGGAGGTCGGTGAGTACGTCCACGTGAAAGCCAGGGTCAAGAACATCGGCAGCGTCTCCGCAACGTACCTGATAATCGCCAAGTACAGGGCGGAGGGGACGGATGACTGGATCCAGTGCGGATTAGAGGACCTCAGGCTGGAGCCTGAGACATATGAGACGATGCTCATCGCCACAGTCCAGTGCACAGATGAGATGGCGGGGATGTACTTCGAACTGCTGCTGGTGCTCTACGACGCGGGGACAGAGAGGGTCCTCGACGAGAAGGTCATGGAGAGGGCCTGGTTCGTGAACGAGAACGTCCCCGAGGGGACGATACACGAACTCTGGGTCGAATGACCTGACCCGCAGCTTCGCAAGAGAAGGACGACCCTTCCAACCCTAAATTTTTCTTATGAACCACCCAGCGGAGCCCGTTCCCTGTCCAGCCTTTCATGGTACCGGTGTTCTCAGTGAGGTTGCCGAGTCAAATGGGAGTGTAGGGCCGTCACATCACCCACGTCAGAGTTAATAAAAGATGGATGAGTCCCCATAGTCTAGTGATAGGGATGATTCTGGGTATCAGCGCGAGCGGCCGTGTGGTCGAGAGGGACGATCACGGGCGGCTCCTCAAGGGAGTCACGGAGGACCTCGTCAAGTACATACTGGACAACACCGGGGAGGAGTGGGAGTACGTCTCCCTGAGCGGAAAGGACATCGTGGGCTGCCAGGGCTGCCTCAGGTGCGCATCGGACAACGTCTGCAAGGTCGTAGACGACTGGGCGGAGGTCAGGGACCTGATGCTCGCCTCGGAGGCCGTCGTATTCGGGGCCCCCGTCTACTACGGGGCTATCAATGCCGTGGGCCACGCCTTCCTGGAGCGCCTCTTCAGCTTAAGGCACCGGGAGAGGTTCAGCCTGACAGGGAAGCCCAACGTCATAGTCACGGCTGGGACCGACGAGCCCAACCCCGCGGAGGACTACATCCGGAGGATGTTTAGGAGCAACTACATGACCGAGCCCGTCGGCGTCCTCAGGTCCAAGGGGGTGGCCCAGTGCTACACCTGTGGATACGGGGAGGACTGCGCGGCAGGCGCTGTCGTCGCCCGCCATGGCTTCCTGGACAGGATAGAGGGCTGCCTCATACCCCAGGTCCCTGCGGAGACGTACCAGAAGGCACGGATTATATCTAAGCGGCTCGGCTCCGTGGTCAGAGGAAACCGGAAATAGTGCTTCTCTTTAAGCTGATTTTTGGATAATTAGAAAAAAGGATGGGGTAGACCTGGGGGGTCTATGCGCTGGCGCTGGTCAGCTGCTCCTCGGGCTCAGGGGCCGGCTGGACCCTGCGTATGCGGGGCCTGAAGGCGCGTCCCCTCATGGCGAAGGCGTAGTTCTCGCCTTCGACGTTCATACGGCCCTTCATGACGATCCGCAGTGCCCTGGGGCGGGCGCAGTCCTCAGCTGGGGGTAGGACCTTGCCGACGGCGCCGAAGTAGGATATGCCTTCGCCCTCCAGGGATAGGTAGAACCTGCCCGTATCCTTCTTGTAGAGGGCGTAGCCTTCCACCTGGTACCTGGTGCCGTTCTGGCCCACGACGCCCTTCAGGACCTTGTAGAGGTTCCATTCGGGGGTGCTCCAGATGTTCTTGACGACCATCCTCAGGCCGACGTGGATCCCCTCCGGGGCGGCTTCGGAGACCTCCGGGAGATCGTTCCTCTCCCATGAGAGGCCCCTCGCCACCACGATCCAGACGCCGGGGGTGGGCGTCCTCTCCTCCTCGGAGATCGCCTCGTACTCGGCCACGAGGGCGTCGATGTCGACGACCTCCACCTCGTCGAGGCTCAGCTCGTAGGCGTCTTCAAGCACCGAGATGTCGAAGGCGGCCTGGCTCCCGATCTTCATCTGAGCCTGCAGCCCGTTCCTAACGGCTGACCTGGCCTTCACCTGCGTGGCCTGAGCATACGCGTTCATCCCTTTGCCTTTAGCCTGCGTTGCCTGCGCATTCTTCGTGTTGGTCCACGCCAGGGCCGGGAGGGCCGTCACCATCAGTGCGGCCACCAGGACCAGGGCGAGTACCATCACCGTTTTTCGGGTTGTCATTTCAACCGGCAGCATAGATGTCTCGAGTTATACTTCAGGAACCCCGTGGAACCGCTACACCATATCTGGAACAGGTGTTTCAGATCCATAACAAAGCCTTGAGGTGCCTTGAAAACCCGGATGAGATGTATTTTCCGCTCCTTAATAATTATTTCAGCCTATGTTGCGACAGGAGACTACAGTGAAGAGACAATTCCCTCTCTGAATATATCAATAAAATATCGGGCACCGAGGCAACAATCATAAAAATCGAAAGGAGCTATAATGTTTATCGTACGATATCGGGTGATTGAGATGGGTAGGCTAGAGGACAAGGCCCTGGAGTTCGCCAGCGAGAAGCACAAGGGGCAGCTGGACGACCAGGGAAGGCCCTACTTCTTCGCGCACATAGTCCAGGTCCACAGCATCTTGAGGGACGTGACCGATGACGAGGAGGTGCTCTGCGCCGGGATACTCCACGACACAATAGAGGACACGGACACCACCTACGAGGAGATCCTCCACGAGTTCAACAGGGAGATCGCTGACCTCGTTCAGGAGCTCACGTTCCAGGGGACCAAGGAGACCGGCCGCTACTTCCCCGTTCTCAAGTCGAGGAAGGCCATCATGGTGAAGTTCGCGGACCGCCTAAGCAACCTCTCAAGGATGAGGGACTGGCCCGGCGACTGGCAGGAGGACTACCTCCGGCAGAGCTGCTTCTGGGTATCGGAACCGAACCAGAAAGGTTGAGGCTCGGGAGTTTAGGCACGGAACCCCAGACCTCAACGACACGAGCGTCAGGGCCTGATCCGCTGCATGTTCCACGCATAGCCATTTAAGCCCATGGCCATCATATTTTTCCTGATAGGATTCTTGAGGTGTATCTCGGATTGGATCCATTCCTGCTAATAGGCTCCGCGGGCAGCGTGGGCCACGATATGATGTACATCATCGCGAGCAAGTACAGCGATATCAGGGTCGTCGGGGCGGATGTTAACGAGGAGAAGGGGCGCTTCGAGGTCGAGGAGTCCCTCCACGTGGCCCACAACATGGGCAACTACCCCGACCTCAGCTTCCGCAAGATAGATCTATTCGACGTCCCCGGGACCGCCGAGCTCCTGAAGGAGTTGAGGCCGTCGGTGGTCTGCAATCTCTCATCCCTGGGGTCCTGGTGGATCACCCGGCTACTCCCCATGGACGTCTACAGGAAGATCTCCCCCATCGGGCCCTGGCTCCCCAACCATCTCACCCTCGCCCACAAGCTCATGGAGGCGGTGAAGAGGTCGGGGATAGAGACACAGGTGGTGAACGGCGCCTTCCCGGACCTCACGAACGTCGTCCTCAGCAAGGTCGGGCTGGAGCCCGCGTGCGGAGGGGGGAACATGGACCTCGCCTGCTCAAGGATTAAGAGGATCGTCGCCCGGGAGATGGAGGTGCCCTACAGGAGCGTCACCGTCTACGGCGTCGGCCACCACGGCTCATACTACACTACCGGCCTTGAGGGGCCCTACTGTCTCAAGATTATGGTGGACGGGGAGGACGTCTCCCAGAGGTTCCCCAACGAGAAGGTGACGAGGGTCTACAACGAGGCTGGTTACGCCGCCAAGGCCCAGTACACGGGGCCCTTGGTGGATCAGATGAGGACCGCCGCGTCCTTCCTGAAGCACGTTTTGGCCATCTACTTCGACACAGGCGAGGTCTGCTCATGCGTTGCTGGTCCGCAGGGGTTGCCCGGTGCCTACCCGGCGCGGCTGAGCGCGGAGGGGGCGGAGGTGGTGCTCCCGGGGTTATCCCTGGAGGAGGCGGTGGAGATAAACAGGGCCGGTGCTAGGCTGGATGGCATCGAGAGGGTGAAGGACGATGGGACCGTGGTCTTCGTCGAGGAGAACGTGGAGCTGATGCGGGAGGTCGTGGGGTACGAGTGCGAGGAGCTCAAGGTCTCCGAGTCCGAGGAGAGGGCCAGGGAGCTCAACGCCAAGCTGAGGAAGCTCTACGAGAAGTACAAGGTCTCATAGACACGCCGAGCTATCGCACCAATGAGAAACAGATGCGGACAGTATACCTCGTTTAATCAAATATCTAGCCCCGTTTCTTTTCTGTTGGGTCTCTCGTCAGGAGCTGGAACAACAGCGAGGCCGCGACCCCGGCTCCCCCCAGGACGACCCCCAGCACGTTGTAGTCATACCAGAGGAGCATCAGCCCGCCGAGGCCAGCCCCGAGGGCGACACCCATGTTATCGATCGCCGAGCTGATTGACATCATGGTCCCCCTGTACGATGGGATCTGCTCCATGGTCAGGCTGCTTGACGATGACGACCTAACACCTGTGAAAAGGCTCGCCACGTAGGCTAGGAATATGGAAGCCCAGATATCTAGGACGTTGTAGTAGAGCAGCGTGAAGGCTCCCGCCAGGATACTCGTGATGACGGTGACCCTCTTCCTCCCGAACCTGTTGACGAACCTACCGCTGACGAGGCTCCCCACTGTGTAGCTGAGGGCCCCCCCGATGATGTACATGGAGGCGAACCCGGTGGAGACCTGAAACCTCTGCCTCATGAATGAGGCGCTGTAGAAGACGACGGCCTGCCAGCACGCCGCGTTCAGGGCTGAGCCCAATAGGCATGCGACCGCAGAGCTGTTCATCAGGACGTCCCTGAATCCTTCGACGAATCCTCTCCCTCCAGTGGATGTCCCCTCCCCAGATGGATTGGAGGGGAGCCCCAGGTACGACAGCAGCGTGCCTAGGAGGACGATGGGGAGCACGAAGCCCAGGAAGGCAGTGCGCCATCCGCCGTAGCCAGCGATGAGGATTATGCTTGGGGCCCCGATGACGAAGGAGAGGGCTCCGCCCGCCAAGAGGTAGCCGATCACGGTAGCCCTCTCGGAGAGGGGGTAGAGCTCACCGACCATCGTGGTGGTCATGGGTATCACCATGGAGGCCCCGAGGCCACCCATGGCGTAGAACGCCACCATTAGGGAGAACTGGGGTGAAAAGGCGCAGCCTACCGCGGAGAGGGTGAAAAGGGACATCCCTATGAGCATGAGGGGCTTGGGCCTGAACCGTATACTCAGAAACCCCATGAGCAGGGCTGCGACGAAGGCCGCGACGGAGGAGACGGTGGATATCTGCCCCGTGGCTCCCACGCTCTGCCCGAAGGTCGCCCCGATCTCGATGAGGAGGAGGCTTATGAGGAGGGAGGGGGCCCCCAGGGCGAAACGGGTGACCACGAGGGATGGGAGTACGAGCCTGCTCCTCCTGGGGTTATCGCTGACAACGCCGCCGTCCTCGTCCAACCTGATCACCGTTCAATAAATTGATGAAGAGAAATCGGGGGAATGAGCATGGAACCCTAGGGGGACCTACAAGTATATAATTGTTGAAATACGTGTGCTCGTTTTCTCCTCCTTGAAAGCTGCTCTGGAGTATGGTCTACAGCCTAAGGAAATAATGGGGTGGATGTGTCACCGCTTGTACAGCGAGTTCCCTACTATGAGTAACCCCAACGCGATTACGAGGTAGGGCCACAGGGTATCCCAGTTAAGCCATGCGTAGGCGCCCCCGAACAGCTCGATGAGCCCCGCGAATATTATCAGGACCCCGATAATGAGGGGCCAGACTGTGGAGCTCCTCCTGCCAAAGCAGATGTCTCTGTCCGAACTCATTTCAAGTCACATATCTTGATCCACTGGCGGTATTAAAACGGTGATGTCCAAGAGGGGTGGCTTCAGAAATGGTGATATAGGGCCCCTTTTCCCATATATTGACCTTAAGGTTGTGTTCTTAGAAGCGTGTCGTTCCTCAAGGTGATGCGTGAGACCTTCTCCAATAGGAACATAGTAGTCGTCACCATAAGTCAGACACTCTTCATGTTCACCGCCTTCCTCTGGTGGCCCTACAGAAGCCTCTACATCTTGGAGCTCGGGGGGACGAAGGAGCAGCTGGGGCTCCTCCTGATGCTGGAGACTATCTCGGGGATAGTGTTCCAGCTCCCCGGAGGGATACTGGCCGACAGGCTGGGGAGGAGGAAGCTCCTGGTCGTTAGCTCCGGCATAAGGATGCTCTCCCCCATCGTCTTCCTGTACTCGGCTAGCTGGGTCCACACGGCCCCCGGCTTCATCCTCACCTCGGCTGGGATGCTGGGGTTGCCGGCCATGAACGCGTTGATAGCGGAGTCCATCCCCCCGGAGCGCAGGGGCTCCGGGATCGCCATGTACCGCACTGTGACCTCCATCCCCATGATCGTTACAAGCCTCATGGGCGGCGTCATCATGGACTACTTCGGGGTCATCCAGGGATGCAGGTACGTCCTCATCGCCTCCGCAGTGGTCTCCCTCTTCTCCATAGCGATAAGATGGCGGTACATTGAGGAGACCCTTGAGCCGACCAGGGTCAGGAGGCGCCCGGAGGAGCCCAAGAAGGGCTTCATACAGGAGCTTGGGAGCATGCCCAGGGACGTCTGGGTCCTCACGGGCGTAGCCGCCATCAGCGCCTTCGCCATGAGGCTCATGATGTCCTTCATGGTAGTCTACGGCATCGAGGTGGTGGGCCTCACTGCGACTCAGTGGGGCCTAATCGGGACGGGGGCGAGCATCATAACCACGCTGCTGACCACACCGAGCGGAATGATGGGCGACCGGATAGGCAGGAAGCCCATAATCATGACCTCCCGTATCCTGGCATCGTTCTCCACAGTAGGATACACCTTCTCCCAAGGCTTCTGGCACATCGCCGCAGTGAGGGGGTTAGGAGCCACGGCCAGCGGCCTAGGTGGGGCGATGTGGGGGCCCATGGGCGGCCCGGTCTGGCAGGCCCTGGTGGCGGACCTCACGCCCCCGGAGGAGAGGGCCCGTATGATGGGGCTCATGGGGACCATAAGCAGCCTGGCCAGCACGCCGGCCTCGTGGGCGGGTGGCTACATGTACGACAACATCTCCCCCGCCCTGCCCTTCAGGGTGAGCTTCGTCATCGACATGATAGGCACGGCCCTGCTCATCGTCCTCTACAAGGAGAAGAAAAAGCGACCCCCTCCGGATATCGAAGTGAAGGTCCCCACCGATAAAGCCTAAAGCCCTCATCCTCCGCTATGAGGGTAGGGATATATTATGGTCTCAGTCGGCATCTCGGGGATGGGCTCCTACGTGCCCCCCAAGGTTCTCACCAACGACGACATAGCCAAGATCGTTGACACCAGCGACGAGTGGATCACCTCCCGGATCGGCATCAAGGAGAGGAGGGTGGTGGAGGGGGATGTCTGCACCTCCGATCTGGCGGTTCTCGCCTCGGAAAGGGCTCTGGAGGACGCCGGCATCAATGCGGAGGACGTTGACATGATAGTCCTCGCCACCAGCTCCCCGGACGTCCCCATGTCGTCCACGGCGGGGATCCTGCAGGGGAAGCTGGGAGCCGTGAACGCCGGGGCCTTCGACCTAGCAGCCGTTTGTACAGGTTTCGTCTACGCACTGGACGTCGGGGCCAAGTATGCCGCTGACCCCGACTACGAGAACGTCCTCGTGGTAGGGGCCGAGGTCTACTCGAAGATCCTCAACTGGGAGGACAGGACCACATGTGTCTTCTTCGGTGATGGTGCCGGGGCCGCGGTGGTGTCTAAATGCGAAGAAGGGAGGGGTATCCTAGCGAGCTACCTGAAGGCTGATGGCAGGGGGGCTGAGGTGATAGAGATCCCTGCAGGGGGTACTAAAAGGCCCATCAGCCATGAGGCCATCGACGAGGGGTTGCAGTATTTCCACATGGACGGGAGGGCTGTCTGGGACTTCGCCATCGTGGCCCTGCCGGAGGCGGTGAGGGAGGTCCTGGCGAGGTGCGGTAGGACCCTGGACGAGGTTGACATGGTGATCAGTCACCAGTCCAACGTCAACATCATCACCACGGGTATGGAGGCCCTGGGGCTGCCCATGGAGAAGACCTACACCAACCTCCAGAGGTACGGGAACATGGCAGGGGCCTCGATACCCGTTGCGCTCCACGAGGCGGTCCAGGAGGAGAAGATTAAGTCAGGAGACCTCGTGGTCACGGTGGGCTACGGCGGGGGCCTCGCCTGGGGCGCCAATGCCATGATCTGGTAAAACGGATACTGGAACCTCAGTCTCGCATGCGCGATCCTTTACTGCAGTCGATCCCCTTGAATCAGAGTCCTTAATATCTCACCACCTGCATAAGAGGATAGTAAAAATGAGTAAATCTTCAGGGCTTGGCTTTGGCGGGTTCCTCGTCGGCTTGGGAGCCGGCTACGTGGTCTTCCAGACCATGGAGTTAACCCGGAACCTCTTCGCCTGGCTGCTGATCATTGCAGGTGCTGGGGTGGTCGCCTCCTCTCTGCTCCAGAGGATGAGCCCCGGAATGAGATTCGGGGGCCTCGTGAACGGAGTAGTGGGGGGCCTGATACTGTCCCTCATGATCACGTCGGGCTTCAGCTTCTTCACGGGCTTAGGAATAAATGGCACATGGGGGGATTACAGGGCTGAGGAGACGTTCCCCTTCGACGGTATCGTCACTGCTGACGACATCAGCCTCGAGATCTCAACGTTCAACGGCTACATACGCGTGTACACGTGGGACAGGGCCGAGTACAGCATAGACCTCACGGTGAGGGCCAGGGGCAACACTGACAAGGACGCCGAGGACAACATAGACGACTTCGATGTGGACTTCGACGAGAGCATGGTCGGAGGGCAGCTGAACCTCGTCCTAGAGCACAACGTCCCTGCCACCAAGACAAACCTCTACTCGCTGCTGGTCGAGGTCCACGTCCCAGCGGACGCCACCTACAACACAGACCTCACCGCGAGCAACGGAGCTATCAGCCTCAACAACATGGTGGGAGACGTCCTCAGGCTGACGACGTCGAACGGGGAGCTCTCCTTTGAGAACGTCGTCGCCGAGAGGATAGTGGCCGTGACGAGCAACGCCCAGATCAGGGGCGACTTGGAGGCTCCGGACACGACCCTGACAACTAGCAACGGGAAGATCGACCTGGACCTTCCATGCACCGTATCGGGCACATACGACCTCGACACGAGCAACGCGGCAGTTGAACTAGACGTCTCAGCTGCAGCTGACGTCGGCTACTCCATCGACATGTCGACGAGTAACGCCAGCGTCGACCTGCGCCTCGACGACCTGGAGTACACGACGAACGAGAGGACCCGGAAGAAGGCCAAGACGACAGGCTTCGACGACAAGGACGTGCAGATAACAATCACCAGCAGCACTTCGAACGGCAGCGTAGACGTATTCGACTAGCCTACATCCTTCCATTTTTAATTCAAACGACCGCTTTTTCAGCTCTCTCCATGTCGTTGCCGGACCTTTTCTGTTTTACAGCCCGTTCTCCGCTCACGGACAACCTTAATTGGTTATTCCAGCATAATAGAGCCGGGATATAGGATGACTAAGATTAAGATCACGGTCCTGAAGAGGACCGATCCGGACGAGCTATTCGACGAGTACCCGGTCAACAAGAAGGACTGGATGGTCCCCTGCGGCGTCTACACGGACGGCCAGGAGTACATCCTCGACAGCCCCAGCATGCCCGAGGGCTTCTGCGGCTCAGCCTGGCAGACCATCTACCCCAACGTGAGGACCATCTTCTACGGCGGAGACCTCCCATTCTTCGACGAGAAGGGCACTGCCGTCACCTGCTGCGCCGACGGCATGAGACCGGTCCTCTTCAAGGTTGAGCGGATCTAGAGGGAGTACGACTCCCCGGGCCCCTTGATGGGCCAGAACCCGACGTCCGGGGCGTGCTCCTCGAGCACCACCTTCATTTTTTCGTTTATCTTATAATCGCCGAAGGAGTGCATGGGCACCAGCAGGCGGGGCTTCATCGTCTTAGCGAAGATGAGGGTGCCCCCCTCCCCTAGCCCCTCCAGACGGGGGTCGCAGAGCATGAACGCTATGTCCACGGGCTGGCTCCTGTCGATGACGAAGAGGACTTCGACGTATGCCTCGTCGGGCATCGTCCCCTGCCAGTTCCAGAAGGCGTTGTCCCCGGCGTGGTAGACGTGCTTGTCGCCGACGAAGACAGAGTAGGCGACCCCGGCGTCCGTGGCTGGGTAGGACTTAACCCGTACACCGTCGAGGTCGACCTCCTGGAAAGGGTCCAGGCTTATCGCCTCGAGTGGGACCCCCCTGATGTCCGAGGACATGATGTAGGTTATGTCGTCGACGGCCTTCTCCCAGTCGAAGACGACCCTGTTGTAGTGGTCGGGGTGGCTGTGGGAGTTGAGGACGTAGGTCTCCTCGTCGGCGATCTCCTCGGGGTCGATGAAGCCCTGGGCCAGGCCCTGCCCCTGCCTATCGGACTCGGGCATATAGTAGTCGAAGATGAAGAGCTTCCCGTCGAGCTTCAGGGAGAAGCTGCTGTGGGCGAGGTGCCAGATGGTGTTGTCCTTGAGCGTCATGATTTCAGTCAAAGACTGCTTTGGTTGGGCTTATAATCCTTCTGAAGATCTCCTCTCCAATGTGGTTTCTACACCCCTGTCAAAAAATTAGCTTTATTCAAGACTGAGGCTGTACAAGTCGATCTTGCAGTACTCCTCGAAGCCTCGCCGCCTGTAGATGTTGACCCCCATCGGAGATGATTGCAGGACGCCTACCTTGAGCCCCATACCTCCTGCCTCCCTTGGGGCGTGGAGGGTGATGGCAGTCCCAATCCCCCTGCCGCGAGCCTCGGGGTCTGTCGAGACGCAGTGGATGCACGCGACTCCTAGGGCTGGTATAAGGTTCGAGGTGGAGACAGGCTTCCCGTAGAGGTATCCCTATACCTGCACCTTGGGATGGAGGGGTCGGCGCTCAGGTCCATCTGTAGGAACCTCTGCGTGTGCTCTCCTAGCATGAACGCTGGGTAGAGGACGTCGGCGTGCTCCCTGATCATCTCCTCGTCGAGGACGGGCACTACGGTGAAGTCCTCAGGTCATGGGGCATCCTCTTTTTAGGAAGTGGAGCTCGACCGCTATACACGGAAGCTGGACAAGGAAGGAGAGGCCATGAGCCTCAAGGCGGCTCCCGAGGTCCCGGGGACGGGTTATAGGACCCACCCACCAGGACATCGTGATGCTATGGCCCCTGAAGTAGGAGATGAGCTCATCGCGCGCGTAAGGACGATGACACTCGCACCACACTCATGTGCGTGAGATGAAAATTACTCTTCAATTGATTTACTTGGTTCGTCGACCCCGAACCAGAAGATCGTTGCGGCGATAAGGCCTATGATCATTGATACTTGGAAGGGTAGTTGGGGGTGGTAGGTCTGCCACAGCCACCCTCCCAAGACTGAAGATGGGGCGCCGACTACGGCTGTGAGTGTGCCCATTATCCCGTTTATGGTCGCTCTCTTCTCAGGGGGCACGATATCGGCTATGAGAGCGTTCCAGGAGGGCCCACCTGTCGTCAGGCCTCCGCCCCCGAAAGCCAGACCCACGCTGTTGAAGGCCCGAATCACAGTGTAGGTCTCGAATCCCGTGGCGACGGTAAACAGGTACTGGGTGACAGGAGACACGACCCTTGATACCATGATGTTTTTCTTACGGCCGTACCTATCAGAGAGCATCCCTCCAGGTAGGGCCAGGGCGACCGAAATGATACCCACAATCGTGTTTATCAATCCGAGCTGGACGGGCGTTACCCTAATCACCTCCAGGGCATACAGGCTGGTAAAGTCCATAACCAGCCTCCCTGAGAAACTGGCTATAATTGAGACGACCATCATCACAACTATCTGCTTGGGTAGCTCTCTGAAGGTCTGGCGTGTGATCTTCGTTGACGGCCTCTTGCCTGATTGATGTACCATGGTCTCCTTGATCGTGAAGTAGCGGATCGCCGTAGTTAGGAGGGACACCCCTATCTGGAGCAACAGGAACATTCGCACTCCCTTATAATAGCCGTACTTTTCCATGATTATTCCTCCGATAAAGGGTGAGATTATCTGTGGTATCGATGTAAGCGTGTTGTACGCGCCGTAGCCGGCACCACGTCTTTTACTTGGAAGGGAGTCCGCGATGATCGCGTTGAATGCTGGCATGTACAGGCTCGTCATTCCGCTCACGATGGCGGCGGGTATCGCCCACTCCCAGCTTGGAGCCAGGAAGTAGAGTATAGGCGAAAAAGTCCGGATAAATGTGCCCACCAGAATGATCTTCCTCCTACCGTACCTGTCCGCCAACATTCCACCTGGAAGTTGGAACAGGAGGTTCTCCGCCGTCGAGATCATCGAAAATATGCCAATATTTGTATACGTCGCGCCTAGGAAGTCTTTCAGGTAGAGTGTCCAGAAAGGTCGATAACCCTGAGCCACTAGACTGTAGAGAGATGTTGTCAGGGATATTGCCAGAATGTTCTTGTTCGAGAAGACGTCTCGGAACATCGAGGAGTATTCCCTGATTTCATTTCTCAGCCCCAATTTTTTACCCTCAGAAGAAATCGTATATGGGAGCATTCCGTAGTAATAAAATTATTTATCAACGATGGGGCGATGTCTTGTTATTCTCGCGCAAGCGATCAAAACCTCGCCCTTCGAAGATGGTCACATTTTAGTCGCTAGTGAAATAAAAAAAATAAAACAAAATGAGCCTCTTGGACGATGAGCGCCGTTGAACTCCATCACTTCTTAACGACCAAGACTGATTGTTTGCATGCGTCTACGACTTTTCTTGATGTGCTTCCAAGGATCCATTCGGTGACACCACCTCTACCGCTTCCACCTATCACGATCAGATCAGCATCAACCTCTTGAGCGGTAGACATAATTTCAGAAGAAGGCCGTCCTTCGGTCAAGACGGTTGAATATTTTACAGATGGAAAATTCTCCTTCACGATCTCCTCTGCTCTCCTTAGGACGTTGATGTGAGACTCCCTTATTGAAGCCCAGTACCTCTCGTAGACATCTATATCTACGGACCAGTCCTCAGGTTCTCCCTCTGAATGAATAAGGGGCAACATCCTTTTCTGGAAAGCACCCAGTATGATGAGTTCAGCATCGAACTTCTCGGACAGTACAAGCGAATAATCCAGTGCATTAAATGATGCTTCAGAACCGTCGACGGCTACCAGGATTTTATTAATCATATTTTCATCAGGCTCGAATCTGTGGTGTGTGTGGGCGCTTCATATATTCCTTTAATCTTGACTCTATCTTGGGAGCTGGAGTTTCCATTACTATGAAGGAGTGTTTAATTTCGTTAATGTCGTAGACAAGCAGCTTATGCGACCCATCAGCTGCAACCCTTTTTATCTTGGCATAAGGTAGCTCAAGAGGGATTAGCACTTTCTTCCTAAAAAGCCCCTCCTCCTTAACGAAGAGTATCCTTCTTCTTGTTAACACCAACTGCCCCGTCTCCCCATGTAGCTGACCTTCGCAAGTCTCCTGTACCTTGTCGTCGACGCCTATGTGCTTCTTTACTTCGATCATCCATCGCGATGACATTTTTTCACCTCTTCAATGTGCGCGTGAGAACGATAAGAAATACACTCCGTTTTCTATTAAACTAAATTATTAAGAGAAAATATCACGTATTTATCTGAAAAGGTGTAAAATATTTAATTAAAATACGAAATACTTTAGTATTTATACAAATTACAGATTAAACTCAATATTATCTTATATTTAGAGATAAATTGACATTATTCTTCTTAATAATAGTTTTATGCCCTTTTTATAAAGGAATTCATTGACGAGGTGCATGCCTTGGCTAAGGGTGAGAAAATCGAGAAAATTGCAGGTAACAACCAGGACAAGAAACAACCCAAGAGGTTACAGTCTCTGCCGACATGCGAGCTCTGTGGTGAATCTGAGGATTCAACATACAGGTGCAGGAGATGTGGGACTAGTTTCTGTGAGTGCTGCGGTGATGTAGATGAAGAGATTTGTATAAACTGCCTTGAAGAGTACACGGTCGAAGAGGAACATGAACACATCGATTACGTGAACCATGTGAAACCTCAGGAGTATAGGGCTGTCCAAAAGCCTGAGCGCACAATGTTTACGCACGCGGATGAAATGGGAGACCGGAGGTGAAAGTATGAGCGAGAAGACGATAATCGAACTCTACAACGAATACGCTAATAAATCCATTGAGGAGGCCAAAGCCAAGAAGGCTAGGAACACGAGCCTCGAGTACAAGCTTCACTATGAGATGGTGGAAATAAGAAGTAAGATATCACGAGAGATCGAGAAGATAAGCGGTATCGCGAGGAAGCCGTTTGTGGACGATGAGTAACGCCTCGCGCCCGCGAAGACTCGCATGATTGATGCGGCCTGAAGGTGCGCCGTACATACGCTGGGCTCTTTGCTGTCTATTAATTCAGAATGAAAAAATACCGGTGTAAATACTGTAATTAGACAAAATTCATAAGCCGGAGCCATGCTCATTGTGGAAGAAACTGCGTTCGCAGGGATGAAGTGATACGTGAAGACACTGGTGCTCGGCTTAGACGGCCTGGACGACGATCTCTGGGGATTGCCCGGGGGAGACGTGGCAGGTTATCACGGGCGGCTGGAGACCTTCTACACCACCTTCCCGTCGTTCATGTGCACACTGACGGGGATGAGGTACAAGCAGACGGGGTTCGCCCCCCACAGGGTCTTCAGGAACCACACGTTCATCTGGGACCGCCTCGGGGACATGAGGCAGACATACATCAACATACCCCCCACCTACCCGGCGGAGCTCGTAAACGGCTCCTTCATATGCGGGTTCATGGGGAGCAGGCTCAACTCCAACTCGGTCTGCCCGCCCCCCTCGTGGAGGACCTGAGGAGGGACGTCGACTACAGGTTCACCGAGGAGCTCGACAAGCCCCTGGCCCTCGAGGGGAGATGGGACGACTTCTTCGAGTCGTGCATGAGCCTCATGGAGATGAGGACGAGGGCCATCAAGTACCTGGCCGAGAGGGATAGGTCCGAGCTCCTCTACGCCGTCTACACCGCGTCGGACGAGTGCCTCCACCAGAGGGTCGAGGGAAGGCTCGGGGAGAAGAGGATCAGGGAGATGAAGAGGGCCCTCCTGGAGAACGTGAACGACGTGGTCGAGGCGCTGCAGCCCGACACCACCATCTTCTTCAGTGACCACGGCTTCAACCTGCAGGGCTACCACGGGACAAAGGACCCCGAGACGAGGTGGGGCACCTGGGCCCTCAGGACCGACCTCGACCACGTCCCCCCCAGGAGGGAGGCTCACATACTCGACATACTGCCCACCATCCTGACGAGCCTCGATGTCCCGTACGACGACTTGGAGGGCTGCTCCCTCGTGTTCTCGGAGTCGGATAAGAGGGCGATGATAGCCAAGCTGGAGAGGCTCAGCTACATCTAGAGAGGATACGCAAAAGCGTGATCTCAATCTGCGTGTACGGCATCCCTGTATTCTGTCCTGATGCAGTACTCTTATGTAAAACATAATATCGGATGGCTCCAGAACCTATATCGATGTCCGGAGCCTCCATTGAGTTCCGTTGCCTGCGGTGCGGCGAGTGCTGCAGGAGGCTCCTTATCGGCAGCCGGCTCATACGGAAGGGGTTGCCCCTGTTCCCGGATGAGCGTGGGCTCTTCCCCGGGGGGCTGATAAAACCGGGGGTGGGCATAGGGCATCCCGATAAGCCCGACTTCAGGGTCATCTCGTACCAGATGACGGAGATGGTATGCCCCCACCTGGACGAAGGCAGCTGCGGCATCTGGGAGGCGAGGCCAGTCGTCTGCAGGACATACCCCTACATGCCCGTCATCACCCAGGGCGGATATGTGACGAAGGAGGCCAGCCTCGAGTGCACGTCCCTGATGATGGAGGCGGCGAGGCGCCACGGCGTTTTCAAAATAGATGAAGGGAGCCTCGAGGGGGAACTCAGGGCGCTGGAGAAGCTCTCGAGGATAACCGTCGAGGCCGTGGAGAACCTCGACGAGGCGTGGTTCTACGACCTCAGGGGGGAGCGGTGGATCAGGTTCGAGAGGCTCAGGCCCTGAGACCGGCGGCGGTGGCCCTTCCCGGTCAGCTCTCGGCTTCCTCGAATATGTTGAGTAGCTTGAGCCCCCTCTCGCTGAGCGCGTACTCCTTTGAGGGGTAGCGTCCCCTGGTCCTCCTCTCGGAGACGACGGTGATTAGGTCGTTTCCGAGGCAGAACTTGAGGTACCTGCTGACCATGCCGTAGCCCCTGCGTCTCTCCTCGCTGAGGGTTGAGAAGTTGACCGGGGCGTGCCTGTGCACCTGCTCCAGGAAGGAGGTCAGGGTCCTGAGGCCGGGGTTCTCCATACTTCCCACCACGTTTTAGTTAATATTAACTAAATATTACATTTAATATAAACTTTATTAACCAGTAAAGGTTGAATTAAATTAGCATGAGCGAAAGGAAATACAAATATCACACGGTCAACCTCCCCGAGTCTCTGGCGAAGAAGATCGAGGAGGTAATCGGGAGCGGGAACCACGGGTACACCAGCATCCCCGACTTCGTCAAGACCGCCGTCAGGAGATACCTGCGTGAGCTGGGATATTTAACCTGAGCATGGCTCTGCTTCAGTCTCGAATGCTTCACGGCGATCCCTTCACATCAGGGCCCTCAGGCGCTCCCTGAAGTCCACGCCGACCCCACGTCGGACGTCGTCGACGGCCTCCCCCAGCTCCCTCCTCAGGGAGTCCCACTTGTCACCCTGCCCCTCGAGGTCGGCCATCCTGGCCTCTATCCAGCTCAGACACTCGAAGGCCCCCTTCGTGTACTCCTTCAACGTCCATCCGCGGCCCACGTGGCTGGAGCTGATATAAACTTTCCGTAGAGACTGAAGGTAGGGAGCCGGATAAAAGTTCAACGGGGGGAGGCCCCTTCAACGCCTTCGTATGCGGGTCAGCCAGAACGCGAGCGCAGCTATCAGGATCGCCGCCCCGGTGGCGTAGGCGTACAGCGTGTTCGTCTGGGTGGGCTCGGGCTCCTCGACGGGGTCCAGGTTGATCCTGTAGGTGTAGACTTTCCCCGCGTAGACCTCTCCGTCCTCCCTTGAGAGGAGGTCCCCGGTGACGAGGGTGTCGCCGACGGCGTCCAGGGGGAAGCCGAAGTAGCTCGTCTCCTCTCCTTGGGGTGGGGGTATCGTGAGGAGGTGTCCGCCGGTGAGGTTGAAGAGGTGGACGCAGCCAAAGCCTATTGACTCGGCGGCGGCTCCTCTGGGCTCGCTCACCGCGATGAAGGTGTCACAGATGGTTACGTCGTTGCCGAAGGCGCCGATGGCGCAGGGCGCGGGCGACTGGATGTTCCGTATGAGCTGCCCGTCGAGGCTGTAGATGTAGGCGATCCCTGCCATGGTCTTGTTGCCGGCGTCTCCCAGCACCTCGCCTACCACTGCGATGTCCTCTCCCACGTCGACGGCCCAGCCGAAGTTGGTAATGTCGCGCCCCGGGCTCGGTGAGTCTATGGATGCCTTCAGGTTGCCGTCGAGGTCGTAGATGTGGGCTTTTCCTTTGCCCGCGTCGTGGTCGACGACGGCGTGGGGCTCGCCGACGATTATGGCGGTGCCGCTGATCGCGACGTCGAGGCCGTAGTTGCCCAGTCTCCTCTGGGGCTGTTCAAGGGTGTGGAGGAGCTTCCCCGTGGAGTCGAAGACGTATGCCTTTCCGGTGATGTTGCCGTCCTTGCCGTAGGGGCCTGGCTCCCCGACGATGATGAGGTTTCCGTGGGCGGCGAGGCTCACCCCGAAGCTGGCGGTCTCGTAGGGGTTAGGTGATCTCAGTGTGGTGATGTGGGTGCCCTCGGCGTCGTAGATGTGGGCTGCCCCGGCGTTGGCTTTCCCGTCCGCCTCGGCGTTGGACTCGCCGACGACTATGAACTCTTCGCCGGTGGTCATTGATATTCCGAAGTTGGATCCGGGGTCTGGGTGGGGGGGATGGAGGGTGGTGACGGGGTTTCCTGTGAGGTCCATGATGTAGACCCTCCCGGTGTGGTTGTGGCTGGGGTCCGGTGATCCCGGTTCGCTGATGGCGATCCTGTCGTCCCAGAGGGAGATGGCGGTTCCGAATAGCCTGTAGGACTCCGGTTGGGGGGATTGGATCTCGTTCAGGTACTCGTACGCCTGGTCCTCGGCGGCTATACATGTTATAAGAGGTGAGGCTAGGGTGAGGGCGACTACGATCAGTGTCAGCTTGTGGAGGGTCGTGGACATTTGATTTTACTGTGAATGGGGTCGATAGTTGTACCTTCTGTGCTTGGGCTGCTCCGGTCTCCGTGGCACCTGTGGTCTCTATGTGGGTTTAATTATATTAAATATTTTAGAAAATCTATATAAATTTAGCTAACGCCCTCCATCCTGTACGTTCACAGGAGGGCCCAGCGCCCTCACGGAGGATCATGATATGCCCTCGAGGAACCCGCCCCTGGCTGTAGCCGACGAACGCGGATCCCGCAGGGATCCCTGGGTCAGGTTGAGGAGGAGGCCGGGTGTGGTCGTAAGTGACCTAGCCCGACACGGTCCGGGGGGTTCACGATGAGCGGGGGCTGGCCTGGGCTGGTGCCCTCCATCAGGCGGTTCTTCCTGGGGGCCGCGAGCGTTCCCCGGGCGAAGAGGCGTGGGGAGACCTCGACGCCCACCTCGTCGACCTACTACGAGGGGATGCCCGAGGATTACAGGTGGTTCCGCCAGGACGAGCTTGTCAGGAGGTGCGTGGTCACCAACGCGTTCTTCGCGACGATGACCGCGGGGTTCCGGACGGTCTTGGAGGTGACGGGGGAGGGGGTGGACCCGGGGGATTACGCCTACGTCAAGGAGGGGGTGGACGAGGTCAATAAGAGGGTGAACATGGACCTCGTCCTCTTCGTCGCCCAGGTGAAGAGGAGCGTCCACGGGAGGGCGGGGTTCGAGGTCGTCCTCGACGAGGATGGTTCCCCTTCGTGGCTGCTTTCTCTGCAGAGCGGGAGGCTGAAGCCGAGCCTTGACGAGGACTGGGGCCTCAGGGGGTATGGCTACGAGGGGAGGGACGTCTTCTACGGGCCTGATGAGGTTCTCTACTTCGTGAACCTGCCGTTGGAGGTGGACAGGGAGGGGCTGAGCGACGTGGAGCCTGTGAGGGATGTCTGCAGGGCGAGGCATGACCTCCTCAGGGAGAACTTCCCCGAGATCGCCCGGACCCTCTGGGCGCCTTACACGATACTGCAGGCGGACACCTCGGGGTTGAGCAGGGAGGAGGCGGACAGGGCCGTCTCGGAGCTGGCTGCGGTGGCCCGGGTGGGGAAGAGCATCGCGATCAACGAGAGCGTCACCCCGACGGTGGTGAACATGACCCCGGACATCAGGGGGCTGGGGGAGCT
>JADHWN010000060.1 GCA_016783455.1 Candidatus Bathyarchaeota archaeon
TTAAAAGAGGCACAGGAAAGGGGATGGACATAATATACGATGTGATATCTGGCCTAAAACATAGAAGGGCCAATAATAAGACCCACCAAGTATCAAGAGGTTGGAAAGGGGGATATAGTGAGTTTTCGGCCTCAATTCAGCCCGTTTATCTCGTGCCTCTCCGGGTCCTTGATGAAGAGGTAGGTCAGCAGGAACAGGGGCAGCGTGGCGAACCACATGACGTAGAGGGATAGGTAGTGGGAGACGTTGTCGTAGAGGTATCCGCCGAGTATCGACCCCACGGACGCCAGTATCAGGATGAAGAAGTTCCTGGAGCCCGCGATCTTCCCCCTGTGCTCTATGGGCACCAGGTCGGCATATAGGGAGGAGATGGCTGAGCCGAAGATGATGTTCACCAGCGCGATGATGGGCATCGAGATCATGAGCCTCACGAAGTTCCCCCAGACGAGGAAGGGCGCAACGATGGCGATGAGCACCCAGCTCGCCAGAAGCGCCTTCCTCTTCCCGTACTTGTCCACCATCTTCCCGCAGGGGATGGCGAGGACGACGATGGAGACGGACAGGGCGCTGAATATGAACGCCAGGTTTACTGGTGCGACCCCGAGTTCGTCGATGATGAAGAAGATGAAGCTCACGTTGAACATGGCGTTGGGCAGCATGAATAAGGCCTGAATCAGGAAGATGATCACCACGGTCCTGGGCACCTGGCGCCAGACGTTGATGCCCTCGACGAAGACCTTCGCCCCCGACAGGGACTTCACCAGCTCCCTCCCGTTCAGCGGCTCGGCGTCCACCACAGTCTCCTTGATCCTCATACGGAGGAGCGCAGCCACGAACAGCCCCAACGCCGCGAAGGCGAAGGCAATCCTCGTCCCCGTGATGAGGCCGAAGTTCACGTAGAGGAGGCCCGCGAGGAGAGGGGAGGGCGTCGTCGACGCGCTGTTGATGAGCTGTATCACTGAGTAGCCCGTCCCCCGCTTCTCAGGGGGGATCGAGTCCATGACGAGGGCGTTGAAGGCGGGGTTGTATATGGAGGCCAGACCCTTCAGGGCGGCCCCCAGGAGGATGGTCTGCCAGTTGGGGGCGAAGACGTAGAACATGGTGGCGAAGGCCATGAACAGGGTCATGGACCAGAGTATCTTCTTGCGCCCATGCTTGTCTGCGATGTACCCTCCGGGGAAGCTGATGAATGCGGATATCACCTGCTGGACTGAGCTTATGAGGCCCACTGTGGCGACGGTGCCACCCAGGGCGGTCACGTAGAGGGAGTAGTAGGTGAATGCCATCTCCCCCGTGAAGTCGGCTATGAACGAGCCGACGTACAGGAGGAGGATGT
Organism: Candidatus Bathyarchaeota archaeon; assembly: GCA_016783455.1. Lineage (GTDB taxonomy): Archaea > Thermoproteota > Bathyarchaeia > TCS64 > TCS64 > BS750m-G28. Next base: position 1,337 of record JADHWN010000060.1, read on the forward strand.
TCCCCTTGATAAAGTCAAACTCACCCCTGAGGCGACCTAAAATCCCCTTTCTGGGGGCATCGGCCTCTAGGGCGCCCTCTGACTCGCTTTTTCCCTCATCCACTTCCTGGCACCTACAGAACTATCATACTCTGGGTCGCTACTCTAAACCACCCGCGGATTTCAGGGCATCCCGTATCTCGAGGAGGAGCTTCTTGATCTCCTTGAGGGTCCTGTCCGTCTGACGTATCATCTCCTCGTCGGAGAGGTACTTCCTCTGCGGCTCCCTTTCCATCTCTACTCCTCCACGGACTTCAGGACGTCCCTGATCTCCACCAGGACACTGGCTATCTCCTCTAGCTCTTCAAGAGTGGCGCTCTGCTGGGCCCTCAGGTTCTTCAGCCTCTCCCGGTCGAGGCGGTTCGATGAATCGAACGAGTTACCCATGCCACCCACGGTGATCCCCACTATGACTATGGACCCCCCCATCACAACCCCCATGAACGCCACTACCGCGGCGAGAAGGCTGTTGAAACCGTAGTTGACTACGAAGTAGAGGGCCGCAGCTGGGACGCCCAGCCCTATGGTGATGGCGGATAGTCCGATCATGATGGATGATGTACTATTCATTTACTCTTCTTCCTCCTTCAACACTATGTCGTGGATCATCTTCGAAGATAGTACTATCTCGAAGTCGGTGGGCGCGTAAGTCTTCACGGAGGGAAGCCCCTCGCGCTCTTGCTGCTCTATCTCCTCTATCAGTCCCATCTTCTTCAATCCCTTCATGTGGAGATGCGCCAGAGGATATGAAACCCCCAGCTCCTTAGCGAGAGCGTAGGCGTGCTTCGGCTCCTTCTCGAGGAGGGCTATGATCCTCAGCCTGATGGGGTTCGCTAACGCCTTCATGGTCTTCACCAGCGTCTGCAGCCCATCGTCGGTTGGCTCCATCTCTCCACGACGTGCATATAAGAATTTTCTTATACATATAAACATTTCTTTACATATAAGGAAAAAATGATACGTGCAGAGGGAGTAAAAGGGGGGAGCCTAGTAGTACTTCCCCCGGGCCGTGACGGGCCAGACCGCGGCAACCCTGCCGTCCTTCACCGCCACGATCTCGTCGTGCTGGTTCACCGTGGTGCAGCAGTGGCTGGGGACGAACTCAAGCTTCTGGCCCCAACGTAGCTTCTTCCGGGCCTCGCTGCCCTCCTTGAAGGTGATGGTGCCGTGCTCCTCGGAGAGACCCACCCTCTCGAACTCCAGGGGCTCCCCGTCCACCTTCACGAGGACTGCGGGGTCCGAACGCCTGTCCCCCCCGGACATCACCTTGAGGCCGGCGTCGGTCACCACCCTGTCATCGAAGTTGGCCCCGATGATCTGAGTGAGCACCGTCAGCGACGGCTTGAAGTAGACGTCGTTCACGACCCTCCAGCCGTATCCCGTCCCCTCGGCCCCCACGCCGAAGACGAATGAGCCGGGCTCTATCTCCGTTATCCCCGGGTAGGTGCCCGTCACCTCGTAGGTCCCGGTGGAGCCCGCGCTCACTATCTCCACCTCGATGCCGGCCTCCCTGATCATGTTAGCGGTGTCCACAGTCATCTTGTTCCTCTCAAGCGCGGTCTCCCTTGGGACGGGATTCTCGTAGCCGTAGATCCCCCTGAAGACCAAGCCCCTCGTGGAGGCAATCTTCTTTGCCAGATCAACGGTGGGCTGCCCCGGCGCAACTCCACACCTCCCGTGGGTCATCTCGATGACGACGTGCTGCTCGACACCCCACCTTGAGGCGGCCTCGGAGATCATCTCCACCTCCTCCGCACAGTCCACTGAGGTGAGCACCTTTCCCTCCCCCATCGCCACGTTGAACCCCACCAGGGTCTCGATCTTCCCGGGATCGGAGATCTCCTGGCTGATGAGGATGTTCCTGTCGCCGTGGAGGATTCCCGAGTGGAGGAGGACCTCCGCCTCCCCCAGCTTCTGGGTCATCACCCCGATGGCCCCGGCCTCTAGGAGCCTGCTGCAGATAGCAGCTGCCTTGAAGGTCTTCGCGTGGGGCCTCACGTTGACCCCGGCCTCTCTGGCGAATCCGAACATCTTGTCCAGGTTCCACTGGAACATGTCTAAGTCGAGGATGAGACACGGGGTTCTCAGCTCCTCGACCGGTTTCCCTATCGGATACATCAGAATCGTGTTCGCGATGCCCCTCCGGTTTTAAATCACTTGCCTTTGGCGGAGTAATCCTCCGGGGCTAGTCCGGGGATAGGTTCTTGGGGTCCTTAGAGGGAGTCGGGTCCACTTGTAGGGAATTGGGGTTCAGAATCTCTTTATGAACCGTGTGGGCCACTTGGAAGAGGAGAGGACAGGTAATTGAGTAATGCCTTGAAGAGGTTGATGGAGAACCTGCTAGGTCCGAGGTCAAACCCTGGGAAGGAAGTGCTACTTCGGAGGGCACCAGCGGAGAGTAGGGAGATAGGCGACGTCCACGATATGCTCCTGTTTCGCTCCGTGATACCCGAAAGAGAGTAAATACAGGGTATAACCACCATTTTTAACCTGTTTTTATTTCATCAACTCTAGAAGAGACTAGAGACCCGGCAGCGCGCCTCCCCGACGGGGCCACGAGCACCCTAAATACACCTTTCGAGATCATCGATCAATGTTTATTGGGCGGGGGTCAAAGTTATCATCCTCGCATCTCTTTCTAAAATTCTTTGTTGGGATAAGTTCTTCCCGTTGCTCACTGGGGTAAGTACCTTTGCTTCAGAATAGATTTAAGGTTCATGGAGCCCAGTACACGGAAGGAGATATGGAATATGTCCGAGATAGTCAACAAGCTCATCTCCCAAGTACGGGGCCTGTTCTCGAGGAAAAGCGAGGAGAAAACGATGGAAGACGTCTACACCTACAAGACGGATATCAGCGACGTCTACGAACCCAACATAGACCAGGCCGCCGCAACCGAAGTGGAGAAAGAGGCCGAATCGTAACCGTCCCTCCAGCGTTTTTATAATATTTTCTTCCTACCGGAAACCGCTCCCTGGATCGATGCCTCTATCAATGGCAGCCCGGTGGTCTCTACGCATTCAGGGCCCTTCCTCGAATACCTTCCTCAGCTTCCTCTCGCTGAAGCCGATGATGGTGATGAGGTCGTCGATGACGATAATGGGGTAGGCGAGCTGTATGCCCCTCCCGGGGAGGAACTCCCCTAACTCGACCATCGCCTCGCCCCTCTCCTCGGGGTCTACAGTGTCCATGTGTATGTACTCGTACTCGACCCCCATGTTCTCCAGAAGCCTCATGGTCTTCTTGCAGGGGGTGCACGAGCTCAGGGAGTACACTACCACGCCGTGCTCCCTATTCTCCCCTGCAACTTTGACCCTGCCCACCCATATCCCTCGGAGACCAAACATGAATCAAGATCCGAAATATAAACCATTTCCCGTCGATCACGGCAAGGCACCTGATAGCCCAAAACGTTTTCCGGGTGACCGGGATGATGGTTACTCAGGTCCCGGAGGTGTCGATGGAAGATGAACGAAGTCGAGAAGAGAGTCCTGGAGAACGTAGATCTGGACGGATTGTTGGGGTACACCTCGGAGCTCATCGCCATACCCAGCCACGGAGGCATGGAGTCTGCAGCCCAGAGGAACGTGGCGGCGAAGCTCGGAGCCCTGGGCCTCGACGTCGACGTCTGGGAGATCGACTTCGATGAGCTCAAGAGGCACCCGGACTTCAGCATGTCCCTCAGCCGGGAGGAGGGACTGGGGGTCGTCGGAACCCTTGGTGGAGGAAAGGGCAGGGACCTGATCCTCTGCGGTCACATCGACACTGTCGCTCCCGGCGATCCGGGCAACTGGGAGACCCCGGCCCTGAAGGCCGACCTGAGGGAGGGGAAGCTCTACGGCAGGGGCAGCGCCGACATGAAGGGAGGGTTGGCCTGCGCCATCTACGCCGTGAAGGCCGTCATCGACTCCGAGCTGAGCCTGAATGGGCGGGTGATCCTGGAGAGCGCCATCGGCGAGGAGGACGGGGGCTGCGGGACCCTCGCAACCTGCCTCAGGGGCTACACCGCCGACGCCGGGATCGTGATGGAGCCCAGCGGGACCGTGATCGCCCCCGAGGTCGCAGGGGCCATGAGCTTCAGGGTGACGGTTCCCGGAAGAGCTGCCCACGCCTGCGTCAGGGAGGAGGGGGTGAGCGCCGTGGAGAAGTTCATAGCCCTCCACGAGGGGCTGAGGACGCTGGAGAAGGAACGGAACGAGAGGTTCCACAACCCCCTCTACAGGCGCTACAGCATCCCCCACGCAATCAGCATCGGGACCGTGAAGGGAGGGCAGTGGCCGGGAAGCGTCCCCGAAAAGGTGGTCTTCGAGGGGCGAATGGGAGTCGCCGTGGGCGAACCCGAGGCGGACGCCAGGAGAGAGCTAGAGGCTAAGGTCGCAGAGGTCGCCGACGCCGACCTGTGGCTGAGGGAGAACCCGCCTAAGGTCGATTGGGTCGGGTACAGCTTCGCCTCCTCCAGGATATCCGTCGACCACCCCATCGTGGAGACATTGGGGGGCGCCTACAGGGATATAGCCAGCAGGGAGCCCGGGATTGAAGGGATGACGTACGCCTCGGATGTCAGGCATCTGATCAACGTCGGGAGGACCCCGACGACCGTGTTCGGGCCGGGGGACGTCAGGGCGGCCCATGGCCCCGACGAGTACGTGGAGGTCGATGAGCTCGAGCTCACCGTCAAGACACTTGCGCTGACGATACTGAGGTACGTCGGATACGCGGAGTGAGACGGAGCACAGGGTAGCCTCAACGCCCGGTTCAGGCGCACGGACCATCATTCAGAGAATTCTAGTTAAAAATAAATACCTAACACGGGAATAGTGGAAACATGTTGGGTAAGGTCCTGGTCGCCACCGATGGGTCTGAACCGGCGAAGCACGCCCTGAGATACGTACTACAGAACGCTCCGGAGGGGGCGGAGATCATCGTGTTGTCGGTCACGCCTCCCGTCAAGGACAGAGAGGACTTTGGCCGCCTCCTGAACCAGGGCGAGTCTTGGAAACTCCTATTCAACAGGATCCTGGCGGAGTCAGAGTCCATCGCGAAGGACGCTCGGCCCGACGCGAACCTCAGGATTCTCCTGAAGGAGGGGAAGCCCAAGGACGTCATCGTGGACACCGCCGACGAGGAGGGCGTCGATATGATCGTCATGGGAAGCCGGGGCATCGGCGGCGTGGAAGGTTGGCTGCTGGGGAGCACCAGTCGAGCCGTGGTAAACGAGTGCAGGAACCCCATACTCATCTTGAAGTAGTTGGGCTCGCATGTCTACCGCTCTAGGCGGTATGAGCCGTTGCTGTATCTCGACACCCATACGGTGTCGCCTATATCGGTGCGCCTGTGGTCGAGGCCGCCCACCTTCACCTCTACGCCCATCTCGACCACCAGATACTGGAGGACGATGGGGATGAAGACACCCGTATAGATCATGCTGTTCCTCTCAAACTTGTCCACCACTCACGTCTTGAAGTTTTTAACCTTCCTCGCGGTCAGGCCTGGATAGACTATGGCCACGACTAGAACTGCTAACGTAAACAGGAATATCCCGATCAAAGCGTATCTCAACATTTCGTTGTATGAGTGTACTCAGGCTCCGGATATCTAGTTATCTAAACAACGTTCCGTTGTGCGTAGCATCGCTGATGTGAAGACATGATCGATCTCGGACGCTACTCCCATAAATAATTCGGATAAAAGTTCGCTTTTATCTGACTTCTTTCGTCGAGCCCGTGAATGTTAAATAAATCTTGAGACAGGTTTCTTTGAGGTATTCTATTGATCGAGATCAGACTGCATGGAAGAGGAGGTCAGGGGGGCATCACCGCTGCGCTGATACTCATGGAGGCAGCCTTCACAGAGGGGAAGTGGGGGCAGAAAATTCC
>JADHWN010000024.1 GCA_016783455.1 Candidatus Bathyarchaeota archaeon
GGGCCTCAGCCTGTATGATCTGCTGCTGTGCCTCGTACCGTATCTGCTCCAGCTTGTTCTTGGCCTCAAGGGCCTGCTGCTCCGCCGTCACCTTGGCCTCGATGGCCGCCTTGAAGGAGGGGCTGAACTGGAAGTCCGTGAGCGAAACCGAGACGACCTCGATGTCAAAGATTATCAGCCTCTCAGCTAGGATGTCGTCTAAAGTTGCCTTCACCTGGGTCCTCTTGCTGATGAGTTCCTCGGCGGTGTACAGGGCGGTGGCAGCCTTCAGAGACTCCTCGATGTTGGGCTTGACGACACGCGAGACGTAGTCCTGCCGTAGGTCACTGTATATCGTGTTGACCTTGTTCGGGTTCAGCCTGAAGTTAACCGCCACCGTCGTCGTGACCTGCTGGAGGTCCCTTGTGGCAGTGTCCTCACTGGACTCCGCCTTCTGCAACTGGACGTTCATGAGCTCGATGTTCTGCACGAAAGGTATTATGAAGTTGAGGCCCACACCCAGGATCTTGTCCTCAGGCTTGCCCCACGTCAGCAGTACTCCACGGTAGCCGGCGGGGACCCTGGCGAAGCCCTGCACGTACAGGGCTCCTCCTAAGATCAAGACTATTATTACCACTGCGATCAGTCCTGAGCGTCTCGAAAAGAAGTTTGAGACTGTGGATCTAGGACTGTATCCTCTATCATCGTATGAATTGGTTTTACCACTCATTTTGTATCGGTATCTCTCACGTAGCGAGTGGTATAAACTGTTCTAAGCATTGTAGCTGTACATGAGCGTCTGATCTTAAGTTGTAAAGTCGTTTGTTTAGTCTTCGTCCTCCATGGGCAGGATGTAGTAGCCTATCCTCTGCTCTATTATCCTTCCCAGGAGCTCCCCAAGTACCCTCCGCAGGGGATCCGAGCCCCTCTCTATTCCCTCCTCGATGTCGAAGAGGGAGTCAAGTATGTCTCCAAGTTTCTCATCGGTCCCTATGTTCTTGGGGCTTTCGGGGGCATGGCCTGAAAGGCTCACAGGTATACCTGTTTACATACGTATTCTATGACCGTAAAAACTGTGTCATGGGGAACCCCTGTTTAGGACTCAATTTATCCGTAGTTTTATGTGACAACCTTTTTCAGTAGGTTTGTCAGGTTTCATGGGGGTATCGCTTGTCAGATAAGCAGCTGCTCGTCAGCAAGATTGAGAATGGTATCGTCATCGATCATATTCCGCCCGGGAAGGCGTTCTCCGTCCTCCACCTCCTGAAGCTCGATCCCGACGCCAGGGCGCTCATCGCCCAGAACGTCGTGAGCAAGAGCCTGGAGAGGAAGGACTTCATCAAGATCGAGGGCTCCTACCTGACGTCGAGGCAGATCGACCTCATCGCCCTCGTGGCCCCCGCGGCGACCCTGAACGTCATCGAGAACTGGGGCGTCAAGGAGAAGCGCCGTCTGCAGCTCCCCGAGTTCATCGAGGGCATCTTCAGGTGCCCCAACCCTCTGTGCCCCACCAACGAGAAGTACACGCCTCCCCGCACAAGGTTCAGGGTCGAGACGAACGGGGACGTCGAGACGATCAAGCTCCACTGCACGTACTGCGGCTCCATCCTCTACTACGGGACGATCCTTGATTATATCAACAGCGAAGAGTTCTCGCTGGAGGGCGGAGGACTGGTCTCGAAGGAGCGTATTGAGCAGGTCTTCCTCGACATCCTGATCAGGAAGGGCGCCCTGCGGCTGCCGCCCAACCCGGATGAGCCGTTCATGCTGAAGAGCGGGAGGATGTCGCCCTACTTCATCAACCTGGGGGCCCTCACCGACGGGGAGTCCCTGGCCGCTGTGAAGTGGGCCTTCGCGAGCTACGTGGTCCTCCTCATGGAGCAGGGGCTACTCGAGGACTTCGACTACGTCTTCGGCCCCAGCTACAAGGGGATCAGCCTGGCGACCCTCACCTGTGAGGGGCTCAAAGAGCTCTACGGCATGGACAAGCGCTACATGTACGACAGGAAGGAGGAGAAGGAGTACGGCGACCTCTCCGCCGACAGGGTCATCGTCGGCGCCGGCTACTTCAAGCCCGGGCAGAAGATCCTCGTCGTCGACGACACCATCACCACGGGTGCGACGAAGGTGGAGAGCATCGAGAAGCTGAAGCTCCTGGGGGACCACACCATCGTCGGGTTCATCATCGCAGTGGACAGGCAGGAGAAGCTGGGGGACGTGGACAACGTCGAGGAGCAGGGGGCCGTGGAGTACCTGGAGAACGAGCTTGGGGTCAAGGTCTTCTCCCTGGAGAACATCACCACCATCTACGACAAGATCAAGGACAGCGTGGACGACGAGATGAAGCGCCTCTGGATCGAGTACTACGATAAATACGGGACAGAAAAACTCGTGTAGGAGTTACAGCTACTCTCTCTTCTCTAGGTCCATTATCGCCGGCACGAAGAACACTACAACGCCATTCAGGACACAAACCGAGCGATTCATAAAGTTGGGTTGAGATAAGTCAAAAAATTCATCAGGCGGGTTTTTTAACCGTCATTTCTCAGTTCATACTGATTGTTATGGAGAAGTACGATGTTCTAGTCATCGGCTCGGGGTCCGGGATGTCCATCGCCGACGCGGCGCTCAACCGAGGAAAAAAGGTCGCCGTGGTGGAGAGCGGCCCCCTCGGAGGGACCTGCCTCAACCGCGGGTGCATCCCATCCAAGAACGTGATCTACCCCGCCGATGTCATCAACATCATCAGGGAGGCCGGCAAGCTCGGAATCAAGGCCAAGATCGAGGATATAGACTTCGGCTACATTATGGAGAGGAGCCGGCGCTCCATCGGAGAGGACGTGGGCCACATGGAGGAGGCGGTCAAGCATGTCGAGAACATCACCATGTACAGGGAGGTCGGCGAGTTCGTCTCTGACTACACAATGAAGGTCGGCGACGAGACCTTCAGCGGTGAGAATGTCTTCATCGTCTCAGGCGCGAGACCCTTCATCCCCCCCATCAAGGGGATCGAGGAGACGGGTTATATCACCAGCCAGACGGTCTGGGACCTCACTGAGAGGCAGGAGAGCCTCATCATCGTCGGAGGCGGTTTCGTGGCCGTCGAGTTCGCCCACTTCTTCTCAAGCGTCGGAACAGAGGTCACGGTCCTAAGCCGGAGCCCTCGGCTCATCAAGCAGGGGGAGCCCGAGGTCTCGGAGCTCCTGGAGAAGACGATGCGGCGCAGCATGAACGTCCACACCGACGTGGAGGCCATAGAGGCACGCATCGAGGGCGGGAAGAAGGTGGTCAGAGCTCGGAACCGGAGCATGGAGCTCGTCGATGACTTCGAGGCGGAGGAGATAATGTTGGCAGCCGGGAGGCGATCCAACGCTGACCTGTTGAAGCCGGAGAGGACGGGCGTGGAGGTGGACGGTCGGGGCTACATCGTGGTGAACGAGTACCTGGAGACCTCCAAGCCCCGGATCTGGGCATTCGGCGACGCCATCGGGAAGCACATGTTCAAGCACGTCGCCAACTACGAGACCGGGATCGCGTGGAACAACTTCATTGGGACGCAGAAGGTCGCCGTCGACTACTCGGCCGTGCCCTACGCCGTGTTCAGCAACCCCCAGATCGCCTCCGTGGGGATGACCGAGGAGGAGGCAAGGAAGAAAGGACACGACATCCTCCTGGGCCACTACGAGTACAGGAACACGGCCAAAGGGATAGCGATGGGTGTCGAGGAGGGCTTCGTGAAGGTCATCGTCGAGGACAAGTCGCTCAAGATTCTGGGGGGCCACATCATCGGGCCCTACGCGCCAATAATGATGCAGGAGATAATCAACGCCATGAACACAGAGGACGGCACCGTCGCCTCGATACAACGTTCCATGTACATCCACCCCGCCACCCCGGAAGTCGTCCAGAGGGCCTTCTTCGGGCTCCACAAGCACGAGGGGCACGACCACTGACAATGCCCCCAACTCAGTTACTGGGACAAAACGCACAGCGGCCCGTTTAAATAGGGTCGCCCCAATTTTTCTAACATTCAGGAGATTTTTACATGAATGATTCTGAATTAGGTGTAGGGACCCCCGCACCCAGGTTCTGCCTGCCGGATCAGGACGGGAACGAGGTCTGCCTTGACGGATTCTCAGGCAGGTGGGTGGTCCTCTACTTCTACCCGAAGGATAACACGAAGGGGTGCACCCTCGAGGCCATCGACTTCACCATGAACAGGGACAAGTTCGAGAAGATGGGGGCCGTGGTCCTCGGCGTGAGCCCGGACTCCGTGAAGAGCCACAGGGACTTCTGCGACAAGCACGGGCTCTCCATAACCCTCCTCAGCGACCCCGGGCACGAGGTCCTCGAGGAGTACGGCGTCTGGCAGCTCAAGAAGATGTACGGCAGGGAGTTCCACGGGGTCGTGAGGAGCACGTTCCTCGTGGACCCCGAGGGAAACGTCGCCTATGCCTGGAGGAAGGTCAGGGTCAAGGACCACGTCGAGGCTGTTAAGGCGAAGCTGGTGGAGTTGATGTAGGAGGAGAAAAGAGTTGGAAGTACGAGAGGCAATTGAGAAGAGGAGGGCCTACAGGTCTCTGGACCCCGCGCCCATATCCGACGAGCTCATCAGGGACCTGGCGGAGAGCGCCTCGCTGGCCCCATCCTGCTTCAACAACCAGCCCTGGCGCTTCGTCTTCGTCAGGGACCCCGACGTCCTGAAGGAGATGCACGGAGCCCTCTCCAAGAGCAACGAGTGGATCACAGATGCCTCCATGATCATCGCGGTCTTCAGCCGGAAGGAGGACGACTGCGTCATACGGGACAGGGAGTATCACCTGTTCGACGTGGGGATGGCCACGGCGTTCATCATCCTGAGGGCTACGGAGCTCGGACTCGTCGCCCACCCGGTCGCAGGGTTCAGCCCCAGGAAGGTCAGGGCCATCCTGGGCATCCCCGAGGAGATGCAGGTCATCACCCTGGTGAACGTGGGGAAGCACGCGGAGGTGCTCCACGACACACTCACCGAGGAGCAGAAAACTGTCGAGAAGGAGAGGCCGGAGAGGCTCCTCTTCGAGAAGTTTTCCTACATAGACCGCTACGATGGCTAATGACCCCGTATACCCCTCTATCCAAGGACCGCTCTAGCCTGATTTCATAAAAAGAAGGGGGAGGGATGACCCTCTATAGTTCTATTTTGTCGTGGTGATCGTGTACCTTGCGCCCAGCGGAGACAGGGCGTCGTCTACCTTCTGAATTAGTTCGTTGATCTGATCCTGTGTTGGGGGCACAAACCACTCGAAGTAGAAGTCGTGCTCTCCGAGCGCACCGCCGGACTTGCTTATGATGTTGTCGCAGCGTTCAACTGTGATCTCGCCCGCGTGGCTGAAGAAGTCCATGACTGCGTCAGCAGAACCCAGCTGTGGAAGCTCCTGAGCCATGATGGTGTCCATGATGCAGACCTCGGGCGTGTCTATCGCCAGGGCCTCAAGGGCTCTCAGCGATTTCAGCACCGGTGGGCCGTATACCTTGATGTAGCTCTTCATAACTTTAAACCTCCACTGAGTTCTAGAGATCAAGGCTATTAAAGATTTTTAACAAACCCTGTGCATGCATGTTTCTCGTAAAAATAGTTAAAAATAGACTATTCGTGAACAGAAGTGAAACTACAGAGGATGGAAGATTGGCCATCCGATAAAAGCTGCGTGGAAGAACAGGGAATAAGCTCAGAGATATAAGTCGATTCAGTCCACATTCCCCTATGGAGAGCGCATTGGAGAGACCTACGTTCAGCGACGTCCTGAGGGCGAGGAGGGCCATCGCGCCCTACCTGAGCAAGACGCCCCTCCTCCACCACCCCTCGCTGTCCCGGATGCTGGGCTTCGAAGCCTACGTGAAGCACGAGAACGTCCAGCCGACGGGGGTGTTCAAGATCAGGGGTGGCATCAACCTCATCTCAAACCTCAGCCCAGAGGAGAAGGAGAGAGGGGTCATCACCGCCTCAACGGGCAACCACGGCCAGTCCATCGCCATGGCGTCGAAGATGTTCGGTGTTAAGGCGAAGATCTGCGTCCCGGTGGGATCCAACCCGGACAAGGTGGACGCCATCCGGGGCTACGGGGCCGAGATCGTGGAGTGGGGGAGGGAGTTCGATGACGCCCGCCAGAACGCTGAGAGGATAGCAAAAGAGCAGGGGCTCAGGTACATCCACAGCGCCAACGAGCCCCTCCTCATCGCCGGCGTGGGGACGATAGGGCTGGAGATCCTGGAGGACCTCCCCGACGTGGACGTGGTCATCGTCCCAGTGGGAGCCGGCTCGGGGGCATCAGGGGTCTCCACGGTCCTCAAGGCCGCTGCCCCCGACGTGGAGATCATCGCAGTCCAGGCGGAGGCCGCCCCCAGCATCTACCTCAGCTGGAAGAGCGGGAACATCGAGTCAACCGAGTCCGCGCCGACCATGGCCGACGGCCTCGCCACGCGACGGGCGTTCAGGCTGACCCTCGACATCATGCGTGACCTCCTCGATGACTTCGTCCTCGTCTCAGAGGAGGAGATCAAGGACGCCATCAGGCTGTACGTCAAGAAGACTCACACCATAGCCGAGGGAGCCGGGGCAGCCCCCCTCGCGGCGGCCATCAAGATAAAGGACAGGCTGAAGGGAAAGAAGGTGGTAATGGTTCTCAGCGGGGGCAACCTCACCGCGGAGATGCTTCGTGAGATCCTCGGGGGGTCAACGCGACGGTAGAGAAGATTGTCGAGAGGGCGGCCGAGGAGCTCAGGCTCAGGGAGAGGGCTACCGACGAGGTGATGTCCAGGGCCAGGAGAGCCAGGATATTGTCAAAGCAGGCGATCCAGCAGGTCCACAGCGGTGCCATCAATGAGGTCAAGGAGAAGTTGGCGAACGCGGCCTCCCTCATCGGGGAGATAGACGGGCACCTCATCGACAGGCCCGAGTTGATGGGCTTCGAGACGGTCACCGCCGCGCACCAGGAGTACGCCGAGGCGAGGATTATTTTCAGCCTTACTGAAGGCGGCGAGTTCCCGGATCCGGAGGTGGTGGGGGTGCCCATCACCGCTTACATGCTGGGCCTCGCCGATGTCCCGGGGGAGCTCAGGCGCCGGACGCTGGACGCCCTAAGGATGGACGACCTTGAGGCAGCGGAGGCCCTCCTAGAGACCATGGAGCGGATCTACCTGAGCCTGATAGCCATGGAGGAGGCCTCCCTCCTGAAGGGGCTCAGGAGGAAGACCGACATCGCGAGGGGGGTCATCGAGCGGACCAGGAGCGACGTCACGGCTGAGGCAGGGCGCAGGAGGCTCAACGAGTCTGTGAGGCGGCTGACAGAGAAACTAGATTGAGCCCCAATCCACCATATTTAAATCTGAGTATCCCAGACCTTCTTTTAGCTAGACGGGAAGATTGAGACTATTGTGTACCTCAACCCGGAACTGAGAAAAGTATCCGCTGGTCTAGCTGATTCTAGGGAAACAGGAGGAAAGTCTAGACATGACAAGCGATGAGCCTAAGGGCCTGATGCTCTACGACACCCTCACACGGCGTAAGAAGCCGTTCGTACCTATAGAGGAAGGAAAGGTGAGGCTCTACGTCTGTGGCCCCACTGTATACGGCGACCCCCACATAGGCAACTTCCGCACATTCTCGGTAGGGGACTTCCTGCGCCGGTGGCTCGACTACCGGGGCTACGATGTCTTCCACACCATGAACATCACGGACATAGAGGACAAGACCATCCGCGACTCCGGGGCGGAGGGCATATCCCTCAAGGAGTTCACTGATCGCTACACGCGCTCCTTCCTGAGGGGCCTCGACGTCCTCAACCTCAGGAGGGCGACAACATACCCTAAGGCCACCGAGTACGTCGCACAGATGATTGACTTCGTCCAGAAGCTGCTGGACAAGGGAGTCGCATATGTCGCAGACGATGGTGTCTACTTCGACATCGATAAGTTCCCGGAGTACGGGAAGCTGAGCCATGTCGACACCGAGAAGGTGGAGAAGACCGAGAGGATGATGCAGGACGAGTACGACAAGGAGGCGGCGAATGACTTCGCGCTCTGGAAGTTCGCCACCCAGGAGGAGCTGGACAGGGGTATCTACTATGAGTCACCCTGGGGCAGGGGGAGACCCGGCTGGCACATAGAGTGCAGCGTCATGAGCCGCTGCTTGATGGGGGACACCATCGACATCCACGCCGGAGGCGAGGACCTGACATTCCCGCACCACGAGAACGAGATCGCCCAGACCGAGAGCCTCACGGGGAAGACATTCGTCAACCACTGGCTCCACGTCAGGTTCCTGACGATAAACGGCACGAAGATGTCCAAGAGCCTGGGGAACTACATATCCTTCGACGACGTCCTAGCCAAGTACAGCGCAGAGGCGTTCAGGTACTTCTACCTCTCCGTCCACTACAGGAGGCCCCTCGACTACACCGAGGAGTCGATGAAGATCGCTGAGAACTCCGTGGCACGGCTGGGGAACACCCTGGACCTCATTGAAGGTGCCATGAATCAGCCTGACGTGAATTTGGACTACACGGAGAAGGAGTCGACGTTCATCGAGTCCGTCAAGGAGCTCAGGGGCAAGTTCGAGGCAGCCATGGACGACGACCTCGACACCCACGGAGCCCTGGACGCCCTCCACGCAATGTCGGGAGCCATCAACAGGTACATCGACATCGGAGCCAACAAGGGCGTCCTGACGATAGCGGCAACCACCTACCTGAAGCTCCTGAACGCCCTGGGCCTTTACGAGAAGCGGGCTGGAGGGGCAGGTGGGATCACCGACGACGTCATATCCATACTCGCCGACTTGAGGGAGAAGCTGCGCCTCGAGAAGAACTACGACCTATCCGACATGATAAGGGATGACCTAGGGAAGATCGGGGTCGTCCTCTCGGACACCGCTGAAGGGGCTCGATGGAAGATAGAAGACAGCTAGAGCAGAGAAAAATCTTTTTTTCTATATTTTTTATCTTCCCGAATAGCAATAAGCCTGGGTTACACATTTAATGCTGATGGACTCACCGATCAAAATCTACGAACACCTTCTGCACGTCCTTGAGCAGATTCCACGGGGCAAAGTATCAACGTACATTAAGATCGCTGAAGCTCTTGGAGATCCGGTGGCAGCGAAGGCCGTCAAGGATGCCTTGGAACGAGAGCGTTTCGCAGAGTTTAAAACCAAGATCTTGGAGTCTGCACAACGTAGCTCAGATGCCTTCACCGACTTTGTCTCGGATAGGCCCCTCGAACTGCTGGCCAGTTATCAGATGGAGCAGGCGGAACAGGTGATTCGCGACGATGATTTTAATGGCTCAGATAGAATTGCAGGTGTCGACGTCTCCTATCAGGGAGATGTAGCCGCTTCCGCCTGTGTGGTCATGGACAGCGACCTCGAGGTCATCGACTCTGCGTCGACGGTTATCCCCGTATCTTTCCCCTACATCCCCGGGTACCTCATGTTCAGGGAGACACCCGCAATAGAGGCCATCGCAGAGCATGTCTCCGGGTTCGATTTGCTCATGGTCAACGGGCATGGCATCGCCCATCCACGCGGCTGCGGCCTGGCCTCATACGTCGGCCTTAAGCTTGAGCAGCCGACCATCGGTGTCGCTAGAACCCTTCTCGTAGGTGAAAAAGAGGAAATGGGACATTCTGTCAAATATAATGGCGAGGTCGTCGCTGCGGAGATTAACAGGCCCGGGCATCCCCCATTCTATGTCTCAACGGGGCATCGGATCTCTCTAACTTCTTGCGTTGAGATCGTCGAGAGGATGGAAGGGAGGAGACAGCTTCCGGAGCCCCTAAGGCTAGCTCATCTTGAGGCAAGAAGGTTGATGAGAGAGCTCTGAAGGGCCTCAGTCGGGACCAGAAGCCCTAAAGCCTTGTACGATGTCCTATCCCGAGTGATCCCGGATGCGCAAGATGGCTGAAGGCGTCTACCAGATCGAGGTCCCGATGAGGCACAATCCCCTGGGCTACACCTACTCCTACCTCCTACGTGACGCGGCTACGCTGATTGACACCGGGGTCGGGACACGGGACGCCTTCGACAGCCTCGAGGAGCAGGCGAGAACCGCGGGGATGGAGCTCACGGACATCAAGCGCATCATACCCACGCACCTCCACGGGGACCACATCGGCCTCGTGGACACGGTTCGCAGGCTATCCGGGGCGAAGGTCTACGCTCATCGGACTGCCATTGAGAGGCAGCAAGAGTCCCATGCTAGAGACGTGGACATGTACTCCGAAACGAGGAACGAGACGAAGCTCCTGGGCGGGAGCAAGTACCTCGATTTCCTCAGGAGGTTTGAGAGCTCCTTCAGGGGGAGGATGAGATCGATGGACATCGACGAGCCCCTTGAGGACGGCCAGATACTAGAACTTGAGGGGAGCACTCTAAAGGTCTACTGGACTCCCGGCCACGCCAGGGAGCACATCTGCCTCCACGACGAGGAGAAGAGAATCCTATACGCGGGGGACCACGTCCTCCCCAAGATCACGCCCCACGTGAGCCTCCGCAGCCACCTGGAGGGTGACCCACTGGGCGACTACATTGAGTCCCTGGAGAAGCTTAGAGGACTCGACGTGGAGACGGTGCTGCCTGCTCATCAGTACGTCTTCAAGGACTTGAATGGAAGGATCTCGGAGATGCACCTCCACCACAAGAGTAGATGCGAGGAAATGAAGAAGGCCATAGGCGACGGTAGAAGCACGGTATTCGAGATCTCGGCGCAGGTGTCCTGGGACAGCAGGCCGTGGCCGGAGATGGAGTTCTGGACGAAGAGGATGGCCGCCAGGGAGACCCTGGCACACCTTGTCTACCTAAGGAACAGGGGAGAGCTAGACGAAGAGGTCATAAAAGGGGTCCTCTACTACAGCCTGACCTGATCGGGGGTTATCTCCAGACCTTGATGCCCTTATCGTTGAGGTAGTCCGCGGCCAGCTGGGCGATGTCGGGGGCACTGAAGGGCATCTTGAGCTCCTTCACCTGGATGACTATCTCCCTGTAGGTGACCTCGGAGACGTTCCTCTTGGTGATGTACTCGTCCAGAATCGTCTGGGCCACCTCCTCCGCTATCCTGAACTTGGGGCTCAGCATCTGATAGTGGAGCCTGAGGGCACTGGCCACCTCATCGGTCGAGGAACTCTCCAGGGCCCAGACCGTGGGTCTTGGCCCCCCCTTGGAGTTCCTTCTCCTCGAGACCTTGACGGCGGGAACCACTATACCAAGAGATCTAAGCCTCTTGAGGGCCCTGTAGACGGAGGCCTCAGGAGTGTTCAGGTCGTTCTGGAGAACCCAGGCGGTCGCAGCGCCATGGAGGCAGAAGTACAGGAAGGCCTCCGCAACCGCGGAGGATGAGAATATTTTCTCGCTGAAGGAGAGTAACTCCTGTATGTTCGTCAGCGTAGTGGCGAGGTTGTTCTCCTCATTTAATAATAATAACTTGCGATATAACTCTATATAACTACGGAAGTTGCTCTCATCGCGCGGGGATGACGCAGAACTTTTATCACGGGCACGCTTACCTTTTATTAAAATCGTGTCCATGACCTATTTCCTCATCCCAAAATTAGCCATCGATATGGTGGTCTAACTCCTTTGCGATACTCTTATAAGATTACTTGTTAACATGTAAACAAGTAAACATTTTAACAAGTGAGCGTGTAAATCTTTGCCCCGCAAGACCGTTGCCATAAGAGGGCTCGACACAGAGCTCTACCACGAAGTTTTCTCGATGGCCAAGAAGGACGGCAAGCGGGTCTCGGAGGTCATGAACCGCGCCCTGGAGGCCTACCTCAACGGGGACTATCAGCCCGAGGCAAGCAGCAAGGGAACCGGGAAGAACACCAACTCCTTCACGCTGAAGAACGACGGGGAGATCACCCTGGGAAAGTCGGACATCCTCAGCCTCAAGAAGGAGGTGGGGAAGTTCAGGATCGAGACCTCGGGGAGGCTCAGGTTCGAGAAGGATCTGGACAAAACAACACTCAACAACATCGAGAAGATCGTCATCCACGACGGGACGGTCGAGGTCCCCCGCGGGCTGTACCCTCAACTCTTATTGAGGGCCGACATTTTCGGTAAGATAGAGAAGTATTGACAGGCTCAGGGCGGGGTCGGCGTCTCCTCGGCGTCGAGGACGGAAGCTTCGAGGCATTCTCCGAGAGCTCGAGATCCACGTACCTCTGCGGCGTCTTGATGGACTCAGGCGTAATACGGGATGTCAGGCTTGCCGAGATCTCCGTGGACGGGTTGGATGCAACGGAGAGGCTCCTCGAGATCATGGACGGGCTTGACCTCGACGCCGTGATCCTCGGCGGCATAACCTTCGCGGGCTTCAACATCATCGATCCCTTCAGGGTTTATGATGAGACAATGGTACCAATCATCGTGTATTCAGGGGTGAAACCGGACAACGAGAGCATGTACCAGGCCCTCAAGAAGAATTTCGGGGACTGGGGGGTCAGATGGGATATCGTGGAGCGCCTGGGAGACGTGCACGAGACCGTGTCTCTCCATGGAGAGCCCGGGATCTACTTCGAGGTGGTGGGATGCACGCCTTCCTGGGCCGAGGAGGTTCTGAAGTCGGCAGCTCTCATCAGCAGGATCCCTGAGCCCGTCAGGGTTGCCGGTATCATAGCGAGGGGCATCAGCCCAGCTTGTTGAAGTCAAGGGGGAAGACGTTGTGGGTGTGGAGGTCCACGATTGGGGCCACCCCGACGGTGGGCGTCAGGTTCACCCTCTTCTGGAAGGGCGTCTGGCCAATCCATGCCCCGGAGGAGATCATGGTGGTCCCCTTGTACTTCTTGACGCCGTGGACGTGGATGTGCCCCATATGGAGGATGTCGGGGGCGCCTCCTATGACGAGTCTGTCCTCCCTCTCGGGGGCGATGGGCGTCGATGAGCCGTAGGTTGGGGCCACGTGGCGGCATCTGAGGAGGAGTTCCATTCCATTCACGGGGTTCTGGAAGTCCAGACCAGGCACCTGGGAGAGGATCTCATCCAAGGCCTTCCCGTGGCAAATGTAGGTCTCGACTCCGTGGAGAAGCAACCGGCTCGGGTTCCCCATCATGTGGACCCTGTCGTCCCCGCACAGGATTTCGGCGTACTCCTCTGTGATGGGCGGCTGGGGGAGGCTCCTTCGGACGGCGTCGTGGTTTCCGGGTAGGATGATGATCTCCACGTAGTCCGGGACCCCGGAGAGGAGTCTTGCAGCCTCAACGTACTGCTTCCTGATGTCGGTGATTGTGAGCTCGTCTATCTGGTTGGGGAAGACACCTATGCCTTCCACGAGGTCCCCGGCGATTATGAGGTACTTGACCCGGGAGGCCAGCATCCTTGACTGGGGTGGCCCCACCTCCATGTTTAGCCACCTGACAAACCTCTCGAACAGCTCCTCCTTGAAGTGGACGCTCCCCACGTGGACGTCGGCTAGAAACGCGGCGCATAGGGGGACCTCCGACCTCTTAGCGGGCCTGCTAGGGATGTCCGGCCAGATGAACTCGTTGGCTATCAGGAGGTCCTGCTTGTACTTCATGGCGTCGACGCAGAGCACCTGGTCGTTGAGGATGCTGAGGCCGCCCCTCACGGTCTCGCTGTCACTGGCCATGACGGTGATGGAGTCCTCGGCGTCCTCGAGCTCAACGAAGAGTCGGGACCCGGAAGCCCGCTTGTCGGTGACGATGCCTATGACCTTCGCCTTGGATCTGAGGGGCATCTTCAGGATGCTCCCTATGGACACGGCGTCCCTCATGTCCATGCGGCTGCGGAGGATCCTCTCAAGCTTGCTGAATCGGTTTCGGAAGTAGTCCATGAAGCTGTCCAGGTCCCCGATGGACTCCCCCTCCGTGTCGTCCAGCACCTGTATCTCGTCCTCATGCTGGCTGGCGAGGGGCCTGACTATCACGTTGGCGCCGATCAGGACCTCCCTCTTGGGCTGTTCAGGGCTCTCAGAGACGCCCTGGAGGAACTCCCTACCTAGGATGGTGATGTTCTCCGTTGACGATCCGGCGACTCGGAGGGCATTCTTCACGGTCTCCGCCAGTTCGTCCTGTGCCAGGGAGCCTAGGAACTCGAATCCATCTGCGCTGAGCTGGTACCCTGAGCTGATGATGCGCGACAGGGCGTCCCTAAGTTCCTCTGACACGATGGCGGGCTCCGAAAGGTCTCAGGACTCTTTTGCGAGGGCCCTGTAGTCTTCCCTGGGCGGGCTCCAGGCCTCGTAGATGACGATGTCGGTGTCCCCGCCCGCCACTAGGCTGTGCTCTTCCCCGGGTGGTATTGTCCAGGTGACCCCGGGGCGGACGTCTATGGGCACGCCACCGGAGGTGAGCACGGCCTCGCCCTCCATACAGGTTCCCACCTGTTCGTTGGGGTGGCTGTGGTTGGGGAAAATGGACCCGGGCTTGATGTACATCTTGATCAGGGTCAGGTTATCGCCGTCTCCTATGAGATACATCTCCACGCCCTTGACGGGCTCGAACTTGGGGGCCTTCTCGTTCTTCAGGTATTTCATCTCGATCACTCCGTCTCTCTGCCCGGGGTGTATAAATGCTTACTGGGCTCAGAGTGAGAGCTGAGCGTTCTCCTTCTGCTGCTGGATGAGCTCCTTGATCTCCTTGCGGACACTGTACCTGTAGGGCATCCCACTGGTGTTCCTATCTATGAATCCGCTTTCGAAGAGCTTCTTGAGGAGGCGGGCCGTGTGCTCCCGGGTCTTGTTCACCTTCTCCCGTATCGCGGGACCCGAGGCCTCCCCCTCCTCCTCGATGAGCATGAGGACCCCTAGCTCCGTAGGCGTGAGCTGATCAAGGACCGCGTCCTGCCTCATGGGGATGGCGCCCTCGACAGCTGGTTGGACCGCGTAGACCGGCCTCCTCCTGGCGAGGCCCTGTATCTCTTCCCTGAGTGAAGCGACTGTCTTATCGGTTTCATCCATCTTCACTGAGAGCGCAGAAACTTTCTCAGAATTATCTTTAACCACTTCAACTGCTTCGGCGCTGGTCCTATTTGCCTCGGCCGCAGCAGACTGAGCATACGCAGCGTCCCTTTCAACGGCTAAAATAGATCCAGCAACTTTCCTGAGCTGCTGCGTGAATCCGGAGGTGATGATCCTCACAACGTCCTTTGAGTTCTCATACTCGGCGTGGGCTTGCTGTATGCGTTTGTAGTAGATGAACGATGCGACGATGGTTACTGTGAAGAGGCTGATGGTGGCGAAGAACAGCTCCACTAATCACACACCTCGTTCACTGCTGTGTGATGTAACGTCGACTTCTGCATATCACACGTTTCATGGTTTGACGTCACATGTAAGATGGCTGTGATGAGGTGTGACATCAAATGATGTAACATGATATCACAAGTGTGATGTGACATATCACACTTATATCTTTTATCCAAGATTAAAAAAACACTGTGGAACAGCACTGGGTGCGGTGTCCACATGATCGTGATGTCATTATTGATATTCGAAGTCTTGAAAAATCAATTTTAATGGATATTTTAATCTTTTAACCTCTTTTTATCGCTTTTTATTTCGCAAATGAGAATCAAGAATCCTTTGCTTGAGAAAGCAGTATCAGATCAACACAATTATTGAGTGAGCTACGTTGAAAAACCTTCAAATCTGTGACGTCACACATAGTCACATCTAAACACCATTGAAGGTGCATTGCCTTCGATGTTATAAAATTAATCTGAAGTGCCAACTCATAATTTATTAGAAATACCTGTTTCATCTATTAAAATCAAAGAAATAAGTGTTTTATACTTAGTAAATTTGACTATGGACTTGTATTATTCCTCTATTACTAATTTTAGTAAATATTCACGCCATTATATTATTTTAAAGGATTTATAATAATTGAAAAAGGGAAATTTCTTATAATAGAGATGAGTGCTTAACAATTATTTAATGAAAACATTCAACTTTCTGATATGTGATGTTTTGTGATATCACAAAGGGGCTATACTCTTAGGTTCAGCGAGTATTTTGATTCCCTCGGCTAATTCTCGCTCTATTCTTCTCAGTAACTGCGCACTCTGTGGATCTTCTGAAAGATCTATCAGCTGGTTGTATTCACTCAATTTTTCAGCCAAGTTTTTGTAGTCATCGAATGGAACTGTATCAAAAACTCCAATGTAGGCCAATAGTAAAATGGTGTAAATTGAAGAGATGATGTTACCCCTGGCTTGAGATAAAGTACGGCTAAAAGAGCCCCTACTGACCTTTTTATCCCGATAAAAGGTTTTATCTTTAAAAGAAATCTCTGTATCACTAGCTGTGTTCGTTAAGTAATCTATAACGAGTGTTTCGTACTGTACGTTCGTAATATTGCTGTTTTTCAATAATATACTTCCTATTGGGTCTTTATATGCTCTATCTATCAATTTTTGAAGCTCATTAGACTTGGTCATAACATCCCTCAAACCAATTTTCTTAGGTACGAAATCAGGTACTTTGTATACAAATCTGTATACCGACAGAAATAACGGTTTCCATACCTAGACAACATACAACCCTGACAAACCAAATCATAAAACCATTAAAAACATACAAGATAAACCCTTCTGATTTAAATAAACATGCAACGAAAGGAGCCTAAACCGATTTATGTGCCCTCATTTCATAGGTATTTTCATGTTAAACATCGACTCCCACAGGATAGACACAGAGAATACAACTGAGAAACTAGTAAATTTCATACGGGAAGAGGTCGATAGATCCGGCCTAAACGGGGCAGTTGTGTCCGTAAGCGGCGGGTTAGACTCCGCCGTTGCACTGGCCCTGACGGTGAGAGCCCTCGGACCTGAGAGGGTCAGAGCCCTCACCCTCCCTGAGCGTGATATCACACCCGACCGTGATATCGCAGATGTGATGTCCCTTGTGAGGTCCCTAGATGTAACATGTGACACTGTCGAAATCACGCCTGTGATGAGTGTGATGCGGGAGATACTACCCCTCTACGATCCGGAGGATCTGGTGGCCTTCGGAAACGTGAAGGCCCGAGTGAGGATGGTCCTCTCGTACCACTACGCCAACTCCCTCGGCTACATGGTGATGGGAACCTCCAACAGGACTGAGTGGCTGACGGGCTACTTCACCAAGTACGGCGACGGGGGGGTAGACCTCATGCCACTCGCCGACCTATACAAGAACCAGATCCGCCAGCTGGCGATACACCTGAACATACCAGGGAGCATCGTGGAGAAGGCGCCTTCAGGGGGGCTATGGCCGGGGCAGACCGATGAGGGGGAGCTGGGCATCGACTACGATACTCTGGACATGATCCTATCCGGGATGGACGAGGAGATGCCGGAGAAGGAGATAGCGGACGCGTTGAACGTGGATCTAACCACGGTTCAGGGCGTTTTCAAGCGAGTGAAGGCGAACGAGCATAAAAGAAGACTTCCAACAGTCTTAAGACTGAGAACCACCTCTGAATGATACAATTCAGGATAGTGGGTGCTAGGTAATGGGTCGAAGACGAAGAAAAGTTGTCCAGGTCGTCAGGAGGAGCCTGCCAGAGCTCTATCTCTGCCCGAAATGCGGCAAGAACACCGTGAAGGCGACGATTAACAAGAAGAAAGAGCGTGTAGCCGTGATCTGCAGCGACTGCGGCCTCAGTACCGCCTATCCCCTCGACACCAACATGGCCGAGGTGGATGCCTACTGCCTCTTCGTGGACGCATTCTACAGAGGAGACGCTCCAGAGGAGACAGTTGTTGAGTAGAAGCGTCGAGGAACGGATCCACGAGGATATCCGTGAGAAGGGCGCCATTCACATGACCCTCTTGGACCCCCAGAAGATAGGGGCCAAAAAATGCGCCGAGATAGCGGCCGAAGCCGAGAAGGGAGGGACCTTCGCCATCATGGCGGGTGGGTCCACTCTGGCGTCTAACAGTGATCTTGACGACGGGGTCAAGGAGATAAAATCCGTCGTGGATATACCAGTCATACTGTTCCCCAACGACGTGGCCGGTGTGAGTAGGTACGCCGACGCCATCTGGTTCATGTCTCTTCTCAACTCCCGGCTCACCTACTACGTCATAGACGCCCAGGCTATGTCGGCCCACACTGTCAAGAGCTACGGGCTGGAGGCCCTGCCCCTAGGATACATCATCATCGGGCAGGGAGGAACAGTAGGATTCGTGGGCCAGGCGAGGGGGATCCCATACGACCGCCCGGAGCTAGCGATGGCCTACGCCCTCGCCGCCCAGACCCTCGGGATGCGCTTCGTCTACCTCGAGGCGGGCTCAGGGGCTAAGGCGCCCGTCCCACCTACGATGATCGGGCTCGTGAAGAGTCAGCTATCGGTTCCCCTCATCGTCGGCGGTGGGATACGTGATGGTGCCGCAGCGGAAGCAGCCGTCAAAGCCGGCGCCGACATCATCGTCACGGGGAACATGGTTGAGGAAACGGACCGGGTAAGGGAAAGGATAAACAAGATAGTGACCCGTATAGAGTCAGCAAAGGTGAACCCATGACCTCCTTCGAGAGCTTCTTCAACGCACTGAAAAAGGCCCTGATGAAACCCGGGCTCTACGACATCTGGCCCGACTTCGAGCCCGTCTACGACGAGAACGAGTACTCCTGGACCACCCTCAGGAGCCTCGACGAGACACTCCTCCTCAACTGCGGGGAGTGCGACGGCCCGTCTGACCTGAGGCACAAGAATTGTGAGACCTGCGTCGGAAAGCGGAGCAAGATCGCCTCCGACGCGTACTCGGTATCCACGGGTAGGAGCCTGGAGAAGTGGCCCACCATCATGCTGTGCAGGATCCACAGCCCGGAGTAGTGGAGATAAGAGCTTGATTAAGCTCAGCATGT
Organism: Candidatus Bathyarchaeota archaeon; assembly: GCA_016783455.1. Classification (GTDB taxonomy): domain Archaea; phylum Thermoproteota; class Bathyarchaeia; order TCS64; family TCS64; genus BS750m-G28. The sequence goes on from JADHWN010000024.1 coordinate 18,822, forward strand.
CCAAGGAATACGAGGAGTATTTTAAGAGCCTAGAGGACGGAGTCAACGACCTCTACGAGGTAGCGAGGCAGGCCAGGGAGAAGGGCCTCGACCCCGTCAGGGAGCCCGAGCCCCAGATAACCCAGGACATAGCGGAGCGCATCGAGAAGCTCATCGGCCCCCCCGGCATCACCGAGAGGATGCGGGAGCTGGAAGGCATGCCTCGCAGGGAGATGGCGTTCAAGGTCGCCGAGGACATCGCCCTGGGCAGGTTCGGCCAGCATGACAAGCAGGAGGCCGCCGATCAGGCCATCCGCACGGCGTTGGCCATCATGACGGAGGGGGTAACCGTCGCCCCGATCCAGGGCATCCCCGAGATCAAGATCAAGAGCAACCCCGACCGCAGCCAGTACCTCGCAGTCTACTTCGCCGGACCCATAAGGCCGGCCGGGGGGACAGCCCAGGCCCTCACCTTGGTCGTGGCTGACTTCGTGCGCAGGAAGCTCGGCTTGGCGCGGTTCCAGCCCTCAAGGGAGGCGATCGGGCGCTTCGTCGAGGAGGTCAGGCTCTACGAGACCTCAGTGCGTCGCTTCCAGTACCACGTCACAGACGAGGATCTGGAGCTCGCTATGAGGAACCTCACCGTCGAGGCGACGGGCATCAACACCGACCAATACGAGGTCTCCAACTACAGGGACGTCCCCGGCATCGAAACCAACAGGCTCAGGGGAGGCGCCCTCATAGTCGTCGTCGACGGCATCGTCGGCAGGTCCCAGAAGCTCGTAGGCCACTGCCAGAGGCTGGGTCTAGAGGGCTGGGACTGGCTCTCGAGGCTGGGGCAAAAGTCCTCGGACAACGGGGACGAGAAGCCCACGGCCGGCTTCATGGAGGAGATCATCGTGGGGCGTCCCGTCTTCTCCTTCCCCGGGAGGACAGGAGGCTTCAGGCTCAGGTACGGGAGGGCGAGGAACACGGGCCTCGCCGCCGTGGGCATACACCCGGCGACCATGATAGTACTAGGCAGGTTCCTGGCCACGGGGGTCCAGCTCCGGATAGAGCTCCCCGGCAAGTCCGCTGCCATAACCCCCGTCGATAGCATCGAGCCCCCTGTGGTGAGGCTCAAGGACGGCTCCGTGAGGAGGGTCGAGACCGCGGAGGAGGCTGAAGGGCTGCTGGATGATGTCGACATGGTCCTCGCCCTCGGGGACGTCCTCATCAACGCTGGGGACTTCATCCAGAACAACAAGGACCTCCTCCCAGCAGGATACGACGAGCAGCAGTGGCGCCACGACCTGAAGGCGGCCCTGAAGAAGATGGGATCCAAGGCGGCCTCCGAGACAGCGTCCATACCCCAAGGGAGGCTCGACGAGCTCCTCCACGATTACCGGCAGGTCCCCACGCCAGCGGAGGCCCTCGGTATCGCCGGCCTTGAGGTCCCGCTTCATCCCCGGTACAACTACGACTGGTCCTCCGTCGACTCCGCATCGATCATGAGCCTGAGGGAGAAACTTGTCTCCTCGTGGCCCAAGTCGGGGCCCTACAGATTCGAGTTAGATGAAGGGGATAAGAGGACATTGGAGAACCTCCTGGTCCCCCACGAGGTCGAGGACGGCGATGTGGTCCTCAAGGAGGCTGTCCCCATACTGGGGAGGTGCCTGGCCTTGGACCGGCTCTATGTGGAGTCCGCATCCGACGATCCACTGGATCTGGTTCGCTCCCTCTCCGGCCTCGAGATGAGGGAGAGGGCCCCCGTCTACGTTGGAGCCCGCATGGGGAGGCCCGAGAAGGCCAAGGAGAGGAAGATGTCACCCTACGTCCACCTCCTCTTCCCCGTGGGGAACGCCGGGGGGCCCCAGAGGGACCTCCTCAAGATACAGCGGGGGAGCACAGTGAACGTCATGGTGGCCAACAGGCGATGCCCCCAGTGCGGCAAGCTCAGCTTCTCCGTGGTCTGCCAGGACTGCGGCGAATCCACCTCCCTCCAGAACACATGCCCCCGATGCGGTAGGGCGGTGGAGGGGGAGAACTGCCCCGTCTGTAACATCAAGGCCTCCGGCGGTCACTCCTGTGACCTGGACATACGGGCTCTCTTTGAGGATGCTTGGAAGAACATAGGCAACAAGCTGAGTGATCAAGGCCTTCCCCCGAGGATAAAATGCGTCAAGGGGCTCATGAACAGGAACAAGGTCCCCGAGCCCATGGAGAAGGGGCTGCTCCGGGCCCGGTACGACCTCTCCGTCTTCAAGGACGGCACCCTGAGGTACGACATCACCGACGTCCCCCTCACCCACTTCACCCCCGGGGAGGTAGGGGTCCCCGTGGAGAGGCTCAGGGAGCTGGGGTACGCCGCCGACGTCTCCGGGGCTCCCCTGGAGTCCCCCGGCCAGATGCTTGAGCTCAAGGTCCAGGACGTCGTCCTCCCGGAGGACTGCGGAAAGTACCTCGTCAAGGCCTCCAAGTTCGTCGACGACCTCCTGGAGCTCTACTACGGCCTCCCCAGGTACTACAACCTTGAGACCCCCGAGGAGGTCGTGGGCCACCTGATCCACGGGCTGGCCCCCCACACATCTGCCACCATCATAGGCCGGGTGATAGGGTACACCACTGCCCGGGTCTGCTACGCCCACCCCCTCTGGCACGCGGGGAAGAGGCGTAACTGCGATGGCGACGAGGACGCCATCCTGCTGGGCCTCGATCCCTTCCTCAACTTCAGCCGGGAGTTCCTGCCGGAGCAGAGCGGAGGTCTCATGGACGCCCCCCTCTACGTGATCCCATTCCTCAACCCAAGCGAGGTGGACGGTGAGGCCCACAACGTCGACGTGATGAAGGGCTACCCCCCCGAGTTCTACAGGATCAGCCACGACGGGGCGAGCCCCTCGGAGTACGGGGTCCTGGTCGACTCCATCGGGAGGAGGCTCGGGACGGAGGCCCAGTTCCAGGGGTTCAGCTACACCCATGAGACCTCGGACATCAACCACGGCTCCCATCTCGGTGCCTATAACACGTTGAAGACGATGCTGGACAAGCTGGAGAAGCAGCTGGAGCTCTCGGAGAAGGTGAGGGCGGTGGACGCCGAGGTGGTCGCCCAGAAGGTCCTCACGAGCCACTTCATGAAGGACATCTTCGGCAACCTCAGGGCCTTCACGAGCCAGAAGTTCCGATGCGTCAGCTGCAACCGCAAGTACAGGAGGCCCCCCCTCAAGGGGACCTGCGTCCGCTGCGGCGGGAAGCTGGCGATGACCGTCCACAAGGGGGGCATCGAGAAGTACATCAAGCCCGCCCAGGGCCTCGTGGACAGGTACGACCTGGACCCCTATTACTCGGACCGGCTGGGCCTCGTCAGGAACGAGATCGCCTCCCTCTTCGCAGAGGCGGAGGACGAGGCCGAAGAGGAGGATAGCAAGCAGATCAGCCTCACGCGATTCATGAGGGGCTGAGGGGCTCTACGCTAGTTTTATATCCTTTCTAATGAATATTTCAGCAAACAAAGTGAGTAACTAAATGGCTACGCAAGAAGATGAAATGGTCAAGGTGGGGGATCTCACCCAGTACTCTCGGAGCGTCAACACCGTCGTCAAGGTCATCTCCAAGACTGAGCCCAGGGATGTAACGTCTAGGGCCGACCAGTCAGCCCACAAGGTCTGCGAGGCCCTCGTCGCCGACGATACGGGCAGCGTCTACATGACCCTATGGGACGAGAAGATCGACGAGCTAGAGGACGACTCCGTCATCGGGATCACAAACGGATACATCAACCTTTTCAGGGGCTCCATACGCCTCAACCTCGGCCGCTACGGCAGCTACGAGGTTCTGGAGGAAGCTCCCTTCGAGGACGTCAACTTGGACAACAACCTGTCCAGCAAGGTCTTCGAGCAGAGAGACAGATACGGCGGAAGACCTCCAAGACGATACTAGATTCACCCCAATATTTTTCCTTTATTTTTATGCTCAGAAAAGGCAACATTTTTCTCTGTGTCTACGCGTAGATGAGTGGGTGAGCGACGATGAGCAGGAAGAAGAAAAAGGATTCAAGCCCCGGGATGCCGGCCTCAAGCGCGGGCCTGATCAGGTTCTTCCAGGACGAGTCGTACGGGGTTAAGCTCAAGCCGGAGTACGTCGTCATCATGGCAGTCACGCTTATAATCAGCGTGCTAGTGGGCCGCTCCATGTTCTAGAAACCTGGAATAACCCGTTTTCAGCAGCCATACAACCGTAAATAGGGTTCTCATGGCAGTGTCTCTCGTTACAGGTGGTAATGAAACGCTAGTTTTAACCGACACTTCGCCTGAAGGATTTTATAAGACCCGACGTAATCACAGTGGATGGAAAGAGATGGGGGCTACGTCTAGGGAGACCGTCATCATCGGGCTGAAACCCGTCATGAACTACGTCGTGGCGTGCATGACCCTCTTCAACTCAGGGACTGAACAGGTGAAGGCGCGGGCCCGGGGACGCAACATCTCCAAGGCCGTCGAGGTGGTGGAGATGCTCCGCCGTGTCTTCCTGACGGATCTGGTCATCGCGGACATAAAGATCGGGACGGAGCACCACATCAAACCGGATGGGACGGAGGCGAGCGTCTCAGTCATAGAGTTATTCTTGAGGAACCCCTAGGAGCTTCCGCCCCTCAAGTCTGTGTCTACTTCTCCTCAACGACTATCCTGGTGAACATCCCAGAGGAGACCTGGATGATGCCCTCGAATGGGGGACGTACCTGACAGTTCTCGATCCTCACCAGCGCCCCCATGTTGAGCCCCTCCACCTCCTTCACGAGCTCCCTCCAGACCGAGACACGGGCCTCCCCGGTGGTGTCGTCTATTCTGAAGGAGGCGACCGTCGCCGGTCCCCGGGCGGTCTCCACCTCCCGTACCTGGGGGGCCTCGATGATCCTGCCCCTGACGTAGACGTTGGTCTGCCCCTCCCTCAGGTCTTGGATGTCCACCATCTTGTCCTCGACGCGGACCTCCCCGACCTCGACGTCCTCGGGGTTGATCTTTATCTGGCTGTTTCCGCCGGCGTTGAGCCCCACCGAGCCGAGGCTCTCCCTGGTGTAGCCGTTCTCCACTGCGAGGAGTGAGCCTGTCTCCATCTCGTTCTTGAGGTCGACGTCATCGTCCCAGAGGCTGAGGCGGACCGTGCCTGTCTCGTCCTCGAGGAGCACGGATGCGACCCTGCCGGAGGTTCCGTCACTCCTGTTGAAGCTCCTCTCCTCGCTTATCTGGGCGACCCTGCCTGCGACGTTGACGTTGTACATGCCGTTCCTCAGGTCCCCGATCTTGGTCCACTTGGAGACGGGTACCAGGGGTTCTACGCCGACCTCCAGCACCTCGATGACGGTCCCGTAGCTGGTGTGGACCTCGATGCCTCCGCCGTCCCTCTGCCTGGCTGAGCCCCCGATGAGCCTGAGCTTGGTGCCCACGGTCATGTCCTCGACCTCGTCGGTGCGCTCGTCCCAGAGGACGAGGTTCATCCTTGCGCCACCCTCCTCAAGGGTGAGGCGGGTCACCTTTCCCTCGGTTCCGTCCCTCCTGTTGAACGTGGAGACGGGGAACTTGTCCACGACGACCCCCTCGAGGTTGACGGTGCCGGGGCTGTGGATCTCCCCCGGGGTCTTGAAGTAGGAGTCGACGCCGGGGAAGTTCTCCTCGACGGCGTCCATGGGCTCCATGTAGATCTGGCCCCGGCCCCCCATGTTAACCTCGATCTCGCCCCTCCGCTCCCGGGTGTAGCCGTGGAGTATCCTGACGATCTTCCCGGGCTCTATCTTGCTGACGACCACGTGGTCAGCTTTCTCGTCCCAGAAGACTACGGCGACGGAGCCGGTGGAGTCCCCCAGGAGCATGCGGAGGACCTTTCCCTCCGTGTCATCGTTCCGTGAGAATGTGTGAGACGGGAAGATGTGTATGACCCGTCCCGTGAGGGAGACGTCGCCCAGCCCCGAGGTGAGGTCTCCTATGCGGACCTTCGCCTCGATACGCTCCCCCGTCCCGTCCAGCCCCAGGTTGGAGGCGACGAGGTGGGCTGCGGCCTCCTCGGTGAGGAGGTTCCCGGCCTTCGCCCTCTCCTCGGTTATGAGCCTCTCTACTGCCTCTCGGGTGAGCTGGGGCTTCAGCGCTAGGATCTTCTTGACTATGTCCTCCGTGCTCGACATGACTACCCCTAACCTATCTGCGCAGGCTCTGAATTTAAAAAACTCCCTACTCCTCGGGGTCCTCTCTGCCTAAGTACATGTAGACGAAGCCCATGCCAAAGGTTATGACCGCCAAGGCTATCATGGCCTGGTAGACCAGATTGAAGAATGCGAAGCCCGTCATATGGAGAGATATCACCCGGGGCGGATATTTAAGCCTAGAGCCGCGTCACTCCTCGGCCTGCTCCGACGAGAGGCGGCGCCACTCGGCCATGAGGCCGTCGTGGAACTCGTCCCCCTCCTCGACCTCGTCGTAGGACCCTAGGGCCTCCGCGAGCCTCTGCCCCGTGAGGTGGTAGCAGAGCCCGGCCTCCCCGTCCACCACCCGGAAGTAGAAGTCGTTGCAGTCGCAGTAGCCCGAGAGGGGGAGGACCTGGTACTCGCTGTTCTTGCCGACGACTATCCAGACCACCCTTCCGGAGGGCTCGAAGACGTAGCGCTTCACCCGGCGCTGCTCCACGAGCTGCCAGGCCTTGTCGAAGCGGTCGCCGAGGGCCGACCTGAGCCGCTCCCACTGGGCCCGTGTGAGCTCCCCGGAGGAGCGGAGCTCGTCGCAGACTCCCTCCAGTATCCTTCGCTCCTCGGTAGCCATGGTCGACCCCGCGTGAAGTCTGCCTCAACTTGCCTAAACGGGTTTCGGAGACGCCGGTGGGCCTTGTGTCGGATTTAAATTCTCCTTCATCCGGAGTTAAGGCGAGTGACATTTGATCAAGCTGCTGACGCCCTGGCCCGCGCTGCTCGTGGAGGGGGAGGAGAGCATGCTCCTGGCCTCGGACTTCCACCTCGGGATAGAGTACGAGCTGGGTAAGATGGGCATCAGCATCCCCTACCAGACCGAGCGGATCATGGGGGAGCTCCTGGACTTGGTGAGGGAGTATCGGCCGGACAGGCTTGTGCTCCTCGGGGACATCAAGCACGGAGTCCCCATCACCAGCTTCCAGGAGAAGAGGGAGATCCCCCAGTTCTTCAACACGTTACTGGAGGAGGTGGAGAGCATCGACGTGGCCAGGGGGAACCACGACGCCAACATCCAGAACCTCGTCCCCGGGGAGGTTGAGATCCATCCCTCCAGGGGATTCATCATCGGCGAGGATCCAAAGGTCGCCGTCCTCCACGGCCACGCCTGGCCCTACCCTAAACTGATGGCCGCCGACCTCATCGTCATGGGCCACAACCACCCCACGGTGCGCCTCAACACACCTCTGGGGGTCCGAATCACACGGAGGGTCTTTGTCAGGGGGAGCTGTGACCCTGAGAGGCTGGCGTCCGCTATCCTGGCGCAGGAGGGTGGGAGGTATGAGGGGGAGCCCCTGGAGGAGTTCAGGGAGAGGTACGGCGTCGAGATCGGGGACCCTCAGATGATAATCATGCCCACGTTCAACGACCTCATGGGCGGCCTGCCGGTGAACCACGAGACCCCGAGGAGCCTGCTTGGCCCCCTGTTCAGGTCGGAGACCGTCGACGTTGAGGACTTCGACGTCTACCTGCTGGACGGGACCTATCTCGGGAAGATCGGTTTCCTGCGCACCCTCGCGTAGAGATGACTAACCAATTCTCCCGATGGCGTCGGGGAGCCTGGGATCCGATAGCACGTCGTGGCATAGGTGGCACCTGTTCACATGCGCGCTGGTTTCTAAAGGTATTCTGTATGTTCAGAACGTAGTAAACTGCTGCCAAAAAGACTCCTAGGCTGCCCATGATGTAGCTCACCGCCTGAAGAGTCGCTAACTCAACCAATCAACGTTCACCAGAATAGAGTGAGTTTGAGGTGAGGATAAGATTATGCCCCTTCTTCCCGGTGGCTCCTCTAAGCAAGCCGAAGCGAGATGAAAGGCGGATGCGCAGCATTAAAATACGTCTACATAGTATTACATTGTATACATTGGTGGTGTGTCGATGACCAAAAAAGTCATGTCGGCTCGGCTCCCGAAGGAGAAGGTGGACCTCATAGAGGAGATCGCCCGAGAGGAAAAGGTGGACAAGTCCACGGTACTGGACAGAGCCCTTGACCACTATATTCGGGAATGGAAGCTGCAGAGAGCCATAGCGTCGTATGAAGATGGGGCCGCCACGCTGCCCCGGGCGGCTGAGATCGCGGGGCTCTCAGTGTGGGAGATGATCGACGTGCTGGCGAAGAGAAAGACAGAGCCCCAATACGATGTAGAGGATCTGGAAGAGGACCTGAAGGCGTTCGGCCGTGACTGATGTTCGCGGGCCAGCCGTCTCAGACTCGACTCCCCTCATCTACCTGGCCAAGATCGGCAGGTTAAGCCTCCTCAAAGGGGTCTTCAAGAGCATCTATGTTCCCGAGGCCGTGTTCGACGAGGCAGTGACGCAGGGTAAGGCGCTCAACATGATCGACGCCTTCATCATCGAGAAGGCAGTGGGAGACCGGATCATCAGGGAGCGGGTGGAGCCTGAGGTGGACGCCGAGTACCGCTTCATCGACACTAACACAAGGCTGGGCACAGGGGAGAAGGAGGCCCTCAAACTCTGCAAACAGCTCGGAGCCCTCTACTTCATCGCCGACGACCGGGAGGCTAGGAGAGTCTCCAGAATTCTAAACATCAAGTCGGTGGGCACCCTCGGCGTCCTAGTCGAGGCCTATAGACAGGGCCTGATCGCGAAGGCTGAGGCGCTCCAGATACTGGAAGCCCTCATGAAAGCCGGGTTTAGAATGAGCGTATCAGTGTATCGCCGAGTACTTGACGAAATGGAAACATAAACCGTGAAGTTCAACCAACCATAATCACGATTAATCAGTTGGTCCAGGGTGAGGATAAGATTATGCTCCGCCATTCTCTATTTTCTGTTTACTGTGAAGGGTTATATCCGCTTCAGCTATAACCTAATCATGGTTTCTGTTGCGCCTAACGCGCGCGCCCTATCCGTAGACCTACATGTTATTCCGTTTCTATGAGACTAAACGCTTACGGTGTTAACCATGATAACAAAAATATTCCTTACCCATGAATGACGTTGAAAAGATGGACTATTTAAGATTGATATTTATATGGGAAATCACGACAAAAATGCTTCTCTGGTACGTTTT
>JADHWN010000061.1 GCA_016783455.1 Candidatus Bathyarchaeota archaeon
TTTCGTGGTTTCTGAGGGATTCCAGGTCCAAGATGAGTTCTCCTCGTTTTATGAGCCTCTCATCGACTGCTTTCCAGTCCATTGGTTAGGGAGTAGCCAGGTCTGATCTATAAGTTTTTCCTAATAGTCCACAATGCAAGAAACTACGCTTTTGTCTCCAGAAAAGGTAAAAGGACCTATCAGGATGATTAGTTAGAGGTTTGAACGTGAGGGATCCAACTAGGTTCCTGAAGGAAGAGTACAACGACCTGGTAGACAAGGCACTTGACTGGAGGCTGAAGACCCTAACCGGTCCAAGTGAACCTGTGTCGGTCGTCGACGGGAAGAAGGTCATCGTCCTCTGCTCGAACAACTACCTCGGACTCACCACCCATCCTAAGCTTAAGGAGGCAGCTCTCAAGGCGATAGACAGCCATGGCGTCGGCTCTGGTGCTGTTAGGCCGATATCCGGGAATATGGATCTCCATGTCGAGCTGGAGAGGAGGCTGGCAAGGTTCAAGGGGGCGGAGGCCTCCCTGACATACCCCACGGGGTTCATGGTCAACTCAGGCCTGATACCGCAGCTCGTCGGAGGCGAGGACCTCATAGTGAGCGACGAGCTGAACCACGGGAGCATCATAGACGGAGTGCGCCTCACAAGGGCGGACAGGGCCATATACAGCCACAACAACATGGAGGACCTCTCCAGAGTCCTCTCAGAGGCGGAGAAGCACGATCCCGAGTACAGGAGGATACTAATCATAACCGATGGCGTCTTCTCCATGGACGGCGACATAGCTCCCCTCGGCAGGATAGCGAAGCTGGCTGACGAGCATGGCGCTATGCTGTACGTGGATGACGCACACGGGGAGGGAGTGCTAGGGGAGGGAGGCCGTGGGATAGTGTCCCACTTCAAACTTGACCATAAAAAGGTCCATGTAGAGATGGGCACTTTCAGCAAGGCGTTTGGCACAGTCGGGGGGCACATCTCGGGATCCACGGATCTCGTGAAGTTCGCGTGGAACAAGAGCCGGACGTGGCTCCTAAGTTCCTCACACCCACCTCCGGTCGTAGCAGCGACGATCGCATCGATCGAAGTCCTCGAGACGGAGCCCCAGCATGTGACTAACCTGTGGGAGAACACTGGCTACTTCAAGAAGGCAGTGCAGGATCTCGGCTTCAACACGGGCAACTCTCAGACGCCTATCATACCCATCATAGTGGGGGAGAGCAGCAAGGCGAAGCAACTGAGCGACGAGCTCTACGAGAGGGGCATCTTCGTCGTACCGATAGTCTTCCCGATGGTGGCCAAGGACTTGGCGCGTATCAGGGTCCAGATGAACGCGAAACTATCGATTGTGGAGCTAGATACGGTCATCGAGACCCTAGAGGAGATAGGGAAGAAACTTAAAATAATTCAATGATCAATGCGGACCCGTTTCCCTCATCATATTTTTCCTATGAGTTATATGTCCCCATTGCAAATTGGAGATCAAACCCCGTTTTTGTCCCAAATCTTCGAGACAGAAAGGGGATTTTTCTTAATTGAACTGTTTTTTACCTGTTAACGGTAAGGGGAGTTAGCGATCTCTACTTGAAAAAATCTGTCAACGACTTCTCTCGTTTCCTCTTAAGCACCTCTGCGCATCTCTGAGGGGACAGGGGCTTGAACTCCAGTCCTAGCGTGGCCAGCATCTTCTGTGCTCCTCGCGCCAGCTCTGGAGCCACTAAAATTCCCCGCACCTTCCTGCTCGAGTCGGAGGCGTAGGCGTCCATGTACTTCTGAAGCTGAAGCACGGCGTCCTTCGTGGCTGGCTTCCTCTTTATCTCCACAATCGTGAGCACGTTGTCCCTGTCCACGCCTATTATGTCGATGAACCCGGGATCTACGGGCCTCTCCGATGTAATGGGCTTGAACCCCGCCTCCAGCAGGGAGGGTTCCACGAGTATGGCTTCCTGCATGTCCTTCTCGCTTGCGTAGAGGTAGAAATCCCCCGCATCCTTGAGGTCGAGGACGGCCAGGAGGGATATCTCGTTAAATGTTACGTCCAGTACCTCTCTCTCCTTCTTCCTGAAGGCCCTGACGTGGAGCCCATCCTCGCTGAGGCTGGTCCTGAAGAGGGAGCCCGGGGGCTGCCAGTTCACAGGGGGATAGTCTCTGGGCCTATGGATCAGGACGGAGCCATCGGGTTTGATGAGGGCGATCCTCTCTCCAGGTTCCAACTTGGAGCTCGCCCTGCCTTCGTAGTCCACCCGGCAGTTCCCTGCGAGTATAACGGTCTTGTGTCGGGATATACCGTTCTTGACGGCCCTGGATGCCTCCTCAAGAGTTGGACGCTCGATAACTATCTGACCTATGCCAGGCCTCAACTCCAAAGCCCTCAATACCCCATACAGTATGGTGCACACATCGAATAAAAGAGATGCATAGAACAATTATGCATCACCTAAAGATGGACGTACGATACATAACCACTATAAATATCAAGGCTCCACTCCCGGACACAGCTAGAACATGCAAGGGATGCCCATGGACCCATTCGTTCGCGGTGTGATAGAGCAGTACATAGACAGGATGCTCCTCGAAGACGAGATGCAGAAGGCCAGGGACCTAGTGGCGATCATGGATTTTCCCGAAACCTCACAGGAGGAGATGGCCCTCGGGGTGTTCCTGGGCACCGTGTACTCCTACGCAAACGAGCACTTCCTTAAGATGTATAACAGGTACCCTGACGACAGTGAACTGGAGGAATACCGCCTCATCATGCAGAACAGGGCACTGGAGTTCAAGTCCAAGTTCCAGCTTGAATCGCAGATCCAAGGACCTATGGAGCCTGAGGAGATATCCGAAGAAGAACCTGAAGATATTACCGAGGAACCTCAGGAAGAGGACAAGTTCAGCTTCGACTCAAAAGCTGACAAGGAACCAGTCACGACAATCCTCGGGATACCCATCAGGGAATAGGATATCCCAGTTCAGTGTATGATGACTTTAACAGGAAGAGTATAAAAAATAGGGAGTGTTTCATCCCCTCGCAGTCACATTCCAGGGCACGTTCCAGCTCCGATCGAGATTCTGAAGGGCTGTGACCCCGCCTGCTAACCGGAATGTACCGTGGCCTGGGAACAGCCGTTCAGGCTCAAGGGATATGAGTTTCTTTATGGATCTCTTCCAAGCCTCGTGATCGTATCCCGGACCGTTTATGAAGCCTAACCTACCGTCTGCGGAGGCTGTGTCCCCCGTGAAGAGGTTAGCCATCCCATCCTCAACCATGACGTAGCAGAGCCCTCCGGGGGTGTGACCCGGCGTGTGAATGACATTGAACTCGACGTCCCCGATCTCGATTCTTTCGTCCCCTTGAAGGCTTAGATCTACCTTCTCGGCCGAGAATTCGCGCCCCTCGTCGAGGGACATCTTCATCAGCGTCAGCTCTCCCAGGTTCTCTATGTCGTCAACCTCCGATTCATGGGCCACTATTCTGCATCCCGTCGCCTCTTTGAGGGCCTTGTTTCCCCCGATGTGGTCATAGTGGCAGTGGGTTATCAGCGCATACTCCAAGGTCTTAGGATCGAACCCAAGGCCTGTGATGTTATCAAGAACATCGGGCACTCCCGCCCCTCCGCCTGTATCAATCAACGCGAGTTTTCCCCCGCAGTCGATGAGGTAAAGGTTGCAGTCTCCCATGGCTGAGACTCCGTATGCTGAACCGCCTACCAGGTAGACCTTATCGGTTAACCTTACTCCAGTCATTGATCATATCTTACGTTCTCGCATTTTTAATCTTAACTTGACCACGTCAGGGTGTCACCTATATGGACAGATAATGTAGCCCGTGGCGATGATCGATGTTTCGAATCATTACACTAAATGGAGCTAGAATTACTCCAAACATGCAAATCGAATAAATGTCCCGACGAAGTTCGATGGAAATTCGTCGTTTTTCAGCTAGGCCTTATAAAATATATACCTTCAAAATTATGGTCACGAATCCTGTACCTCAAATACAAAAAAAGGGTTGAGCGTAGGCTCTATGCGGCATCCGTTGCCTTCTTGAACTTCTCAGCCATCTCCGGATAGTATCTCTCGTTGAACTCGTCTAGCTTGTCAGGGTGCTCCAACCTGACGTGAAATCTGACTCCACCGGGACTGGCCGATTGCCGGTCGCAATAAGGACAACGATACCTCTCCATTTGCACAGACAAGGGAGGCTACCCGACGATATATAGGATATATACCATTTAACTTTTTTCGCTCAGATGAACCTTACAAATGTAGGCAGTAATGACGAATCGTTTGGCTTTTCTCAGAGATATTGATTTTTACATGTTGAAAAGGCTGTTTCGTCCCATTAAGTTGAGACAAAAATAGCCTTGATACGCATTTACACGGTGTGAATGCACCCGCACATGTTTAATAATCCCGCATCCACTCTAAGGAACTGAACTGGGTTGTCCGATAGAGACGGTTCTAAAATCAACTGGATAACATGCCCAGACTGCGGCGCCAAGATAGGCGTCGTCCTCTCAGTGGGCAAGGGAGAACAACCTTCTCATCCACTCCAAGCCGAGCCCCCGACGTCCTGGCCACCAACGGGGGTGAACGAGAAGCTGTCAGCAGCAGGAATCGACCTCACACTGGTGGACGTCGAGGAGGGGGAGGAGATCGTCACTGTAAGCCCCAAAAAGTTCCTCGGCGACCTGTGGGGACCCATAAACGAGGCCATCAGGACCATCGGAGGGGGATGGATCAGAGAGGGCCGACAGAGCAGGTGGGAGATCAGGAAAGAAGACTTGGCCTAGACATCGCTAGCCCCCTATCGGAGGGGGGAAGACATCGACCAGGTCCCCATCCTTGATGGAGTAACTTTTCCCTTCAGCGATGCCATTTACGAGGGTCACAACCACCTCTTCGACAGGTATCGCTAAACTAACGAGGAGCTGCTCAAGGGTCGTCTCATTCCTTAGATCAAGGACCAAGGATCTGTCAGTCTCGCCCCCCTGAAGGAGTTCCTTGAGGGAGCCGTAGAGCCGGACTATAACCTTGATCATGGGTTTGTCTCCATTACACTACCCCGTTAAAATGTAAGTCATTATCGCTCCATCGCGCAGTCTATTGCTTCCGGTTACTGCCTCATCGAAAATGATTTATTCCCAGAGATGTCCACGATAGGAGGTTTTATTGTTATGAGCAGACGGATGCCCGTCACTAAGCCCTGGGTCGTCAGGGATTATATCAAATGCAGCGGCTGCAGGCTCTGCGAGATCGCATGCAGTATGAAGCATGAGGGCCGGATCTGGCCCGAGGCTTCCAGGGTGCGGGTCTTCATGCTCGTGCCGGGTGTCGAGGTCCCCCACCTCTGTGCCCAGTGTAGCGACTACCCGTGTATATCGAGCTGCCCCTCTGAGGCACTATATAAAAACGAGGAAACTGGGGCAGTCATCGTTGACGACGAGAAATGCATCGCATGCGGAGCGTGCATCAACGCCTGTCCGGGTCAGATACCCCATATGCACCCCGAGGGGGGGCGCATCGTGATCTGCGACCTCTGCGGGGGAGACCCAGAGTGCGCCAAGATCTGCGAGAGGGCTGGCTACAGGGCCCTCTTCAAGGGGACTAGGTCCTCATCGTTGAACTACGACCTGTACGCCAAGAACCCCGAGGAGATCACCAAGAACCTGGCGATCAACCTCTACGGCGAGAAAGGGGAGGAGCTGTCAGAATGACCCTAGGCTACAACGGCAGGATAGCCGAAGTGGACCTAACAGGGGGGAAGGTCTCGGAGTACAGGCCAGACGAGAAGGCCCTCAAGGACTACATCGGAGGCAGGGGGCTGGGCGTCAAGATCCTCTGGGACAGGCTGGGAGGCAAGTGGAGAAGCGTCGACCCCCTGGGACCCGAGAACCTCCTCCTCGCCCTTACCGGCCCGCTGACGGGGTACGTCTCGGGGACCAGGATATGCGTCACAGGGAAGTCCCCTCTCTCAAACGGGATCGTGGGCTCCACCGCAGGCGGAGAGTTCCCCTTGGAGCTGAAGACTGCAGGATACGACGGGGTCATCGTCACAGGGAGGGCAGAAAATCCCGTCTACTTGCTAATCACAGACGATGAGGTTGAGATCAAGGATGCCTCGAAGCTATGGGGGCTGGACGGGAAGGAGACCATCAAAGCCCTGAACAGTGAGGTAAGAGGGCTCCTGAAGGAGAGGAACCCGAGCTTCGGACTCTGGAAGGAGCCCGGGATGATCTACACGGGCCCAGCTGGCGAGAACCTGGTTAGGAACGCAGCTGTGATGCAGAAATGGTCTCACGCCTGCGGCTACGGGGGATACGGAGCCGTGATGGGCTCCAAGAACCTGAAGGCGCTTGTTGCTAAGGGCACAGGCCCACTACCCAAGATAGCGCATCCAGAGGAGCTCCAAGAACTGCTGAATGAGACCTACGACGCCGCATTCGGCAACCCTCAAAGGAACTTCTGGGGGACGGGGGCTATGGGCTACTCCGTGGGAGCATCGAGCTCCGCCGAGCCCGTGAGGAACTGGCAGGAAGAGTGGCATGACAAGAAAAGCATAGGCGTCATCAACTTCGAAACCCGGAACTGGGTTAAGAGAAACTGGAGCGACTACGGGTGCACAAGAGCATGCATGAAGCTAGCCGTTGTCAAGACCGGACCTCATAAAGGAGCTATAACTGATAACCCCGACTACGAGCTTCAGGCCTACTGCGGCACAAACCTGGGGATATTCGACCCGGACAGCGTGGTCTACATGTCCTCTGTAATCGACGACCTCGGCCACAGCGGTATCAACGGGGCTAACACCATAGGCTTCGCAGCGGAGCTCTTTCAGAGAGGCATCCTGACGAAGGAAGACCTAGACGGCATCGAGCCGGTCTGGGGGGACACAAAGGCAATGGGTGAATTGGCCTACCTCATTGCGGAGAGAAGAGCTATAGGAGACGTCCTAGCGGAGGGCACTTACAGGGCTGCCAAGGCCATCTCCGAGATGAAGGACGTAGATGTCATGAAGTACGCGGTTCAGTTCAAGGGGATCGAGGTGGGAGCTCATGGGATACGCACAGGAGGACACTTCCCCTACCTGGGCTACGCCCTATCCGTCCAAGGAGGAGACCACACATCCATACCACGCCCACCTATGAGTGAGGCGCGAAGCA
>JADHWN010000062.1 GCA_016783455.1 Candidatus Bathyarchaeota archaeon
TTCGTGGTTTCTGAGGGATTCCAGGTCCAAGATGAGTTCTCCTCGTTTTATGAGCCTCTCATCGACTGCTTTCCAGTCCATTGGTTAGGGAGTAGCCAGGTCTGATCTATAAGTTTTTCCTAATAGTCCACAATGCAAATATTACTCGAAAACATGTTTATCTAGAACATAGCATTTGAATATGCCTTCGAAAACCTTCTTCTCCCCGACGGACACCTCGACCTCCACGTCCCTTCTCCTCCCCTCTCCACCCCTGACAGAGGCCCTGGCCACCATCGTCTCTCCGGCCTTCACCGGGGCGACGAAGCGGCAATCCGCCCCCCCGAGCACCACGTATGGGTGGTTGACCGCGGTCATCGCCGCGTAGTCCGCGAGGCTGAACGTGAACCCCCCGTGCACCAGGCCATGCTCGTCCACCGCCATCTCGTCCACGGTCTCCAGCTCGGCGACCGCCTCGACCCCCTCCTCGAGGCTGACCACTCGTCCAACCAGCCTTGGAGAGGCCTTCCTGTGTGTCTTCAGATCCATCTACATGTCCACCAATGAGCCTGATTTACTAAGTCTGCACTAATTAATGTTATATGTGCTCTCCAGTGACCTAACTTGATCAGGATGAAGTTACTCACGTACAAGACGGGGATGGACGTCCGCCTGGGGGCCATCGTCAAAGGCTCTGTGCTGGATCTAAACGTGGCCTTCAAAGGTTCGGGCATCGGAACAGACCTCGACATGCTCTCCCTTCTACAGTTGGGGGAGAAGGGCCTGAAGGGAGCCGGGGAGGCGGTGGACAATGCGGCTCAACTCATTGATGAGGGGGAGGACGGAGCCCTCAGAGCCAAGGGGGTCCTACACGGGGTGGACGATGTGGAGATCAAAGCTCCCATCCTTCGGCCTCGGAAGAACATCGTCTGCCTTGGCCTCAACTACGCTGAACACGTCCGTGAGGGAGGCCACGACAGTGACCAGGAGAGGCCCCTCCCCCAGGTTCCCATCTACTTCACCAAGGCCCCCACGACGGTGACTGGGCCCTTCGACGACGTAGTCTATCCGAGGGCGACGGAGAAGCTGGACTACGAGGTGGAGCTCGCCATCGTGATCGGGAGGGAGGGGAAGTACATCCCGAAGGATGAGGTCTACGGCCACGTAGCCGGCTACACGGTCTTCAACGACATCACCGCCAGGGACCTGCAGAGGCTCCACGCCCAGTGGTTCAAGGGGAAGAGCCTGGACACCTTCGCGCCCATGGGGCCGTACCTCGTCACCCCCGATGAGGTGGGGGACCCGCAGGATCTGGATATCTGGCTCAAGGTGAACGACGAGGTCAGGCAGAGCTCGAACACATCGAATATGATCTTCGACATCAAGACGCTCGTCAGTACACTGTCCGAGGGGATGACCCTGGAGGTCGGGGACGTCATAGCGACGGGCACGCCCTCGGGGGTGGGCAGCTCCCATCCTTCGGGGTTCCTCAAGGTCGGCGACGTCGTCGAGACGGGAGTAGAGAAGATCGGAGTACTCAGGAACAGAGTAGTCAAAGAAAAATGACTATGCGGACAAGGGCGTCCTGTAAAGGGCCCTGTAATTTTTTTTAGAAAATATCCAACACCTAAACATTAAAAAGGGTCGATCTGGACCCGACGAAAATGTTTATATTGCAATCTTCTGTTGGCTTTATAGTTTCGAGGTGTAAAAAAAGTTTGAGTGCACCCGGTTACGGTGGACAGCCAATAATTATTCTTAGGGAAGGTACTGAGCGCAGTCAAGGATCCGATGCTAGGACCGCAAATATTCAGGCGGCCCGCATAGTCGCCGAGGCGGTGAAGACGTCCCTCGGCCCCAAGGGGATGGACAAGATGCTCGTCGACAGCTTCGGCGACGTCACCATCACCAACGACGGCGCCACGATGCTGAAGGAGATGGACGTGCAGCACCCGGCGGCCAAGATGATGGTGGAGGTCTCCAAGACGCAGGACGACGAGGTGGGGGACGGCACGACGAGCGTCGTGGTCCTCACCGGCGAGTTTCTCGGCAAGGCCTTGGAGCTGATGAACAAGAAGATACACCCCACGGTCATAATCGACGGCTACAGGGACGCCCAGGAGCAGGCCCTTAAGTACCTGGAGGAGATCTCGATAAACGTCGACCCCCAGGACAAGGCCGTCCTCAAGAAGGTCTCAAGGACCGCCATGGCGAGCAAGCTCATCCACGGATACAGCGACTACCTCTCAGACATAGCGGTCGACGCAGTACTCCAGGTCGCCGAGGAGAAGGACGGCGGATACGAGGTCGACCTAGACATGATCAAGCTGGAGAAGAAACCGGGTGGCTCCCTAACTGACACCGCCCTCATCAACGGGCTGATAATCGACAAGGAGGTCGTCCACGCCGACATGCCCAAGCTGGTGAGGGACGCCAAGATCGGCCTCCTGAACGCAGCCATGGAGATCGAGAAGACGGAGTTCGACGCCAAGATCCACATCGAGAGCCCCGACGAGATGCAGGCATACCTGGACCAGGAGGAGAACATGCTCCGGGACATGGTCAAGAAGGTCAAGGACTCGGGCATAAGCGTCCTGTTCTGCCAGAAGGGAATCGACGACATGGTCCAGCACTTCATGGCCCGGGAGGGCATACTCGCAGCACGCAGGCTCAAGAAGAGCGACATGGAAGCCCTCGCCAAGGCGACGGGGGCCAAGATCGTCACAAGCGTAGACGACCTCAACACCGAGGACGCCGGCTACGCAGCCACCGTCGAGGAGAAGAAGGTAAGCGACGACAAGCTCCTCTTCATCGAGGGCTGCAAGAACCCCAAGGCCGTCTCCATCCTCGTGAGGGGTGGAACCGACCGCATCGTCGACGAGGCCGACAGGTCACTCCACGACGCACTCTGCGTGATCAGGGACGTCGTCCAGGAGCCCAAGATCGTGGCGGGCGGAGGCGCTCCCGAGATCGAGGTAGCCCGGAGGCTCAGGAGGTACTCCGAGGGGCTCTCTGGCAGGGAGAGGCTCGCGGTCGCCGCATTCGCTGAGGCGATGGAGGTCATCCCCACGACCCTGGCTGAGAATGCGGGCATGGACCCCATCGACGCCATCTCTGAGATGCAGTCAAAGCATGAGAAGGGCGACCTCTGGGCGGGGATCAACTCATTAGAGGGGAAGGTCTCCGACATGTCAGAGCTAGACGTCTACGAGCCGACGCAGGTTAAGGCCCAGGCAGTGAAGTCTGCGACAGAGGCCTCAACGATGCTGCTGAAGATAGACGACATAATCGCAGCCTCGAAGATGAGCGCACCTCCGGGAGGACCCGGCGGTGGAATGCCCGGTGGGATGCCGGGCGGCATGCCCCCCATGATGTAGGGGCATATACATCCCAGAAGTGAAGAGTTGAAGATTTGACTCAGGAAATAAGGATCGGACCTCCGAAGCTCACGAGGTATGAGCGGGCGAGGATAATCGGCGCCAGGTCACTACAGCTATCCATGGGAGCTCCAATCCTCACGGAGCTGCCCGAGGAGATGAGCGACCCAATAGACATAGCTCTGACGGAGATGAAAGCGGGCGTCCTTCCCATGACCCTGCGCAGGATACTGCCCGACAAGTCATGGCAGGACATCGACCTACACGTCCTCCT
The DNA here is from genome assembly GCA_016783455.1 of Candidatus Bathyarchaeota archaeon. Lineage (GTDB taxonomy): Archaea > Thermoproteota > Bathyarchaeia > TCS64 > TCS64 > BS750m-G28. The sequence continues at coordinate 3,631 of JADHWN010000062.1, forward strand.
ACAGTGGAGAAGCAGCAGATTTTTTACCTAAACCCCTTTTTCTAGATTGGTGATACAGATAGGGCCATACAACGTGAGCTCGTGGCGCGCTACGACCTACGTGATGGTGGCCCTCTCGCTTGGTGTCTTCCTGATCCAGCGTACCTCATATGCCATGTTCGACCTCGTCTTCGAGGTCTGCATCTTCCACATCCCAGCTCTCGTCTGTGCCATAATCTACCTGAGGTTCCTGGGGCGCTCATCGGGCTGAACCCAAAAACGGTAAATATCCATCTCCCCGATATCATCATGGTGTCGGTTGTGAAGTTCTCGAGGATAATATCGTGTATTGACACTCACTCTTCAGGGGAGGCAACCAGGGTCGTCGTAGGCGGGATACCTAAGCTCAAGGGCTCCACGATGGCCGAGAAGCAGGCCTACTTCCAGGAGCACTACGACGACCTGAGGCCGACGATGCTCAAGGAGCCCAGGGGCTTCGCGGGGATGCTCGGGGCGGTGCTGACTGAGCCGACGGTCCCCGAGGCTGACGTCGGCGTAATCTACCTCTGGACGGACGGCTACTTCAGTGCCTGCGGCGACAGCACATACAGCGTCTCAGCCGTGCTCGTGAATACGGGGATGGTGGAGGTCACAGAGCCCGTGACAGAGATCACCTTGGACACGGTTTCAGGTCTGGTGAAGTCCAAGGTCTACGTAGAGGACGGCGAGGCGAAGTCCATCACAATGGAGGGTATCCCGTCGTTCTACTCCGAGACCATCAAGATGGACGTCCCGGACGTCGGGACCGTGGAGGCGGACATCGCCTTCGGCGGCCTCTGGTACGCGTTCATAGACGCATCCAGCCTGGGTCTGGAGATGAGCCTTGACAACAAGGAGTCCTGGATCGCCCTGGGCTGGAAGATCCGGAACTATCTCGCTGAACGTGTGAAGGTCTCGCATCCCGAGTTCCCCGAGCTGAAGATACTGGACCTGGTGACGTTCTACACGGAGCCCTCCGTTGAGGGGGCGCACTCGCGCCACTGGAACGTCTTTGGCCCCAAGCAGTCCTGCAGGTCCCCAGCGGGGACGTGCACCAACGCAAGGATGGCGGCCCTCTACGGCAAGGGAGATCTGAAAGTGGGGGAGGAGTTCGTCGCCGAGAGCACGATAAACACTCTGCACTACGGCAAGATAATGAAGACCGTCAAGGTGGGGAAGTACACAGCTGTTCAGCCCGAGGTCTCGGCCACGGCGTTCATCACCGCCTTCAACCAGGTCGTCATAGACCCCAGGGACCCCCAGAAGGGAGGCTTCCTCTTCTAATTTTTTTTCCCGGACATTGTTATATACACCTTTCATCCGCTGATATTAGATTGAGGTTTGAATGAAATGTCTAACCCATTCATAAACTTGAACGGCGGCGACCCCGACGTCGAGGCCCCTAAATGCGTGAAGGACGCGCTGATGAAGGCCTTCAAGGAGGGGGGAGTCTGGACCCACTACGGCGGAAGGGACATCCCCCAGGAGTTCAGGGAGGCCGTCGTGGACTACTACAAGACCATCGGACCAGAGTACAAGCCCGAGAACGTGATACCTACAGCAGGGAGCAGCGCGGCCCTCTACGTGGCGCTGGCAACGATACTCGAGAAGGGCGACGAGATACTCCTTTGGGAGCCCTCCTACTCGGGCCACTACAGTCTCCTCGATAACATGGGCGTCAAGATGTCGGTGGCCCCTCTGAAGGAGGAGACGGGGTGGCATCCCGACATGGACACCCTCCAGGAGTACGTCTCCCCCAAGACCAAGGGGGTGCTCATCTGCAACCCCAACAACCCGACGGGGACCGTCTTCACCAAGGATGAGCTGAAGGGCATCTGCGACATCGCCGTGGACAACGACATGGCCGTCTTCTCAGACGAGATCTACCTCCACTTCGTCTACGGTGACAGCAAGTTCTACTCCACTGCCAGCCTCGGCTACGAGGATAGGACCCTCAACATCATGAGCTTCTCCAAGACCTTCTCCATGACCGGGTACAGGCTGGGCTACGCCATCGTCCCCGACAGGTACCTAGAGAAGGCCACCATGGTGCAGGGTATGGCCGCCGCTAGGCCCGCGACATTCGTCTACGCTGGTGGGACGGCGGCCCTGAGGAGCGACTTGAAGTACGTCGAGGAGAGGCGGAAGATCTACAAGGGGAGGGTGGACTACATCTGCAACGCCCTGAACGGCATCGACGGTATCTCCTGCATCCCCTCTCAGGGGGCCTTCTACGCCTGGTTCAACATCAAGGATCTGGGCATAGGCTCCCAGGAGTTCTGCGACAGGCTCCAGAAGGAGGGCGTCGGCATGAGGCCCGGGAAGGTCTTCGGGGTAAACACCGACGGCTACGTCCGGGCGGCCCTCGTGCGTCCCATCGATGATCTGAAGAAGGTCGTCGCCAAGGTCGAGAACGTGGTCAACTCCCTATAATCCTCCTTTTTCTTTACAGGAAATTGGCTAACAGTGTAGGTTATAATATGTAAAAAAGGGGGAGTGTTACGTCTGGCGCGTTCAGATGTTGATGAGGGCCTCGGCTCCCCTCAGGTAGCTGATCACGTTCAGCCCCTTCTCAGTGATCACGTACCTCTTCTTCGACCTCTTCTCCGTCCTCTCCTCCGTCACCTCCAGGTGCCCCTCCATTACTAGCCTCTCGAGGAGCTCCTGGGTGGGGTTCCAGGACATGTTGGCCACGTACATTATGCGCGTCGGCTTGTCTACGCCGTCCCTCACCGCCTTGAGAACGTCCAGCGTTATCTCAAGCTTCGATCTCCGGTTGCTCATACCTCATTTCTCCCATGTCTTTACGTATCCGCCACCTCGCCCCCTACTGCTGGGTCGCGGACTCCACCTTCGCGGCGGTAATGTAGTGGCCGTTCTTGGTGAAGACGCCGAAACTTACAGTCTCCCCTATGTCGTCGATGAACAGGTTCCCGGGGTTCCTGACGTAGAACAGCATCGAGCCACTCGAAATCAGAGGGATCGTTCTTGATGCCCGTTGGTATGTGTACCCGTCTACTGTGAAGTTGGTTCCCGACAGGGTCGCCGCGCCTACTATGCTCAGTTCATCTGTGAACGTCGTGCCCGTTGGCACCCTGTAGTAGTAGATGTCCTCCCAGTTGAGCTCCACGTTCCTGACGATGACGCCGTCGACCGTTAGGTCCGCTCCGCCGATGTTCTGGATCTTGAACGCCACGACTGCCCCGCTATAGTTCATCCAGATCCTCTCCTTGCTGAGTCTGACCTCCTCTGTGGTGGAGCGGGTCTTCGTAGCATTCGTGGCGTAGTTGGCGACTGCGAATGCCATTATCACGGCTGCCACTAGAAGTATCATCGAGGTGACCACTGCGCTCAGCCCCCTCCTAGGGCGGCTGGCTCTGTTCATCAATCTGTATTCCTCAACCTTTCTACTGCTCTTCTTCCTACATTGTTTTAAAAAGGTGTTCTGGACTCCTTAACCTACTCCTATTTC
>JADHWN010000063.1 GCA_016783455.1 Candidatus Bathyarchaeota archaeon
TGTTTAGCTCGTTACGCATATAAGTCAAATTAAATTCTAAACAGTGCTTATTTTAACATTTTCATGATTTATTTAGCAAAAACTAGATAGAATATAAATAAATCTCGCTTATTTTAATCTGAGCTAAACACGTACAAAACAAGCTTTACCGTGCTGATCACAAACTGACGTTGCCGAGCTATACCTTTTGGGGGTCAAGCGATCAAAAGGGGCTTTTGTAGTATTTTTCTTTTAGTTTTTCTTCGCGACGCGTCGCGCTTTTCTTAATCGCGTGTCAATTTATGATAAAGAAGGCTGTAAAATGCCCCTTTTGGAGGTGACGCGTCGCGGTTTTTCGCGACGCGTCGCGCATGTTCTACGCACTACAAAAGCCCCCCTTTCGGTCACCCTAGGAGAACCTAAGGTCAACACATTTTTTTCACTATCATTAATGTCGTGCTATTGTGGGTCTACGTACTACAAAAGCCGGGGTTTTAGACCCCCCCGGGGACTTGGTATTTAAGGATTGTCGAGTAGGGGGATCCAAATTACATAATGTTTATATAGATTCTATTCCTCGGGACAAGCAATAAGTTTCCGAAAGGGAAACAATATGTCCGTTGAGAAGAGAGTGGAGATCCTCAGGATCCTGAGGGGTGGCCCCATGGGCGTCCGCGAACTTGTAGGGGCCCTCAGCCGCAGGGCAGGGGACGTCGTCCACTCGTTGCAGGAGTTGGAAGCGCAGGGCCTGATCAGGGCGGAGAGGAGCCCCAAGGGGAGGGGGAGGCCGAAGCGCCTCATGGCAGTCTCGGAGCTGGGACTCGACTACATCGCGGCCTACGAGAGGCTCGAGCTCAGGCCCCTGAGGGGGAGGCGGGAGGACCTCATCCGGGGCGCCGAGGAGGGGCTCCACGCCAAGCGCCTCTACTCCAGGGGCTTCTCACCCTTCAGGCTGATGCTGGAGCTGAACGACTTTGTCCGTGATATTGACGGCCATCCATAGCGTCACCTCCTTCCTCATCGAGGCGGGGGTGGAGTACATGCTGGTGGGGGGGTACGCCCTCCCCTTCTACGGAGCCCTGAGGTCATCCATCGCCATCGACGTCGCCGTCGCCATCATGACCGAGGCCCAGTTCGAGACATTCCTGGGAGCCTCCGAGGCAGCGGGGTTCACCCACTTACGGGGAGCATACGAGGACACCGGGTTCACCCTCCTTGACAGGGAGACGGGGCTCGAGGTGAACCTCTGGGTGAGGCCATACGGGATCGACTGGAGCTTCGAGACCCTGGAGCGGCGGAGGAGGTTCAAGCTCGACGGCTTCGAGGCCTGGGTCGTCTCGCCTGAGGACTACGTCATCAACAAGCTTGCGCGACCGGACAGGGGGGTCCAGGACGAGGTGGACGTCAAGAGCGTCCTGGCGAGGACGGGGGAGGACCTGGACTGGAACTACCTCCAGAGGAGGGCCGAGGGCCAGGGGGTCCAGACGCTCCTCGATACGATAAACAAGGCCTGAGGCCACGTCCCAAAAGATAATCCATATATCCCTGAACCCCACATGTCGCTTTTGGCGGGTGAGTGGGTCCTCCCACCCGTTCCGCCTAAAAAACCCCGGAGTAGGGAGGAAGAATGGAAACAAGAGAGATAACCCTAGCAGCCGTAATAGCGGCCCTGTACGCGGCCATCGTCATCGTTCTCGCGCCAATATCCTTCGGACCCATACAGCTCAGAGTGGCGGACTGCCTGATACCACTGGCGGCCCTGCTGGGGACGCCGGCAGTCGTCGGCGTCTCCCTGGGAGCCTTCATCGGCAACGCCTATTTCATGCAGTTCACGGGGCCTATAGACGTCATCTTCGGCGCCCTGGCCAACCTCATAGCCGGCTGGCTCATATTCAGGATGAGAGGGAAGCTCCTCCAGGCCTGCCTCGCGGGATCGGCTGTCATCGGCGTCATCGTCGGCGGGTACCTGTGGATCTACTTCCCGCCGCCCGAGATGGGGCTGAACCTGCCGGTCTGGGCTGGGATGATAGTCAGCATCACCCTGAGCAGCGTCGTCGCCGTAGCGGTCATCGGGTTCCTGCTGATCAAGGCTCTCAGGGCATCCGGCTTCGTGAGCCTGATGGAGTCGAGGGGACTGAAGAGCTACCAAGATTAACCCCCCTTTTTTTATCAAAACTTTTACAGGGAGAGGCCACATCTTACCCTGTACATGAACGCCAAGCTGGTCAAGTGGTTCGGCTACTTCGGAATAATCGCACCCATCTTCGGCTTCGCCATGGTATTCTGGGCAATAAGCACGGCCCCCTGGTTCAGCTGGACGGGGAATGCGCTCAGCGACCTGGGAGTGGAGGGGCTGACGGCCATCATATTCAACGACGGACTGGGAATGACGGCCTGTCTTCTGGCCCTGTTCTCAGTGGGGGTCTACGAGATGACCAAGATGGACATCTACGGGAAGGCCAGCTTCGCCCTCCTCTTCGCAGCATCAGTTTTCCTCATATTGATAGGGATCTTTCCCGAGACCGCCGGTAGGATCCACTTCTACTTCTCCGTCGCCTTCTTCGTCACCCTCCCCCTCGCGGTCTGGGCCTTCGCGGCCCACGCCTGGAGGAGGGGCATGAGGAACATGGCGTACCTCTCGATAGCCTCCGGCGTCATAGCCACCCTCATATGGATGCCCAGCTGGGACGGGGTCGCCATACCGGAGGCCGTCTCGGCACTTTCGATGGGGATCTGGGCGGAGGTCCTCGGCTACTGGATGATCAGGAGGGACCCAGAGGAGGTCGAAGCCGTGTATCAACCCACCGTGATCGTGTGATTACATGGCGGGAGTGAGGAGAGGTTGAGCGGTCTTCTCCGCAGGCTCATGGGAAGGTTTGGGCGCGGAGTCTTCGAACCGGAGGATAGGTTATCCAAGTTGGAGGGCGCTATAGGGGCTCTAGCTGATGCCCCCGCCCGCTTCGACTTCATCGGTCCGGAGAGCTCCGGCGAGATGAGCTTCCCCGTCTCCCTGAGCGCGATACCATCGATGCTCCGAATCATGGGCCCCATGAGGGAGAACATGAATCTCGCCTCCACCTCCGTCGACGAGAACCCCGTTGAACCCAAGGTCGAGGTCGACGAGCCCACCCTTGAGGAGCTTCGGGGCTACGCGCGCTCTCTGGGGCTCGGGGAGCTCGGTTACACCAAGCTGCCGAGGAAGCTCATCTTCAAGGAGAAGGCGGTGCTCTATGACAACGTAATCGTCCTCTCGATGGAGATGGACCGCGCCAAGATCGAGAAGGCCCCCAGCCCTGAGACCCGGATCATGATAATGGAGACCTACAACGAGCTGGGCATCGCAGCAAACAGGATTACGGAGTTCCTGAGGGAGAGGGGGTATGGGGCTCAGGCCGGCCACCCCCTCGGAGGTGTCACCATCTACCCGCCCCTGGGGGAGCTGGCGGGGATGGGATGGCATGGGAGGCACGGCATGCTGATTACACCTGAGTACGGGCCGAGGCACCGCCTAGCCGCTGTCTACACAAGCATCGGGAACCTCCCCCTCAGCGATATGAACTCCCACGCGTGGATAGGAGAGTTCTGCAAGACCTGCGGACGCTGCATCGAGGCCTGCCCCTCCGGTGCAATATTGGACACCCCGGTGAGCCATGAGAACGGCGTCGTCACCCACATCGAAAGGGACCTGTGCTTCCCCGTCTTCCTCCGTCAGCACGGGTGCTCAATCTGCATTAAGGAGTGCACATTCAATCGGACCAGTTACGAGAGCCTGAGATCGAATTGGGAGGGTTAGGGGCGGGTGGCAGGATCTTCATGCAAAGAGTTCATATTGTTGATGACCTGATTCAGAGTGGATTCAGCGTTGGAGCGACTGTGCGACCTCTGGTTCGAGCTGTCCAACGAGGACAGGCTGGGCATCCTCAACCTTCTGGCGGGTAGGGCGGAGAAGCTCACCGGGATCGCGAGGGAGCTCGGCGTGTCCACCCAGCAGTGCAACAGGCACCTGACGAGGCTCGTGGAGGCCGGGCTAGTCGTAAAGGACGCGGAGGGGCTCTTCGGCCTCACGCCCTTCGGGGAGGTCGTCCTGAGGCTCAACCCCGCTCTGGAGTTTCTCACAGGGAACAGGGACTACTTCATGACTCACACGCTGAGGGAGCTCCCCTCGAAGTTTGTGGCCCGAATAGGGGAGCTGTCCGATAGCGAGTTGAAGCCCAACGTCATGGAGGGCATAAGCGAGATCGAGGACATCATAGATGGGTCCGAGGAGTACCTCTGGGCCATCATCAACAAGAGGACGCGCAGCGTGAGGCCCCTCGTCGCCGAGGCCATAAAGCGGGGAGTGAAGATAAGCAGCATCTCCGTGAGGAGTTACGTCACGAAGCTGGACGTCAAACGGGAGATCGACGAGGGGGACGAGCTCACAGTCCTCAGGGCCGAGGACGAGGGACGGGCCGAGGTCGCCGACGCAGATGACTTCGGGGTCTACATGTACGCCTCGGAGAAGGCCTCCTACATCTCATTCCCCCACGAGGACGGAACCTACGACTACCTCGGCTTCGTGTCGTCGGATCCCCGAGCTGTGGGATTCTGCCGTGACCTCTACAGATACTTCTGGGATAAGGCTGAGGTGCTAACTAGCTCCGTGGTGGTTCAACGTCACATGGATTACATTCGGGAGCACGGGATAGAACCAAAGTACCCCGAGTAACCGCTGCTACCTGAAGTCTCGTCTGTAGAGCTCCCACGCGATGACGCTGAGCAGGAACAGCAGCAGTACGATGATGATGGCGGTGACGAGGCCCACGATGGTCCCGAGGTTCAACAGATCACCAGTCTACTCTTCCTTGAGCAGCCTCTTCGCCATCAAGGGCGCGCTTATGGCGGCGAAGAGGACCGTGCCCAGGACTATGGGCATTACGAGGTTCGGGTAGACCGCGGGGTCGAGGAAGAACTGCCTCCCGGGGTCGTAGATGAGGGGAAGCTGGGACATGACGAAGGCGGGGAGCCCCGAGGCGTAGATTAGTATGGAGAGGACCCGCTCCTGCCGGGAGAAGTTGACTGCCCTCCCCACGACGGAGACGACGACGAACCGGATCAGCATGATGAGGGCCAGGACCCCCGCTCCGATGACGACGTACTCTGTGGAGATTGTGACTATGAGCCCGACGTAGACGAAGAAGAAGGCCTTGATGAAGAAGGCGATCTCCTCATGGACCTCCCTCAGGTACCGGGTGTCGATCTTCACGTTGCGGACGATGCCGAACTTCCTTGCGATGTAGCCGTAGTTGGTGATCATTATCCCGAAGGTCAGGGTCGCCATGGGTCCGCCCCCCTCACCGATGAGCCTCTCAGCGAGGATGTACGCGGGGAAGAGGACGGCGAGGGTCATGATGTAGTTGAGGGACCTTCCCCTGAGCTTGTCAAGGGCCTCCGCCCACAACATGCCCATGATGAAGCCCAGCAGCGATGAGAGGATGAATGTCTTCAGGATGTCGGCGAGGCCCTCAACGACGGAGACGCCAGGCATCATAATCATCCTGATGAGGGTGACTGACGAGATTATGCAGATGGGGTCAGACACGACCGACTCCAGCATCAGGAGGGTGCGCGTCCCCTCGATATCGGGCACTATCTTGTCGAGGCCGCTGAGGACCCCGAAGACGGCGATGGTGCTCGTGCCGCCGATCATGGCCCCCAAGAGCATCGCCTGGAGCAGCGTGAAGCTCGAAGGCATAAAGGTTGAAAGAGAGAACCCAACGGCCAATATCACGCTCAGGATGGTGACGACAGAGAGGAGCGTGGCCTTTCTGAGGCTCCCTATGAGGAGCTTGATGTCGGCGTTGATGCCCGCCTCGAAGAGGATGATGCTGAGGGCCAAGGTGCTCATCAGGGGCGCGAGCTCCAGGAACAGGGTCTTGTCGAAGTACCCTAGGACGGGCCCCAGGACTATCCCGAACGCAAGAACCCAGACGATGTCGGGTATCTTCGTCTTCGTGTAGAAGAGGTTACCGATATAGGCTATCAGTAACGTCGAGGATATCAGGAGCAATATCCTATCCGCACTGAACATACACATCGATCCGCTTGTGGAGACTCTATAGTGAGAATGATGTATTTCAATGAATCGAAACAAGAATAAATGGGTAAATTTTCCATCCGGATGTACTTTTTGGTTATAAGGGAGTGTGTGCCATGGAGAAAGCGGTCTCCGAGATGAGTTTTCCCCCAAATGAGGGAAAACATGGCAAATACGTGGCAAATATCTGATATTTATCAATAATATAGTAAATTTCAATGTATAATATTATAAGTTAAATAAAACTTTTTGCCCTCTTGCTAGTTGCACAAGTTTTATTAGTCGACGAGCGGGGAAAAGAACGATATGCCGTCCGAGAATCCAGTTGATGCCCTTAAGGAGAGGGTCATAGACACGGTCTCCAAGATGCTCCCACCCATCGAGAAGGACGCCGAAGAGAACAGGGTGGAGATCTGGAACGATCTGTCCAGGGTCTACTACAAGTACGAGGGGGAGGACTGGAAGAAGGCTTTCCGAGACGTCATGAAGGAGATCTCCGACAAGATCACGGAGGAGAGATGGGAGACCATCTACAGGAAGCTCTACCGTGAGGTACACGCCTAGCTCTTAGATATCATCAGTCACATTATTTCTGGCCTCGCGTACATCTAGATAATGCACTTTACTCCAGTCCGCATGTAGGTATTGAAAGTTTAATCTATCCAATGTGACAATATCCTCACCCATGAGGCGCTACTTCGTCAACCCGTTCAAAGAGGAGGGGCGATGGTTCAAGGGAAACGTCCACACCCACTCAACTGGCTCGGACGGCACGAGAACACCGGAGCAGCTGGTGGAGATCTATTCGGACGCCGGATACGACTTCCTATCGATCACAGACCACAGCATCGTCACGGATGTCGAGGGTCTAGGGAGCGCTGGCTTCCTCCTGATTCCTGGCGAGGAGATGTGCATCGGGAGAACCCACGCGGCCACGCCCTACCACATTGTGGCCCTGGGGATCCAGGAGACACTCCCCTTCAAGGACTTCGACAGGGACCTGGACCCACAGCTCGT
>JADHWN010000025.1 GCA_016783455.1 Candidatus Bathyarchaeota archaeon
CGCCCATCAACTAAGGAACTTGCTGTAGACTATCATGTCCACCCCCAGCCTGTGACGGCTGAGGAAGCCCTCCGGGACGAAGCCCATGTCGGCGTAGAGCTTCACCGCCGGCTTCAACGTCGGAGACGTGAACAGAGTTACCTTCGCGGCGTCCCGGCTCTTGGACTCCTCCAAGAACCTATCCACCAGAGCCCTCGCGATCCCCTTCCTCCTGTGGCCCTCATCCACCCCAAGGAACCCCAGGGTGCTGAGGCGGCTCCAGTCGACGCTGCCCTGAACAAAGCCCACGACGGAGTCGCCTTCGACCGCCACCAGCACTATCCAGCCCGGGTCGTCCATCACCCTCGCCCATGCCTCCCTCACCCCTGGGCGACTGCTCCAGCTGATGTTGCGCTCCACGAACTCCTCGGGCAGGAGATCCCTCAGAGTCTCCCAGATGCGCGCCTCGCAGTCCAGGAAGCTCTCGAGGTCCTCCTTCCGCATCTCCCTTATCGTCATGTATCCTCGAGCAGATCTCATCTTTGAAGATAGATGAAATTATCGAATCAACGACTCTATCTCATAAACCAGTCTGCCTTCATGCTCGCTGGAGGTAGTATAAACATCCCTCAATACGCGCTAGGTTACAGGATCACTTCCTGACCCAGACAACCCTGCCCCCGCGCGCGCAGATAATCCACGAATGGGGAGTCTGTGGTAAAGCTGTGCAAGCGCACAGTTTAAATTTTTCATGACCCTTTATAACAAATTGATAAGATATGTTTAAAAAAATCTTAATACCCATAGATGGCTCACAACAGGCTCAAAACGCACTATTAAAGGGACTAGAGATAGCTAAAATACATGGATCCAAAGTTGAGATACTCCATGTCACCACATTTTCAGAAGAATACATACCTGATATGTCCGTGAATGAGAACACTTTCCCCCAAGAATCAGCGACACCCACAGAATGGATCACCGAGTACATGGAAAATATTAGACAAAACAATGAAAACATGCTGGATAGTGCATTAAAATATGCGAAAAAATTTGCCCCTAGTATAACCATCATCACGAAACTCTTGACAGGTAGAGCGGCTGAAAACATATTAATAGAGGCTGAAGAAGGGAAATTTGATTTAATAGTCATTGGGTGCCGAGGCATGGGTGGTTTCAAAGAGCTGGTGTTGGGGAGTATAAGCCACAGTGTTGTTAATGGGTCGAAGATTCCAGTATTGATAGTAAAATAGTCCTCCTGTCTACATACGCTCAAGCGCATGCGCTCGGCAGATAAACCTACAGCGCGCGCAATGAAAGGGGGAATGATTATTGTGGGTATACCTACTAGCAGGGGCGCGCTTAGCCTCGCCACTAATCTATATAACTATATATATTAGCCATTTTCTATGTAACACAGATTTTTATCATATAATCGACGGTTCTAGGACGTATTGGCCCACAATAAAAGCGGGAATTCAAGAAAACATAACCGCACACTCCTCATCAGGAGGCGTCCATGATTGTCGAGGATGAGGGACTCCTCTGGCCCCTTGGCCTTCATAGATAAGAGGGTCCAGCTCGTCCTCATGCTGATCATCGGCATTTTCCTCTTCATCTGCTCCCTGGAGGGGGTGAAGAGCGGCTTCAAACTCATCTTCGCCGAGTGGCAAGCGGGCATCCTAGGAATGATAGACGCCAACACCGCCCCTATGACGGGACTGGCCATCGGAATCCTCGGCACAGCCCTGGTCCAGAGCAGCAGCGCCGTGGTAGCGGCGACGATGGTCTCCATGGCGAGCATGGTCTCGGGAGGCCTCTCCATGGAGTCCGCGATGAGGTTCGGGGTGCCCATGGTACTCGGCGCCAACATCGGGACCACGATCACCAACACCATAGTCATCTTCGGGATCAAACGGGGTATGACGATGAGGGAGTTCGGGGACACCATCCCCGGTGTAATCGTGGACGACGTCTATGAGGCCCTCACCATCGGCATCTTCTTCGCGGTCGAGATGACCACGGGATTCCTCAGCAACATTACGCTCAGGCTCGGTGACTTTTTCTCAGAGGTCCTCAACCTTGAGAACCTGTTCGCGGCCTTCGACAAGACCATCATAGATATCATCGTCAATGCACCCATCGTGAAGCCCCTCACCAACTTCATGGTCAACCTGCTCGGGCCCAGGATCGGAGGGATCCTTCTCTTCGTCATCTGGTTCGCTGTCATAGTCTTCTCCATGGGGCTGATAACCAAGGGGCTGGAGAACCTGATAGAGCTGGAGTGGGAGGACAAGGTCAAGGCGGCCTTCTCGAACCCCTTCAGGAGCTTCTTCACGGGTTTCTCCATCACATGGCTCGTCGGCAGCAGCTCCATAGGCACGTCCCTGGTCGTCCCCTTCCTCGCGACGAAGGTGGTGGACCTGAGGAAGGCCTACCCCTATCTCTGTGGCTGCAACATGGCTACGACCGTTGACCTATCCCAGATCTACGGCTACATCGCCGGAGGCATCGTCGGCCTGATGCTCGGGTCGGCCCATGTCCTCCTCAACATCATGGCCCTGACCCTCTGGCTGGTCTCGCCACTCCGCTTCGTCCCAGTGATGATAGCTGAGAAGATTGGTGAGAGAATACAGGAGAACCAGAACGCGGGAGTACTTCTAGCCCTTTGGGTGATATTCATATTCTTCGTGGTCCCCCTTGCGATCATTTTCCTGTCGAGGTGATGTGTGTGAGAATCAAATCTTATAATGTTCAGGAGATCAGGAGGTATCTGTATGAGTAAGCGTCTAATGAGGTGGTTCGGAGACCACAGGAACGAGGAGGTCCTCGGCATGGTCCGGGACCACCTTGAGATGACCCAGAACGCGGTCCAAGGGCTCTACAACATGGTCTGCACGGCCTGTGAGGGCCCCAAGGATAAGGACGAGTACTACAGGAAGATCTCGGAGTACGAGATGAGGGCGGATCAGCTTCGGAGGGAGATGATCGTCAGGCTCACCGAGCGGAACGTCTTCCCGGAAGAGAGGGAGGACCTCATGGAGCTGGTGCGGGCCATCGACTGGGTTGCAGACTGGGCTAGGGAGGCGGGCCGAATACTCGTCATTGTCCCCTTTGAGAACGCCCCTGACGCGATGAAGCAGTCAGCTCAGGACATGAGCAAGGCGTGCATAAACGCTGTTACTCTCCTCGCGAAGAGCATCGACGTACTACAGGAGGACCGGATGAAGGCAATCGAGCTGGCGGACGAGGTGGAGATGATCGAGGAGGACATCGACGACCTCTACAGCGTAGCGAGGGAGCACCTCGCGAACCTTGAGTTCAAAGGGTTTTCGATTGGAAACCTGATACTCCTCAACGAGTTCTTAGACGCGCTAGAGACGGTGGCCGACTGGTGTGAGAACACTGTCGACATCGTCAGAGCCATAGCCATACGCCTCCAAGGGAGCTAACCCCCTTGCGCGCGCGATATAAAAGATATTGAGCTTTCTTGATGGACTCCTCAATCTGTTGAGCCAATGGGACCTTTGGACGTTCGTCATAAGAATATTTTATCCCTGAGCGTGGTTTTTAGTGACGACTACCCGCGCGAGCGACGTTCTAGACGAGTCCAGGACTCCTTAACTAGCGCGCGCAGGCCCCCAAAGATCGACAAAAAGCCATAGGCTATTAGATAGGGGTCCAAGCTTTTCCCTAGCACGACTAGCTCACGGGATCCGGGATTAATCGGCTATTAGCGTATCGATAGCCTTCTCCAGCCTCTCAGCAGCTTCAGACAGCGCCACCAGTTTCGCCTCGACCTCCGCCCTCTCGTGCTTCAGCAGCTCCCTGCTCTCGGAGATCTGCTCCCTGACCCTAACGGGGGCCGGCCCGCCGATCAGCGTCCTCCGGTTGACCATCTCCCTCGGGTCCATGGCTACCCTTATGACATCGTCGCTGAGGCCCAGGGGCTCGCCATAGTCGGGGTACTCCTCGGCCGCTTCGTCGAGGAACTCTGTCGTGACGTCCCTGGGGGTCTTCCCTTCGCCTATCGCTACCCTGACGAGCGTGGCCACGATCTGGTGGGCGGTCCGCCATGGCAGCCCCTTCTCCATCATTATCGCCGTGGCCAGATCGGCGGCTCCGCTCCAGAACTCGCCGGCCAGCTCCTCGTTCCGTTCCTTGTCCACCTTTAGCGTCTCGAAGAAGCCCGGCATCATCCTGAGGCCGTTGATCACGTCCGTCCAGGACCTCTGCATGCCCTCGTCGTTCCTGGCCTCAAGGAGCCGAGCCTTGACGTTGACGGTCACGTCCGCCATCCACCGGAGGGCCATGGGGTTCTTCTTCTGGGGCATAATACTGCTCGTCCCGCAGTACCTGTCAGCCGGCTCCACAAGCCTGAACTCGTGGGTGCTGTAGAGTAGGAGGTCGAAGAACAGCCCGCTGATGACGTTGCTCAGGGTCAGCAGCACGGCGTAGGAGTCCAGGGCGTACCCCTCGTGCTTCTCGGCGTCGAAGCAGTTCCTGTAGAGGTCCGTGAAGCCCAGGAGCTCCATCGTCCTGCGGCGGCTGAAGTTAGGCACGTCCGTCCCCGTCCCGATGGCGGATCCCGCGGGGCTGACCTGCATCAGCTCGTATGCAGCCTCGAGCTTCCGGAACTCCCTCTCCAACTGGTTCACGAAGGCCATGACGTAGTAGCCCCATGTCATCACCTGGGCGTGCTGCATGAGGTTGGTCGAGCCGTAGACTGTCAGACCGGCTGAGTACATGGGCGTGATTGTCTCTAAGTGCTTCTCCGAGAAGTTCACCATGGCCTCCGCTGCGTCGAGCAGGGCATCCATAGCCCTGAGGATGTACTCCCTCTGAACGATGTGAGAGGACGTGGTCCTCAGATCCCCGGTGCTCCTGCCCACGTGGATCCTGCCGCCTACGTCCCAGCCAAGCTCAGTGATAAGGTAGGCTTCGCCGGAGTGGTCCTCTCCACCCACCCGTTCCCTGGCCTCGACGACACCCTCCCCTTCCATCTTCCTGAAGGCCTTGAGGATCTTCACCCCGTCCTCCCTTGGTATAATGTCCTGCTCAGTGAGCATGACCACGTGGGCCTTGTCAAACATGTGGTATGCAGCGTATGGGGGCTTCCCGTCCCATCCCTTCAGGGCCTCCTCGTACTCAGGGGCCATAGCCTCCATGAGGCGGCCTATGCCCGGCCTCTTGGCGAACCAGAGATGCCCCCTGTAATCATAACCCTCAGGTGATTTCTCGGACATCGGTATCCTCAAGATCAATGAGGTTGATGACTAGTATTTAATCTAAAATTACGTTGAAGCCTGCCTCACCCAGGCTCCATTCTACTTGTCACGCGGTCGTTCATCAGCCTTCTGGGATCGAGTGAAATGCGGGAGGATCGGGTACACGTCGGTGCCCTTGATGAACTCCCTCGCGTTCGAGCTCTCGAGCACCCTCCTGATTATGGAGTACAGGTTCTTGTAGGACTCCATGGACTTGACCACGTAGTCAGCAGCCCCCCTCTTCATCGCCTCCACGGCGATGGTCAGGTCATCGTGGCTCGTCATGAAGATAACGGGGGTCTCGACTCCCCTCCTCCTGATGGCGTCAAGCGTCTCCAGGCCATCCATCCCCGGCATCCTCATGTCCAGGAGGATCAGGTCGAAGCTCTTCACAGTGCACCGCTCGAGCCCCTCCTCCCCCGACCCCGCCCTCTCCGAGTCGAAGATCTCCGCGGGCTTGGAGAGCTGGAGGTAGCTCTTCATGATCTCGAAGTTCTGGTCGTCGTCCTCGATGAAGAGGATCTTGACGGACTTCCCCTCGAACCACCTCTTCAGGTCCGCATGGACGACGTAGCCGTGGAGGCGCTCGTACCCCGCCATCCTGAAGTCGAAGGAGAGGCTGCACTCGAGGCACTCGAACCTGACCTCGGGCTTGTCGAACTCGCGGCTGCAGTCCCTGCACCTGAAGATGGAGCCTATCACCCTGGTCCCCTTCCTGGGGTCGCCGTTGAGGGGCCTCTCCGGGTCGGATTCGACTGTCTTCCCGCATTTGGGGCACTTCATCGAGCCTTCTTTCCTGAAGGCGTCCTCGGCCCCCATGAAGCCACAGAGGACGTGCTCAATGATCTTGACCCTCTTGACGTTGATGGACCCGCAGCCCCGGCATCCGAGGCGGACGGCTATCTTGTGGGAGTCACACTTCGGGCAGGTGGCAACGGGGTCATGCTCCTTCACGTGGAGGAAGCCCTTCTCCGCCAGCGAGTCCAGGATGTGCCTCAGCCGCTTCTCCCCGTATGTCCGCCTCATCTCCTCCAGGCCCTCATATGACACGCCGTCGGAGCCTATCTTGGGGGTGATCTCCCTGATCCTCAGCTCGAAGATTCCCTGGAGGGCCGCCTTCTCCTCCTCGTCGAGCTTCTTAAAATCCCTGGTCTCAACTACATCCGCTGAGTCTTCTCTGGCCCCGTGTGCCGAGGTCGAGCCGAAGTCTGGGAGCACGTCCAACGTAGACGCCTTGGATTCCAGCTAGCGTATCGGAGGTTCGGATAAAAAAGACTCTGAATCAATAGTATGGATCAATACGTCCATTATATCTCACCCGCACTCGACGCTCCACGGCTCCGCCTGATCACCCGAGGGATAATCAGGGAGATAACCAACGCCATGAACGCGAATAAGGCCATTATCCAGAACGAGGCCTCGAGGCTGAAGCTGTCGGCGATGTAGCCGGCTATTGCTGCGGAGGCGGAGCCGAGGCCGAAGGCGAAGAAGAACATCACCCCGTAGGCAGC
The DNA here is from genome assembly GCA_016783455.1 of Candidatus Bathyarchaeota archaeon. GTDB lineage: Archaea > Thermoproteota > Bathyarchaeia > TCS64 > TCS64 > BS750m-G28. The sequence goes on from JADHWN010000025.1 coordinate 6,758, forward strand.
CCCCATGAGGCTGGGAGGGGAGACACGTCCCAGGAGGGCGGTCATGGCCGGCTGGTGCCCGTAGAGGGAGATACCGTAGAGGACGACGAAGAGGGGGACGCCAATGTAGGGCGAGGGGACGAGCAGGAGGATCAGCATGCTGGCGACCATGCCGGCTGAGGCGAACATCACCACCCTCTCGGAGCTGTACCTGTCCGCCGCCTTCCCGCCCACGAGCTGGCCCACGACCCCGAAGAGCAGGAGGACGGAGTTGGCGATGGCCGCCGACTGCCCCGAGAAGCCCCTGTCAGCCGAGATGAACGCCGGGAAGAAGAGCTCCACCCCCCTCTGGAAGAGACCGAGGACGACGTTGAACATGATGATGACCCAGAGGTTAGGGACCGCCAGGACCTTGAAGGGGGACACCCTCTCCGAGGCCTCGGGGAGACCGACGTCGGGCACCCTCAACAGCAGGAGACCGGCGACGACAGAGACACCGCCGAAGAAGGCGAAGGCGTAACGCCAGTCCACATAGACCCCGATGAGGTAGGCGACCGTGGGCGTGAACATCTGGCCGAGGCTAGCCGCCGCCCCGTGCAACCCCATGGCGCCCGCCGTGTTCACAGGGAACATCTTCGAGATGAGGGTGTTCGCGACGGGATGGTAGAAGCTCGCCCAGATGGCCAGCATGTACATCCCGGCGCTGAAGACCCCGAGGCTCTTGGGGAGCAGGAAGATTGCCGTCGAAACCCCCGCCAGGGCGATGCTTATGCCCGAGATCCTCACGTATCCGACACGATCAGAGAGGGGCCCGCCCACCAGGGCCCCCGCCCCGTAGAGGAGGAAGCTGACCGTCGCCACCGCCCCGATTGTCTGATATGAGACACCCAGGTCCCGGGTTATCTCCTCGAGGAGAGGGGGCAGCACCAAGAACAGGGAGTGGTTCAGGGAGTGGGCTAGGCCCAGGAGGAGCAGTACGCCTGTGCCTCGATTCACGGTGTCCAATGCCTACAGAGTCAACCTGGGGGAAAAATAAGTCTTGCAGTCAAAGTCAAACCTGGACCACAACTCTTTATTAACCGGGAACATCAGAACGAAAACAGTCAGCTGGCGAGGTGGCGCGCGGTGATTATGAACCCTGAGATCCAGGAATTCCTCGAGGCCGAGCTCTTCCGCCACGCCAAGACATACGGCTTCGCCTTCCTCCTGGAGGAGCAGGAGCTCACCCGCAAGATCAGGGAGAGGTTCGAGCTGAGCCACTCGGAGGCCGTCTGGCAGATGGCCACGTTCATCCAGGAGAACGCCGGTCCCGAGGGGGACCTCGCCGTCGTGGATAAGGAGGGGAAGAGGTTCTTCCACTGGAGGTTCGTCGAGTGGCCCTCCTGGCTCCCGTCCTTCGTGAGGAAGCCCAAGTGGCACAGGAAGCCCCGCGAGACCTGGAGATGACTCATCACTTCCTCGAGAAGAACTCCGTCTGGTAGGAGCCCTCATCGAGGATCCCAAGCCTCTCCAAGGTCAGCTTCAGCGTCGCCATGTTACCCCTGCTCAGCTCCGTGAGTGGCTTCCTCGGTCTACCCACGTCCGCCCCCATCATGTTCAGAGCCGCCTTCAACGGGACCGGGTTGGTCTCAGCGTACATCATCCTCATCAGGGGGAAGAGCTTGAAGTAGAGCTCCCTCGTCCTGAGGGCGTCCTCGTATCCCTCCCACGGCTTGGACATGGAGGCGAACTCCCTTGGGACGACCGACCCCGAGACGTTGCTCGTGCCCTTCCCTCCTGAGGCCATCACGGGTAGGACCAGGGCGTAGAAGGGGCAGTCGCAGCAGAGGACGTTGAACTCTCCCCGGGTCAGCTCGACGACCCTGAGCAGCCCGTAGGGATTCGGCCCCGCCTCCTTGAGGGCGACGATGTTCTCGTGTCTGGCCAGCCTAGCGATGGTCTCGGCCTCGATGTTGACACCCGCCCTCTCAGGGTTATTGTAGATAACCAGGGGCAGGTCGACGCCGTCGGCGATGTCCTTGTAGTACCCGTACAGGGCCTCCTGGGTAGGCTTGATGTAGGCCGGCTGGACGAGGAGCCCACAGTCAGCGCCAACGTCCATGGCGTACCTAGCGTTCTCAAGGGTGTCCCTCGTGGAGACGGCGGAGACCCCACACATGACGGGGATCCTCCCGCTCGCGGCGTCGATGACCGTGTCGATGATCCTCGTCTTCTCCTCCTTGGTCAGCAGGAATCCCTCGGCCGTGGAGCCCAGAAGGAGGAGCCCGTTGCTCCCGTTCTCCGCGTGGTAATCAACAAGCCTCCTGAGTACGTCGTAGTTGACTTCATCGCCCTCGGTGAAAGGGGTGACGAGAGCCGGCCATGAGCCCTCGACGTTGTAGCGCTTCATCTCGACCGGAGATGGTCCATCTCCGCTAATAAGCTTCACGTGGGCTCAGAGGTCGAAGACCTTCCCCGGGTTCAGGATGTTGTGGGGGTCGAAGGCCCTCTTGATGCCTCTCATGAGCTCGATCTGGGCCTCCTCGACCTGTCTGGGCAGGTACCTCTTCTTCGCCAGCCCCAGGCCGTGCTCCCCGGAGATGGTGCCTCCGAGGCTCAGCGCGAGGTCGATGAGCTCCCCGATGACTGCATCCAGGACCTCCCTCCACGTTTCCTCGTCCAGCTCGCCTCGGGCGATGATGCTGTGGACGTTCCCGTCGCCGGCGTGGCCGACGTTGGAGACGATCACCCCGTGGCGCTCCGCCGCCACCTCGGCCCCCTCTATGTAGTCAGGGATATGCTTCCTGGGGACGCAGGCGTCCACCTCGTCTATCTCCCAGAAGGCCTTGTAGGCGTCGAAGAGGCACTTCCGCCCCTCCCAGAGCTGCTCCTGCTTCGCCGCAGTGTCGGCAACGTAGGCGTCCTCCGCGCCCATCTCTAGGCAGACCTCGCCCACCGTCTCAAGCTGAGACTCGACCTCGTCCACCGTGTTCCCCTCCACGGCGATGAGGAGGTAGGCGGGGTGGCTGTCGTCGGGGAGCTTCCTCTCCAGGTACCGCTGGGCGGTCTCCACGGCGTGCCGGGGCATGTACTCGAGGGCGTATGGGACGACCTTCCTCCTCACGATCTCGGAGACCGTGTTGGCCGCGTCCCTCGTGGAGTCGAACGGGACGAAGACGAGGGCCGTATGCCTCGGTTTGGGGACCAGCCTCAGGGTGGCCTTGGTGACCACGGCCAGGGTCCCCTCGGAGCCGATGATGAGGTCGAGGAGGCTGTACGCGGTGGAGTTCTTCACGATCTTCCCCCCCATGGTTATCACCTCTCCGCTGGGCAGGACGGCCTCGAGGCCGTGGACGAAGTCCCGGGTCACACCGTACTTCATGCCCCGGACCCCGCCGGCGTTCGTTGAAATGTTCCCTCCGAGGCTCCCCGACTCCTGACCCGGATCCGGGGGGTAGAGCAGGCCGAGCTTCTCTGTCTCGGCGTGTAGGTCAACGATGAGGACCCCCGGCTCCACGACGGCCATCAGGTTCTCCTCGTCGATCTCCAAGATGCTGTTCATCCGCTCCAGGTTCAGGGCTATCCCCCCGAAGACTGGATGGGAGCCCCCGCTGAGCCCCGTCCTTGAGCCCTGGGGGGTGACCGGTATCCTCTCAGAATATGCGAGCCTCATGACGGCGGAGACCTCCTCGGTGCTCCCGGGGCTCACGACGACCTCCGGGGGATGCGGGGGCTCCAGGCTCTCGTCTATGGCGTGCTTCTCAAGGTCCTCCGGAGATTCGGAGACGTGTTTATCCCCGACGATCTCCTCGAGCTTCCCGCGGAGCTCCTGCGTCACTTGGCCGTACTCAGGCATCGCCCTTGTGCTTCCTTACCTTCTCGGCCAGTATGGGTATGACCTCGTAGAGGTCCCCGACGGCGCCCAGGGTGGAGACGCTGAAGATGGGGGCCTCCCTGTCCTTGTTGATGGCGATGATGACGTCGGAGGTCTTCATCCCAGCGAGGTGCTGCACCGCCCCGGAGATGCCGCAGGCCATGTAGAGCTTGGGCCTCACGGTCCGGCCGCTTAGGCCTACCTGGTGGCGGTACTCCTTCCACCCCTCGTCGACGGTGGGCCTGCTCGCGCCCACAGCCCCTCCCAGGGCCTGGGCCAGCTCCTCGATGACGGCGAAGCCGCTGGGCTCACCGAGTCCCTTCCCGCCCGAGACCACGATCTCGGCGTCGACGATGTTCACCTGCTCCGGGGAGGGCTGGTAGTCAATGATCTTGACCCTGTCGGGGAGCGCCTCCATGTCGACTGGCTTCTTCACGATCTCGCCCTTCCTGTCTTGGTCCACATCGGCCTCCTTCATCATCTTGTATCGCACGGTGGCCATCTGGGGCCTGCTGTTGGGGCAGATGATGGTGGCCATGATGTTCCCGCCGTAGGCGGGTCGAGTCTGGAGAAGGAGCCTCGTCTCTGGGTCGATCTCCAGCCCCGTGCAGTCAGCCGTGAGGCCGGTCGCCAGGACTGCGGCCAGCTTCGGCCCCAGGGACCTGCCTATTGACGTAGCCCCTATGAGGAAGAGGCTGGGCTTCACCTCGCGGACCAAATCGGCCATGAGGGCGGAGTAGGGGTCGTCCCTGAAGTCCTCTAGGGCGGGGTCCTCGTACGTGTAGACCTTGTCCGCGCTCCTGACCGCGAGCTCCTCGGCCCCCGCCTTGACGTCGCTGCCTATGAGGACAGCGAAGAGGGGCTCCCCCAACTGGTCAGCCAGCTCACGCCCCTTCCCCAGTAGCTCGTATGCGACGGGGTGGACCACTCCCTTCCTCTGCTCGGCGTAGACCATGACGCCCCTGTACTCTGATAGATCCGCCTCGCCCTCAGTCTCCTTGATTGTGATGGCGCCCTCGGGGCAGGCCTCGACACATGCGTTGCAGAGCCTGCAGTCGTCCTTGATCTCGGGGTAGTCCCCCACCATCTCGATTGAGCCGAAGGGGCAGGCCCCTACGCAGATGCCGCAGCCCGTGCAGAGGTCCTTGTCGATTGAAATGGGTAGTTCGCTCATCTCAGATCACCTTGCACTCCTGGAGCTTCTGGAATATCCTCTCGGCGAGCTCCTCGGGAGTCCCCTCAACGACGTCGCCCCCCTCCAGGGGAGTGGGCGTGAATATCTTGACCACCCTGGTGGGTGAACCGTCCAGGCCCAGACGGGCTGGGTCCGCATCCACGTCCTTCGATGTGATCTGCTTTATCTCGGCCTTCCGGGCGCCCATCCTCCCCCGCAGGGTCGCAAGGCGGGGCTGGTTGATGTCCTTGGAGACCGAGATCACGATGGGCAGGGGCGCCTCCAGGGTCTCCACCCCATCATCCAGCAGCCTCGTGAGCCTGATCTTCCCGTCGGCGATGCCGAGGATCTTGTTCACATAGCATACGTGGGGAACGCCTAGGTGCTGCGCCAACTCCGGGCCGACCTGCCCCGTGTCCCCGTCCGTCGTCTTGAGGCCGCAGATGACGATGTCGTAGGGGGCTATCTTCTCTACGCAGAGGCCCAGGGTGTAGCTGGTGGCCCAGGTGTCCGCCCCAGCGAAGGCGCGGTCGGTGGCCAGGTAGGCCTCATCGCATCCCAGGGCGATGGTCTCCCTGAGGGCCGACTCGGCCTGGGGAGGTCCCATGCTAAGGACCTTCACCGTGCCCCCGTACTTCTCCTTTATCTGGAGCCCCTCCTCGACGGCGTACTCGTCGAAGGGGTTGATGACGGCGTCGACGCCCTCCCTCTTGAGCCTCCCGGTCTCCTCGTCGAATTCGACCTCGGTGGTCTCCGGTACCTGCTTGATACAGACTATGACGTTCAATCCTTCGCTCATCCAATCCCGTCCAGCGTTTAAACTTCCTATGAAAGGTTCATTCGATCCGTATAAGAATTCGGTCTGGGCCCCAAGAAGGCTTATCTAAAATACGGACAACATTATCTGAGGTTTGAGGCATGCCCGTCCACCCCATAGAGTTCAGGTACTCCTACCCCGAGATGTACGCGGTCTTCACCGAGGAGGCGAAGCTCCAGAAGTGGCTCGACGTCGAGGTCGCCCTCGCCTGGGCCCACGCCCAGTTGGGCACGATACCCGAGGAGGCTGCCGAGGAGATCGCCAGGAAGGGAAAAGTAGGGATCGTGAAGCTCGACCGGGTGAAGGAGATCGACAGGGAGATCCACCACGACCTCATGGCGATGGTCCGTGCCTTCACGGAGGTCTGTGACGGGGACGCCGGGAAGTACATCCACCTGGGGGCCACCAGCTATGACACGGAGGACACCGCCCTCGCCCTCCAGCTGAGGGACGCCCTGGCGATAATGGAGGGGGACCTCCGGGAGCTCCTGGGGGTCCTGCTCAAGCAGGCGGAGGACCACAAGGAGACACTGACCATCGGGAGGACCCACGGGCAGCACGCCGTCCCCATGACCTACGGGATGAAGTTCGCCATCTGGGCCAGCGAGGTCTCCAGACACTTAGACAGGCTCGACGCCGCGCGGGGCCGCCTCCTCGTCGGGAAGATGAGCGGGGCGGTGGGGACCATGGCCAGCTTCGGGGAGAAGGGGTTCGAGGTCCAGAGGCTCACCATGGAGCGCCTCGGGATCGAGCCTGTGCTCATCGCCAACCAGGTAGTCCAGAGGGACCGCCTCGCGGAGCTCCAATGCGTCTTCGGCCTGATAGCCGGGACCCTGGACAAGATCGCCAGGGAGATCAGGAACCTCCAGAGGACCGAGATATCCGAGATGTTCGAGCCCTTCCGACAGGACCAGGTGGGCTCATCGACGATGCCCCACAAGCGGAACCCCCACAAGACCGAGAGGGTCTGCGGCCTCGCCAGACTGATCCGGTCCAACATCGTCCCCGCATTGGAGACCATCGCCCTGGAGCACGAGAGGGACATCTCCAACTCCTCCCTGGAGCGGATAATCATCCCCGAGGGCTTCATCCTCACAGACTACATCCTCAGGCAGATGACGGGCATCCTCAGGGACGCAGTCTTCGACTACGAGAACATCGAGAGGAACCTCAACCTCACGCTGGGGCTCTGCCTCACGGAGAAGGTGATGATCGAGCTGGTGGAGAAGGGGATCGGGAGGCAGGACGCCCACGAGATGCTCCGGCGCCTTGCGATGAAGTGCTGGAAGGAGAGGAGGAGCCTCAGGGAGGTCATGCTGGAGGACGAGGAGGCATCAGGCCTGGTCACCGAAGCCGAGCTGGACGACTGGCTCAACCCCGAGAACTACATCGGGACCGCCGTGGAGCAGGTGGAGAAGGCCGTAAAAACGCTCAGAGAACGATACCCCTAATCCGCCTCTCAGTACTGGAGCCTCTTATCTACCTGGTTTATCGGCGGCCGCCCATCGGCTATACGCCGTATGTTCTCGGCCATGATCTTCAGCGAGGCATCCGACCGCGAGTCCGTTGAGGTGATGCTGTGAGGCGTGCATATGACGTTGGGGAGCTCCCAGAACGGATACTCTGAGGCCCCCTTCCCCTCGGGATTCCAGATGGGATCCCAGAAATGGGGCCTCCACCAGACGTCGAGGGCAGCCCCCGCTATCCATCCATCTTTCAGAGCCCTGTAGAGAGGCTCCTCCTCTATGACGGCCGCCCTGGAGACACTGACGATGTACGCCGTCGGCTTCATCAGGCGGAGCTCCTCCTCCCCGATTATCCCCCGCGTGTCAATGGTCAGTGGCAACGTGCTGATGACGAAGTCGGACTCCGCCATGAAGCGGTGGAGGTCACCAGGTCCCCCGAGGAAGTCGAGGTCAACGCCCTCCGGCTTCACAGAGGGATCCCGCTTCAACCCGAGTATCCTCATGTCGAAGCCCTGAAGCATCTTCGCTACCTCAACCCCGATGCTGCCCAGACCCAGGATCCCGGCGCTCTTCCCCTTCAACAGTACGCCTGAGCTGACCCCCCTCCCCTCCAGGAACCTGTTGTTCCTCTCCACGACCCGCTTCGCCAGCGCGAGGACAAGCGCTACGGCCCCTTCCGCAAGGGGGACAGGGTTGGAGCCCGACGTGTTGGCCATGTATGTATCATCGCCCAGGGCGTCGAAGGGCATGTCGTCCACGCCCGCCCCGGTCTTCTGCAGGAGCTTGAGGTTCTTAGCCGCCCTCGCAACTGAGGCCGAAAGCCTGGTGCTCACGATTACCTCAACATCCACGGCGAGGGCCTCTAGCTCGTCATCGGTCCCCCTTTCAGGGTGGATGACCTCGATTTCATCCGGGAGAACGCCTGAGAGCCGCTTCGCGAGAACGGGGGAGACCACAAGGACCTTCAATAATCGCACCTATCGAGGGGGCGGGTTCGCACTATTTCAACGTAGCTATCATCGACATAGGACGCCTTTTTATGGAGATTTTTCCGTAAAGGAAATAAAGCGCAGCCTCTTTAATGGTCGGTGACAAACGAGCTCAGAGGTTCAGCATGTCTCCGAAGCCTAAACTTAAAGATCTACAGAAAAAGTTGGCTAAAATCGAGGCCTCCCTGGAGGACGAGGCCAAGAAGTCGGAGAAGTACCTGAACCAGCTAAAGTACGCCAAGGCCGACATGGAGAACCTCCAGAAGCAGACCCAGAAGCGCATCGAGGACACCATCTCACGCGCCAACGGACGCCTCCTGATGCAGCTCCTCCCCATCCTCGACGAGCTTGAGATGGCCATCGAGGCCTCCAAGAACGGTGAGGCTAACATCGTCGAGGGAGTCGACATGGTGAAGGGCAAGCTGCAGAAGGTCATGACATCCGAGGGAGTCGCCCCGATAGACGCCCTGGGGGAGCCCTTCGACCCCCGATACCACGAGGCCGTCCTGGAGGTGGACACGGAGGACCACCCCAACGGGGCCGTCATCGAGGAGCTCAGGAGGGGCTACATGTACAATTCGAGGGTCCTGCGGGCGAGCATGGTGAAGGTAGCAAGGAACCGGAGCTCAGATAACGATAAAGAGGAAGACAAAGATGAGTGAAGAAAAGAAAGAGAAGATATTAGGAATCGACCTCGGGACCACCAACTCCGCCGCTGCGGTCGTCATGGGAGGGAAGCCCACGATCATCCCCAGCGCCGAGGGACCCACAGTCGCCGGGAAGATGTTCCCGTCAGTCGTCGCATTCACCGAGGACGGGCAGCTCCTCGTGGGGGAGCCAGCTCGGAGACAGGCAGTCACCAACGCCGCTGGAACCGTTCGAGAGGCAAAGCGCCTCATGGGCACAAACAGGAAGATCACACTCCACGGCAAGGACTACACCCCCCAGCAGATTTCAGCCTACATACTCCAGAAGATACTGAGGGACGCTGAGACCTACCTCGGAGAGAAGGTGGCCAAGGCCGTCATCACCGTCCCCGCCCACTTCAACGACAATCAACGTCAGGCCACCATCGACGCAGGGGAGATCGCGGGGCTCAAGGTGACCAGGATAGTCAACGAGCCCACCGCCGCTGCCCTGGCCTATGGCATCGACAAGACCGACCAGGAGATGAAGATCCTGGTCTTCAGCTTCGGCGGAGGCACCAACGACACCACCGTCATGGACTTCGGCGGGGGGGTCTTCGAGGTCCTCTCCACGAGCGGCGACACCCAGACCGGGGGCACCGACCTGGACAAGGCGGTGATGGACTACGTCATCGAAGAGTTCAGGAGGGAGACGGGCGTCGACCTCAGGAGCGACATCAGGGCGATGGCTAGGATCAAGGAGGCCTCCGAGAGGGCGAAGATAGAGCTCTCGACCCTCCAGACAACTGACATCAACCTCCCCTACATTGGGATGAAGGACGGGGGACCGCTGAACCTCCACGTCCCCCTTACGAGGTCGAAGCTGGAGCAGCTCACCCGCCCCATCGTGGAGCGCATCAGGGGACCCATCCTGCAGACCATCAGGGACGCCAAGATAACCACACAGCAGATAGACAAGATCATAGTCTTCGGGGGCCAGACCAAGATGCCCCTGGTCCAACAGTTCATAGAGAGCATCGTGGGGAAAAAGCCCGAGAGAGGCCTCGACCCCATGGAGTGCGTGGCGATGGGCGCCGCCATCCAGGGGGCAGTCCTCGCAGGTGACATCTCCGACATCGTCCTACTAGACGTCACGCCCCTCAGCCTCGGGGTCGAGACCCTGGGCAGCGTCATGACAAGGGTCATAGACAGGAACACAACCATCCCCACGAAGCAGACCCAGACCTTCAGCACGGCGGCCGACTTCCAGACGGCGGTCACAATCAACGTCCTCCAGGGGGAGAGAACGATGGCCAAGGACAACATCGCCTTGGGCCGGTTCGACCTCACGGGCGTCCCGCCTGCGCCCAGAGGCGTCCCCCAGATCGAGGTCACGTTCGATATCAACGCCGACGGCGTCCTCGACGTCACGGCTAAGGACATGGGCACGGGCAAGGAGATGAGTATCACCATCACCGCATCGACGAAGCTCAGCCAGACCGAGAAGGACCGGATGGTCAACGAGGCTGAGCAGTACGCTGAGGCCGACAAGGTGGCGAAGGAGGAGGCCGAGGCTCGGAACATGGCGGACTCCCTCATCTACACGAGCGAGAAGACCGTCAGCGAGATCGGGGACAAGCTCACCGAGGACCAGAAGTCGTCCATCCAGAGGGGCGTCGACGACCTCAAGGAGGCCCTCAACTCCGGCACCACGGCCGACATCAACGCCAAGATAGAGGCCCTCAGGAACGTCGTCCAGGAGGCGGGCGCCTCCGTCTACCAGCAGGCGGCAGCTGAACAGCAGGCACAGCAGCAGGCCCAGGGAGGCCCCCAGCAGGCGACACCCCCAGGAGAGGAGCAGACCAAGAAGACCGTGGACGCCGAGTACAAGGTTGTCGACGAAGATAAGAAACAGGAATAGCCTGACCGTCCACCTAATTTTCTAACATTTCATATTTCTATTCCCTAAAGGTGACAGCACACTTATTTTACATCCAAAATACTCCCAAACACAATTCCACCCAGCCATAGGTTGACCAGGAGAGGATCACTTTGGAGAAGGGGCAGCTTGAAGCCATCGACCTGATAATCAACGTGCTTAGGGAGCACGAGAAGAACCTCGACAACCTCCTGGACAGGCTGGACACCCTCATCGAGACCATCTCCACAATAATGGCTAGAATGGAGTACTTTTACGAGAAGATCGAGACACCTGCCCAGTGACCCATCGGGCAGGCAGCTGCACAAGCGTAGACTCGTCCGTTTGTAAACACTTTTCAGATAGTGGTACGATTCAAAGAGGGAACACGGTCGGGTGCATCTGTTGGCGGAGAAGAGGGACTACTACGAGGTTCTAGGAACCGACCGCAGTGCGTCCCAGGACGACATAAAGAAGGCCTTCCGCAAGCTCGCCTTCCAGTACCACCCCGACAGGAACAAGGAGCCCGACGCCGAGGAGAAGTTCAAGGAGGTCTCGGAGGCCTACGCAGTCCTCTCCGACCCGGAGAAGAAGGGGCAGTACGACAGGTTCGGCCACGCCGGCATCAGCGGACGGTACTCCGCGGAGGACATATTCAGGGGGGCCAACTTCCGGGACATCTTCACCGAGTTCGGCTTCGGCGACGACATACTGAGCCGAATATTCGGAGGCATCTTCGGAGGGGGCTTCGGGTTCAACTTCCAGCGGGGCCGCCAGGGGCCCAGACGGGGCTCCGACCTGCAGACCCGGATAGAGGTGGCCCTGGAGCAGGTGGCGACAGGCACCGAGGTCGAGCTGAGCCTCAACAGGCTGAAGAAATGCAGCCGATGCAACGGAGACGGAGCTGAACCGGGAACGGACGTCGCCACATGCCCCACGTGCAAAGGGACAGGGAGGGTCGAGAGGCGGACACAGTCCCTCTTCGGGCAGATGATCCGCGTGGCCCCCTGTGACAGGTGCGATGGCAGTGGGAAGATACCCGACGTGCCGTGCACAGTCTGCAAGGGCCAGGGCCTCGAGGAGAAGAGGACCCGGCTCGACGTCAAGGTCCCCCAGGGCATAGAGGACGGGACCCAGATGATTCTTAGAGGGCAGGGCGAGGACGGACCCCACGGAGGCCCACCGGGAGACCTCTACGTGAACGTGAGGGTGAAGCCCCATCCCTTCCTGATCAGGAGGGGGAGGGACATAATCTACGAGGCTGAGATCAACTTCCCCCAGGCCGCCCTCGGGACATCCGTGAACGTCCCCACCCTCTTCGGCGAGAAGCCCATCAAGGTCCCCTCAGGGACTCAGAGCGGCGAGGTCCTCAGGATGAAGGGAGATGGTATCCCCACACGGTTCGGGAAGGGGGACCAGCTTGTGCACATCAACGTGGTGATCCCCAAGAAGCTGAAGCGCAGGCAGAGGGAGCTCATAGAGGAACTGGGGAAGGAGCTAGGGGCCAACACCAAGAAGAAGGCGTGGTGGTGGCGCTAGGATCAGCGCCGGTCGATGATCTCGTTCACGCCGGGACCCGTGCCGACCAGGGTGACAGGGATCCCGATCTCCTCCTCGATCTTGTCGATGAATGCAGTCGCCTCAGGAGGAAGCTTACCGTAGTCACTCGCCCCCTTACACTCGGGGTAGAGGATGTCGAGCTTCGTCACGGCTATCTGGGTCGCCCCGTTGAGCATGGCGGCCCTCTTAGCCAGCGCGTAGTTGAATGGCGCGGCCCGCCTCTGCCTCCCGGTCACGGTGCCGTACTCGTCCCAGCCCCGCCTCTTCGCCTCCTCGTGGCTTAACTCACCCTCGAGGTAGCCGGCCCCCACCCTGGTGACGTACGCCTTCAGCACCAGGACTACCTCGTCCACCCTCGTGGGGCCGATCCCCACGTCGGAGCATGTGGCCGAGGCGCAGACGTCGTTGGAGGTCACGTAGGGATATGTGCCGTGATAGAGGCTGATGTATGTCCCCTGGGTCCCCTCGATGAGGACGTTCTTCCCGTCGTCCAGGGCCTCGTTCAGCTCGACGGGGACGTCCGCGAGGTAATCCTTCAGCGCTGGGACCGCCCTAGCCATCTTCGCAATCCTCATGGCGCGGTCTGAGTTGCATGGCCCCGTCCCCGTGCCCGTGGTCCCGATCTTCTCCTTCAGGTATCCCTTCCCGTCGGCCTCGATGTGCTTGGGCTCGATTATGGCGCACTGGGGATCGACGCCGATCCGGTCCTCGATCCCAAGCTCCTTGATCTCCTTGAGGACGATCTCGGGGTTTATCACCACGCCGGGCCCTATGAGGAGCTTGGTGTCGGGGTTCACGAAGGCGCAGGGCACCATCCTCAGCTTGAATGTGATGCCGTCGTCCACGACGGTGTGCCCCGCATTGGGGCCCACGCCTCCCCTCGCGCAAACGGCTACCTGATCGGCGACCGCCAGGTAGGAGACGACCTTCCCCTTCCCGCCGTCGCCGAAGAATCCATCAACGACCACTGTACAGGACATACTCAACCGTCCAGAAACCATTCACTGAACAAACCTTTTTACATTTAAAATTTCCCCATGGGGCTTCACAATTTCTTGAAAAATTGAGCGTTTCCTGTTAAGACGGACATAGCTTTCTACTTCTGTGAGTGCCGAACGTATATTTTTATGCGGGGTATGAACGTTCATATAGAGGTGGCCCCGTGACCACGAATATCGGCATCCTTGTGATCGGCAATGAGATTCTCGACGGCCTCGTCCTTGACACCAACAGCCAGTGGATCATCAACCAGCTGAAGGCCCTGAACTTCCATGTCATCCAGAAGACCACTGTGAGGGACGAGATCCCCGTGATAGGCAGGGCTCTGAGGAGGCTGATCTCCAACGGATGCAATCTCATCTTCACCACGGGGGGCCTGGGGCCGACCCACGACGACAAGACCCTCCTGGGGGTGGCGAACGCATTCGACCTCCCAATGGGGCTCAACGACCAGGCACTGGAGATCGTCACCCGCCAGTACACCGACCTCCATCAGAGGGGGGTCATAGGCAGCGCCGAGATGACCGAGCCCCGCCGCAAGATGGCGATACTCCCGAAGGGGGCGAATCCCCTTGATAACAGGGTGGGCGGAGCGCCGGGGGTTGTCCTCGACATCGAAGGGGCTCAGATTATCTGCCTCCCGGGCGTCCCGGGGGAGCTCATGTGGATATTCGACAATCAGGTCCTCCAGCTCCTGAAGAGCAAGGTGGAGGGGGCCTTCGCCGAGGACGTCATCTATCTGCCCCTGAGGGATGAGTCGACCCTCGCCCCGATAATCGATGATGTGATGAGGGACATCCCGGGGGTCTACATCAAGTCGATGGTGAAGCCCTACGGCGAGTCCGGCATAAGGCTCTGGATCTCAGCTGGGGGCCAGTCCCAGGAGGAGGTGGAGGAGAAGGTGAACAGGGTCGCCAACCTCCTGGTGAAGCGCTGCGAGGACCAGCTCATCAACGATTAGATCATAGTCATTGAAGTAGCGCAGCGTTTCAGCGTCGCCCTGCAGAGATACAAGGATAAGTGAAATAAGCGGGGTGAAAGCTAACCTATTCTGATCATCTTGGTCGAATGCTGGCTACCCTATGGCAGGACAGAGGTCCACGTGAGCGTCCCCCTGCGGAACCTCATAGGCATGGTTGAGCCCAAGGAGACCCAGATGGATACAAGCCCAAGGAAGATCATCACCGAGTCCCTCCAGAACCCCATAGGGTCACCCAGCCTCGAGGAGATAATGAGGCGCAGGAGGAAGATAGTGGTCGGCCTGGACGGGACATTGCAGCCGACCCTTGCTAGCTCCGCGCTGTCGAGCATCCTAGAAGTGCTCCAGCCCAGGGACATCAAGGGAGAGGACGTCACCGTCGTCATAGGCAACGGGTTGAGGGAGAGGAGCAGCCCAGATCTGCTCAACGCCCTCCAGGGCCCTCAGATCTTCCAGAACATCAGGATATTCGAGCACAGCCGAGACGCAGGAAACCTGAGATCGATAGGCAAGACGTCGAAGGGGACCGAGGTCGAGATAAACAGAGCCTTCCTCGAGGCGACGACCAGGATCGCCGTGGGGGAGGTCCGCCTCGACCCGTTTACGGGTATGAGGGGGGCCCACAACCTCATCCTCCCAGCGCTCTCGGGGGCCTCCTCGATCGAGAAAAGCCGAGGCCTCTCCTTCAAGAGCGATACCTCCCCCGAGGTCATGGCAGAGAACCCAGTCTACGATGACGGGCTGGAGGCCGCCAAGATGGCGGAGATAGAGCTCTCCGTGAACCTTGTCACCGACGGCATGGGGGATCTGCTCTCCGCACACTCCGGGGAGCTCGAAAGGAGCTGGGAGGGAGCGGTGGCCGAGGTGGGGGAGAGCCACAGGGTTGAGACGGAAGGGAACGCCGACGTAGTAGTGGTAAGCGCAGGGGGGAGCAGGTTCGACTACGACCTCTACAACTCGATCTGGGCCCTCAGGAACGCCGCATCCGTCGCTAGGAGGGGGGCGACAATCATCCTCCTGGCCGAGTGCTCGGAGGGGCTGGGGGCGGACGGCCTGGAGACCCTCTCCCAGGTGGACGCCCTCCCGGAGCTGAGGAGGAGGTACATGCTGGGCGCAAAAGCGGTACACCTGATCAAGACACTCAGCAAGCAGAGCGACCTGGTCATAGTCTCGGCCATCCCCTCCTACCTGGCAGAGCCCCTGGGACTCACAGTCGAGAGGATGGCCAACGAGGCCCTGAGCCGGGCATACGAGCGGCGGCGAGGAAGGCGAACCCTAGTGGTCACCCACGGGTGCACGACCATCCCATATGCGGTCTAGCTAGGGAAGAGCGTCACCAGGGTCAACAGGACGATGGCCAGATAGACGAATATCAGAGCCTTCCTCGATGGGCTTAGAGGGGAGACATCATCCAGGGGGGCCTCCGCGTCGCCCTGCGTCCTCATCATCAGGAAGAAGGTAATTATGGCCATCACGATATATCCAGTTAGGAACAGCACGGCTATACCGATTATGGACATGAGCTTGTGATAGTACTTTCCGAATATTGCCCTGCTTATATGGCCTCCGTCGAGCTGCCATGCCGGAATGAGGTTGATGAAGGTCACCAGGCAGCCGACCCAGGCAGCGAAGCCGACGGGGTGAATGAGGAGCACCATCCCCTCCTGAGCGGGCCTTATGATCGACTGCAGGAAGACCATGAGGATGGGGAACGGGATCGACTGGAACCTGATCTCGGGGTAGCTGATCATCCAGGAGTGGACCTCCTCGATGGGGACGACGAACGAGAGCCTGAGCCCCACCACGGCGACCAGAACGGTGATGATAAACCCGACCAGGGGGCCGCTCAACCCCAGATCGAACAAAGCGTCCCTGTTTGCCGGTGGCTCCTTCTGGACGATGACAGCCCCGAATGTACCCCCCATGCCCGGGGGCGCAGGGATGAAGTAGGGCATAGAGGCCTCGACTCCCCTGAGGACCGCCACGGCTTTATGCCCCAGCTCATGGAATCCGAATATCGACAGGATGGCCAGGGTGAAGTAGAGGGCGTTGACGTAGACGGACGTGTTCGGCATCAGGATATCCACGAGGAGGGGGTTGTTGCTCCTAATGAAGCCGTCAAGGAATATGGTGCAGGTCGTGACTGCGAACAGGATCACGTTCCTATTATTCCTCGACGGACTCGGCGGAGGGGCCCTGAAGACGGTGATCAGGTATCGATCTATCTCCTTGCTCAGCCGGGGGAGGAATCCCAGGGGACGGAGCTCCTCGACGAGCCGATTGAACCCCTGCTTCATCAGCATCCTGGGATCGCCTTCCTCGAGGGGTTCCACGATGTACGTCGGCTGATCCATGTAGAAGTACGTGTCCCGTATGTTGAAGATGTCCTCAATCGCCTCTTCGACGTCAGGGTCCGCCAGATAGCTAGCCAATCTTCCTGTAAGCAGCCTCCGATAATGCGTGGTTTCCATAGTGTAGCCATGATACAAAAACGTTCTTGGGACAAAGGGTAGGCACAGATCTTAAATGCAAGGGATTTAGACGTTTAGAAGTCTTAGATGGAGGATAAGGGGTTCAGGGTGCGGATCTTTCGTTCCGATGACCTCAACAGGGTCATGACGATAAACGAGGAGTGCCTCCCCGAGAACTACAGCACATTTTTCTACAGGGACCTCTACCAACGCTTCCCGAAGACGTTCATCGTCGCCGAGGCAGACGGGGCCATCCAGGGCTACATCATGTGCCGGATAGAGAGAGGCCTGTCGAAGTTCAAGACCTTCCGGACAGCACGTCACGCCCACGTCGTCTCCATAGCGGTCATGGAGGCCTACAGGAGACGCGGTATCGCCTCGGAGATCCTGCTAAAGGCCATGGAGAACGGGGTGGAGGCGTACAACGTGACCGAGTGCTTCCTTGAGGTCAGGGCGAGCAACCAGCTGGCGATCGCCCTCTACGAGAAGCTGGGGTTCACGAACGTGAACAGGAAGCTTGGCTACTACATGGACGGGGAGGACGCCCTGGTCTTGGCGAAGCCCCTAAAAGAGGAGCCATAAAGCTATCTTCAGCGGCTGAGGCTCACAGACAGATATTTAGCCCACGATACAACCTCTAAGATTGAACGCCTGTGATAGACACCATTACAGCGATTAGCCTGATGTTCATCGCCATATCCGTGGGTATATTCTGGTACTTCGGAC
Organism: Candidatus Bathyarchaeota archaeon; assembly: GCA_016783455.1. Taxonomy (GTDB): domain Archaea; phylum Thermoproteota; class Bathyarchaeia; order TCS64; family TCS64; genus BS750m-G28. The sequence goes on from JADHWN010000025.1 coordinate 24,315, forward strand.
GCTGGACAGTCAAGCTGATTAGGCAGCATCAGAACATCTACCCCCTCCTGTACGCCCTGGAGGAAGAGGAGAAGAAGGAACGGGAGTGACAGCGAAGAAACCCCACTGCTTCCATTGAATATGCTCATAGGCGATAGATATTTAGCTCCCCAAATTGTATGGGTCCTGATTAGATGGAGGATAAAGCACTCATCCCATGGAGCGAGGTGAGCTCCTGGTCCTGCGTTGCCTGCGGCAACTGCTGCGTAGGTTACAGCGTCCCCCTTAAAGCCGACGAGTACGCGCGGGTGGCACAGCGGTACGGATTCAACGTACTCGACTTCGGCCTCGGAAAGGTCTACCTCAAGAGGGGACAGAATAACAGATGCATCTTCCAGCGCCCGACAATGGGAAGATGGATCTGCAGCCTCCAGGGGATCAAACCACTTGCGTGCAAGCTATTCCCATTCAGGATCCACTCGAAGCCCGTCTACTCCAAGGGAGATGGGAGCACCATAAAATACATGGGAAAAAACTTCAACGTCTACCTCGACCCAGCCTGTAAAGGCGTCATCTCGGGGAAGCCCTCCACCAGGTTCTACAACCAAGTGCTGCCAGAGATGATCCAGATAGGGATGGGAGTAACGACAAAGCAGAGATTCACGACCTCGAAGTATATCTCCTGGAAGCCACCATAAAAACGACAAGGCAACTTTTCCTTTTGGAGGATTCTTTCGGAAAGGAGTATGATTAATTAGTTACGCCCGTCGTCTTGTTTGACGGGTGTAAAAAATGCCTCTCAGACAGCCGATAGTCTGCATGCTCGGACACGTCGACACGGGGAAGACGTCCCTCCTAGACAAGATCAGGGGCTCAGCGGTTCAGCTCAGGGAGGCGGGGGGGCTCACCCAGCAGATAGGGGCAAGCTTCTTCCCAATAGACACCCTCGTCGCGATCACACAGCAGCTCATCAAGGACTTCGAGACAACAGTGAAGATACCGGGCCTCCTCGTAGTTGACACGCCGGGCCACGAGGCGTTCGCCAACCTCCGTCGGCGGGGAGGATCCGTAGCGGACGTCGCCATCCTTGTCGTGGACGTGATGCACGGCTTCGAGAACCAGACCTACGAGTCCCTGGAGATACTCAAGTCCCGTAAGACCCCCTTCATCGTAGCAGCGAACAAGATCGACCGCATTGACGGCTGGAGGAGCAACCCGGACACGCCGTTCCTGGCATCCTACGCGAAGCAGGGGCCCATCGTGAAGGAGGACCTGGACACCAGGCTGTACATGATGATGGGCACCCTGTCAAGGCAGGGATTCAGGTCGGAGCGGTTCGACAGGGTCAGGGACTTCACAAGGGACATCGCCATCGTCCCCGTGAGCGCCATCACGGGGGAGGGGATAGGTGAGCTGCTCACAGTGCTCATAGGTCTCACCCAGCAGCATATGGCGGACAAGCTAGAGGTCTCAGAGGGACACGCCCTCGGCACCGTCCTGGAGGTGACGGAGGAGGTGGGCCTCGGGACCACCATAAACGCCATCATATACGAGGGCGTCCTCAGGGCGGACGACACCATCGTCATAGGGGGAAAGGAGGGGCCCCTCATCTCGAGTATCCGGGCCATCCTCCTCCCTCAGCCCCTAGACGAGATCAGGGATCCGAGGAAGAAGTTCGACACCATCGACGAGGCCTTCGCTGCCTGCGGGGTTAAGATCGCCGCACCAGACCTTGAGAACGCCGTCCCTGGAGCCCCGTTGATCGCAGTGGGTGGCGAGATGACTCTTGAGAAGGCGGTGCAGGAGGTGGCCTCCGAGCTAGAGAGGCTCCGGATCTCCACGGACAAGGTTGGCATCATCCTCAAGACGAACACTCTGGGCTCGCTGGAGGCCCTCATCGAGAGCCTTAGGGCCAGGGACGTCCCCATACGCCTTGCCGACATCGGCGACATCTCGAGGCGGGAGGTCATGGAGGCCCTGTCGGTGAAGCATGAGGAGCCCCTCTACGGGGCGATCCTCGCATTCAACGTGAAGCCCCTGCCGGACGCTGAGCGGGAGGCCCGCGACCAGCGTATCCCCATCTTCATGAACGATATCATCTACAACCTCATGGACGAGTACGTCAGGTGGATGGAGGACGAGAAGGAGGCCAAGGCCCGGAAGGAGTTCGATGCTTTGGTCAAGCCAGGGAAGATGGAGATCATGGACGGGTTCGTCTTCAGGAGGGCCAAGCCCGCGATATTCGGAGTGCTGATCCTGAGTGGAAGCTTATCCCCCAACACACAAATGGTCAACCTCGAGGGGACGAAGCTAGGACGGGTAACCCAGATCCAGGACTCTGGGGAGGCTGTTTCACTGGCCGAGGAGGGGAAGGAGGTCGCCGTATCGATGCCCCAGCCAATTGTAGGTAGACATATAAAAGAGAAGGATATCCTCTTTGTAGACGTTCCCGAAAAACATGCCAAGCTGCTCCGGGAGAAGTACCAGGGACGGCTCACGGCCGGCGCCCTCGAGGTGCTGCGGGAACTCACTGAGTTGAAACGTAAAAAGGACATACTATGGGCGGTTTAGCGGATGCCTGTGCTGATAATATCGGACCCCGAGACGGGGACAAGCCAGAAGGTCGAGCTAGAGGACAACAGGATGGGCCCCCTCGTCGGGAGGAGGATCGGGGAGGTAATAGACGGCACGGTAGCCGACCTGGCGGGTCACCAGATACAGCTCACAGGGGGTACCGATAAGGACGGGATACCCATGCGCCCCGATGTTCACGGTTCAGCGAAGTCCAGGATCATTCTGAGCGGAGGGGTCGGTTACAAGCCCAAGAGGAAGGGTGAGAGGAGGAGAGTGGTCGTCCGGGGAAACATGGTCTCAGTCGAAACGACGTTCCTCAACTTCAAGATAGTCGAGAAACCAGGCAAAAAGAAAGAGACGAAAAAGAAGGAAGAAAAGTCAGACGAATCAGATGAAGAATAATCTGAATTTTGCCCTGACTTTTCACATTCTTGAAATCGATTCTACAAAGGTCTATAAAATAACGTAGTTCCTGAAAACTCCCTGACGATGCGTTAGAAACGTTTAGAATTATTGTACGTGTTTAGCTCAGATTAAAATAAGCGAGATTTATTTATATTCTATCTAGTTTTTGCTAAATAAATCATGAAAATGTTAAAATAAGCACTGTTTAGAATTTAATTTGACTTATATGCGTAACGAGCTAAACAC
>JADHWN010000064.1 GCA_016783455.1 Candidatus Bathyarchaeota archaeon
CACGGGACCATTCAGGTAGCCGCTCGGATTCAGCCCAGTCTGTTTACGGGTCTCATATGGACCAGCCTAGCGCGGGGCCTAAGCCACCCTGATGCACCCTCAAGGCTTCCTCAGAAAACGTTTCTCATACCGTCTGTTTTGTCTCCGTTAACTTTGGGATGCTCTTGGTCGCGTATGCCTTCTCGGGGGTCGGGATGGCTATGGCGATGCCCATGAACATGACCCTGGTCGCTGAGCTGTACCCCTCTGAGAGGAGGACGGGTGTCCTGGGGATCATCAACACGGGGATGACGATGTCTTACCTGGTGGGGCCACCTATCGTGAACTACTTCGCGGGGATCGGAGGGTGGAGGGCCCCCATGCTGTACTACGTTTTGCCGATTACCGTCCTCAGCCTCCTCCTCATACTGAGGGGGGTCCCGAAGACCGAGGATAGGGTGGTTGAAACCTCTGATGTGGGGCTCCTAGACGGCTTCAGGGGCGTCTTCACCGTCAGGTCCGCCGCATGGTGCCTCGCGGCCGCGGCCATCATGATGTTCTCCTGGCAGTTCCTATCCCTGTATAGCATCTCGTTCTACAGGGAGAGGTTCCTCATCTCCACCGGGATGGCGTCGCTCGTGCTGCTGACGATGTCCGTCTGCACGACTCTGGGGAACCTTCTCTGTGGCAGGGTGGTGGGGAGGTTCGGGCGGAAGCGCACTGCCGTGATCTCATCCGTGATCTGCGGGGTGTTCCTCGTGGGGTTCGCGGTTGTTCCCGACCTCTGGCTCTCCATCGCTGGGAGGCTCATGACGGGTCTGGCGGGGCCCTTCGCGTACACGGCCTCGAGCAGCCTGGCCCTTGAGATGGTGCCCAGCTTCAGGGGAGTCATGATGTCTCTGAACTCCGCGGCGTTCCAGATGGGGACCGCCCTGGGGGCGGCAGTCGGCGGCGCGATGCTCCTATCCTACAGCTACGAGACGGTCGGGGTGGTCTTGGGGGTCTTCATGTTTCTCCCCGCTATCATCTATCAGTTCATGATCAAGGACCCGGAGGGCCAGAGAGCCGATTCCCCTACTGAGGCTTCCTGAGTGGGACCTCTCCCTGCTCCACAGGAACCCTCGTGACCCTGAAGACAACGGGGCGCTCCGAGTCCGGGCAGCTGTAGTACCTGATCTTGTCCATGTAGTCCCAGGGCTCCGTGACCTCCCTGCACATCGCTGATGTGAGGGGGAGAATCGCGCTGAAGACCGCCAAGCAGACGCTGTCGGTCTCCTCGTAGACGAGGCGCCCAGGGTTCCCGGTGACTGTTACCTTGTCTCCCACCCTGTAGATCTTGCAGGGACCGGAGACGTGGGTCGGCTCACCGTCCAGGCTCCTCGGTTCGTTGACCTCGACGACTTCGAACACTACTTTGTACATACTGAGAACCTGGGTGCTGAAGCGATGAAAAGGTTTTCTGACTCGAAAATTACCAAGTTTCCACCTCAGGTTTGATGTTTATAGGGTAAGATCGGTCTTGACGAAGGTTTTTGAGGTTAGGGAACAAGGTTGAGAGTAAGTGATTCTTATGCTGGAGGGAAAGTTCCGCGAACTATGCGAGCAGCGTGGGCTGGATGAGGATGGAATCGAGTCAGCTGTGATATCTGTACTCATCTTCGGGGAGTTCCTCGCTGGGAAGGGCAGCTCCCTGGATGAGACGACCATCGACGACGTCAAGGAGCACATCTCAGATCTGATAGAACAAGATCAGAACTCGTGGGAGAGGCTGGTGGCCCTCGCCAGGTACAGCAACATGATTAGGAAGAACGAGGTCTACGTCTACTTCACCTCGGTTCTCGGTGGGAGGACTGTGCTTCCCTCAATATCTGAGAGGCTTGCTGACCTCGCTGGAGTTGAGGCAAGGGACAAGATATTCTCGGGGATCGAGGCTCCGCCCCTGGGATCACCCCCGGAGGAGTTCCCCAAGGTGACGCTGAGGCTGGTGGAAAAGCTTGAGCGCGAGCTAGGTTCTGAGCTCTGCCATGATGTGCTTGCGGGCAACCATCACAGGATCCCGGTTGAGAACTTCGAGAAGCATAAGCTCTGGCTGGAGGAGGAGGGGAGCATCGAGGGCTACCTCAAGAGGCTTCACGACTCGGCGGTGGCTGAGCTCGAGGAGTACTCTAGGGAGGGGAAGATCTGGTACGAGCAGGAGATCACCCCAGAGGTGGTGGAGTTCGTCAGGGGCAACCAGGAGATGCTCTCAGGGGTCCGTGAGGGGGACTGGATCTTCTTTACCAAGATACCGTACGCCCCCAAGGACTACATTGCGGTGACGGACCCTGTGATGAGGAGGTACTACGGATGCCACTGCCCCCTCGCCAGGGAGGCGATACTGATGGGGGAGACCGACATCCCGTTGACCTGGTGCTACTGCAGCGGGGGGTTCGGGAAGCTCAAGTTCGACGTCGTCTTCGGGGAGCCCACCGAGGTGGAGGTCCTTGAGAGCACGCTGGCCGGTGACGAGCGGTGCCGCTTCAGGGTGAAGATCCCTGAAGGCAAACGTGATTAACCCTTTAGACTAGTGGACGGATCTCAGATTCCTTTCAAGTTGGTGGCGCGCGCGACTCGTAAATAGTCTCAAACAGCTTCAATCGAATATTTTGACTCGGCTGCCGAGTGCTTGACCTGGAATCCCTCTGTTGAATCTGACTCTGAGAGTCCCTGTCCTGCCGTGGACGCTGACGATCTTACCAACGATCTTGGGATCTTCGACAGGCCAGCCCACTTTTGATCCAATCATCCGCCAAGCTTCCGATGGCTCTACACTCAGGACCTTAATCAGGCACTGTCTAGGGTCCTGAGTTTGCCCACCAATCCGATAATTCAGAATTAAACCTTCTACCATTACCAAAGTTATCTTAACCTCCACATCTTTATTTCTGCCCCTTAGCCGGGCATTTGGGGTCCTTGGTCCTCCCCTGTATGTTGCAGACGAAATATCTTGCACACTTGTCATTATTATCGGTGTAATAACTTGGGAGTATGGGGCACTTTTGGCGCATGATAACTTCGTCCTTTCGCATAAGAACTCCCTTTGATAATGTTATAAGTATCGGTGTCAGGACGGGGAAGTTCCAGATACGTCAAGGTGCATGAATACGTGAATGGTTGAGTAGCTCAGACTTCGTCCACATACTATTCAGTCAGATAAAAACTAAGATCGGCTGTCTTTTCGTGAGAAGCGGAGTTACTCCCTCTGCTCACGCGCGCCCAAACCCAACACACAACGACGAACAACAGAGTACATGTACGGTGAAATCTCGCGCGGAAAATCATTAAACGTGGAGAGCATAGCTATTAAGATTCAAGTCTAGGGAGTCAATTACAAATGTCACAAACAGATCTTGAGAAAAGAGTCGTGGAAATAATGAAAGTCTTTCAGTCCACCGACATATATTGAAAGTTGCATTGGTTATCGGTACTAGACCCCAAGTCATTAATTCGGAACCAATTATCCATACTTCAAAGGGGCTTCGCGCGAGCGTGCGTCGCGTATGAAGTCAATTGGGGTATTGGGTGATTTGATTTGTGTAGAACTGAATTAGTTGGTTGATGTTGTTCTCAATCGTAAATTCAAATCTTTTCTTGATTACAATTTCTTTTAGTTCATTACTTTCAAAAAGTTGTTCCTTCATATCGCTAAAGTTGTTGATGACAAGACCAACTTTATGTTCCTCGACGAACATGCTGAGGGTCTTGTGGGGAAGAGTCAAGACTGGAAGACCGCACGCGATGTATTCAATAGCCTTGTTGGGCAGGCAAACGTCGAGATGCTCTTTATTCATCACATCGTTGAAGCCAGCCCACCCAAAATCGTATTTTTGTAACTCATCGTGCATCAGCACCTTCCGGTCGCAATGCCCGTGGTAGTGGATAAGGTCCTCCTCCTCATCCAGTAAGGAGTACGCTTCATCGTCTCTCGCTGCGTATATGTGAATGTGGAAACCTTGCTCCGCTATTTCCCTGAATATTCCTCTAAGGTCATAATGGTGTCCCTCGCTCTGGCTGGTGATTGTACCAGCATACACGATGTGAATCTCCCCATCCTTATCCGAAAATTTATCGGTCCAGTCCCAGGGCATCATGTCCTCGGAGACATAGTTGCGAAAGACGAGGTCGGACTCGTTGACGGTATACCGTTTCCTGATGTAGTCTCCAACCCCTTCAGTGACGTATAGTCTACCGTCGCTCTCTTCGTTCGCTATCTTCTCTTCCTCAGCATATTCCTGTATTCTATCCTCGTCATCGCCGACATAGTAACCCATCTTCCGCATAGTCAGCGCATCATGGGTGTCGTGGATGATTGGAATGTTATCCACTGCGTTAATCGCTGATACGGTAAGGAAGTCTGGAGCATTGTGGCTGTGGATGATATCAGGCGTGTATCTTTCAGCCAACTCGGAGATGCCCTTCTCGGGGTCTTCCCTGCTCAACTTGACAAATTCGTCGAAAAACTCGTCTCCATAACCATACAGATCAGTCAACGTTCTATCTAGGTAGCCGAAGACGAGGGAAACATCTTCGCCCAGTGCACCCTTCAATCCCTTGGCAAGCTTCAACGCCCGGATACAGGGCTGAGGCTGGAGGAACAACAATCGCATCAATATCACATCCATTTTTCTCTTTCATTGCGCACATTAAGCCCGAATAGCATGAATCTTCTGACTGTTATCAGTGCGCGGGTATCCCATCAACAGTATTAATGACATATAAAAGTGGTGCCGACCACTTAACAGTAATAATGTTGGTTAAGATCCTGTAATAGGGAGATCAAAACTGTGGGCCAGACAAAGCTGGCGAAGGATGAGCTGGAAACCCGGATACAGGAAATTGAGCAACGTTTTCAGTGGCAGGTTGATCGAGAGCCTATCTGAAGGAATGCTAGGCCTAGCTGGGAGGTGGCCGAAAACCTTCCCATAGCGGTGATGTGGCTCTCCGCGATCCCCTCGGCTCTCATCGACAATATACCCGAAGGCTACCTTTGCCCCCATCATCCAGCGCTGGGTTTCTATATGACGTGGCGGTAAGATACATGGGTTCCCGCAGTCTCGCTGTGGGCGGTCATTCTTAAAATGTCCCCAGGACTGGCTCCGAGGATGATAGCTACAGGGTCGGAGGATTTGATCCAAGGGAACTGGTAGGGTTTAGAGTGATAGAACTTTATAATTCGTTCTCGTTCCTCTTCAGTTAAAATCTCGGTGGGGGAGACTAGATTATGCTTGAAGATGTCGAATGTGGGTATGGTGGGGGGTATGAGTTCAATCCCCATTTTAGGGGCGTTGGCCTTAGCTGAGTAAGTATATTTCCCATCGGTTATAATTACGCCTTTTTCAACTCCTTTTTCATCAATAAGGCTCTTGAGTTCCCGTATATAGGCGATACCAATGGTTTTCTGGTTGGCTATGCAGAGAAAGATATTGTTCGAATCGCCTCGAGAAAGGAAATAGGTGGTTTTATCTCCCTCATTCTCTTTTTTCTTAACCTTCAACTTTCTGTACTTGATGATGAGTGCCGCTCGTTTCTCCACAACTGTCTTTGAATCGCTCACATTAAACCCTCTGACGTTATACATAATAAGATAAGGAGCTTAGATGCAACGAGCCGATACCTCGCGCGCGAACTATTCGAGGAGCTCTTTGGCTGATGCAACGAGCTTGGCTGCCACCTTCGAGGATATGCCTGTCTTCTCTGATACAGCACCAGCGTCAACAGAGGCTATCGATTCCACAGTGTCGAACCCGGCCCCCCTAAGTTTCTCCTCAGTCGCCTTGCCGACGCCTTTGATTTCTCCGACCTCCAGAATTGAAGCTTCAGGACTCTCAGCTTCAACGGGTTCTGCTGACGTATCAACGGGTTCGTCTGCTGGCGTATCAGTTAGAATTTTAATATTTGTTGCTTCTTTTCCCTTAGGAGTTTCAATCAGTTCGAATTCTACATCCTTGCCTATTTCGGGTGGGACTAGTTCCGGGTAATTTGATACATGGAAAAATATCTCGTCCTGACTATTCTCAAGCGCTATAAATCCAAATCCTCTGAACGAGAAATACTTTATAATCTTACCTTTCATGCATAAACACCCTCTGGGTAAAGGTAACTACAATAAAATACCTTGTGGTTTTGCGTGCACAGGATCAACTTGCTCGCGCGAGGCTCCTATTTAGTGCACTAGCTGTAAATATAAAGAAAAACGCAATTATAACAAATGCTAATAGCCTAACCTTGTAAGGAAATACCTCCGGACCCGCATTATTTTTAGCACTTAATGCGCGCGCTTAGGTGCCGAATACTCCAGTGTCTTGAATAGTCCCTCTTCGTATCCCTTGGGAAAGTTAGTGGCGCCCCGGGAAAGACTCGAACTTTCGACCGTCCGGTTAACAGCCGGGTGCTCTACCTACTGAGCTACCGAGGCACACTTCCACTGCTGTCCAATGCTTCCTTTATTAGGCTTTTCACCTCATCGGGCCTCCCCCGGGCCTGGATCCTCCTAAGGACCTGCCCCAGCAGGAAGTCGATGGCCTTCTCACGCCCCGACCTGTAATCAGTGACAGCCTTCTGATTCTCGGCCAGGACGGACTCTATGACCGCCTTGAGCTCGTCAACACCCATCAGTCCCAGGCCTCCGGTCTCCACGAGGGCTCTAGGGGACTCCCCCGTGCTGACGTACTCCTTGATGAGCTCCCTCGCCAGCCTCTCCGAGATCACCCCCTCGTCTATCAGCTCCAGGAGCTCCACGAAGGTCCCAGGCTTAACCTTGGACTCCCTGAGGCTCAGCCCCTCGAAGTTGAGGCTCTTCAGGAGGAACGTGACAACCCAATTGGCGACCTCCACTGGTCTGTCGTACAGCCTGCAGCTCTCCTCGTAGAAGTCGGAGAGGTCTAGGCCCGTGTTGACGATGATCCCGCTCTGGAACCTTGGTATCCCGTACTCCTCGATGAACCTCTCCACCCTGGCGTCGGGGAGCTCGGGCATCTCCGCCTCAAGCCTC
>JADHWN010000026.1 GCA_016783455.1 Candidatus Bathyarchaeota archaeon
CATGGGTAGGAGCCTGGGCTGCATCGCCTTGGAGCTGGCCGGCAAGGTGGCCCTCTACAACATGCTGGTGAACATGTGAGGAGATTGTGGGAACCGGTGGATGGGGTTACAACCGATAAATGATGGTCCACAAAGCAAATATTATAATATCTCCGCAGGAACAATGCAGCATTTATAACATCTGTCCTGAGAGAATATGAGTAGTAAACGCGGGTGTAATACTTGGAGATGCTGTGTGATCTTCTTTTCGAGGTCTCGAACGAGGACAGGTTGGGGATACTCAAGGTCCTGAGCGATAGGGCGCTTAACGTGACCAACCTGGCTAAGGAGCTGGACCTCACGAACCAGGAGTGCAGCCGGCACGTCTCGCGCCTAGGCGAGGTGGGCTTGACCTGGAAGGACCCGGAGGGGCTCAACCACCTCACGTTCTACGGTGAGATCGTGCTGAGGCTCCTACCCGGCCTGGAGTTCGTCTCAAGGCAGAGGGAGTACTTCACCACGCACACGCTCAGCGCCCTCCCCACGGAACACGTGGGAAGGATGGGGGAGCTGTCAGGGAGTACCTATATCGACGATGTCATGGTCGTCTTCCACAACATAGAGCGGGTGATCAACGAGGCCGAGGAGTACATCTGGCGGCTCACGGATAGGATCCTCATAACCTCCCTCGATGAGCTGGAGGGAGCCGTCCAGAGGGGCGTAGAGGTGAGACACCTTGAGCCCAAGAACATGGTCTACCCCCCAAACTGGAGCGGCCCGGGACCCATACTTGCGGAGGCCTCAGTTAAAGGGAAGTTCATAAACCGGCTCGTTGAGAGCGCTGATGTCTTCATAGCCATGTCCGAGAAGGAGGTGGCCGCGGTGAGCTTCCCAGAGGAGGACGGGAGATTCGACTACTTGGGGTTCTCATCAACAGATAAGGACACCCACGAGTGGTGCAAGGACGTATTCGAGTGCTTCTGGAGCATGTCCGAGAAAAAAACAGAATGAGCATTCACAACTCATCCTCTACTCACCCTTTCGGGGTTGGCTAATCCGATAAAACCTATATTAACTTCTCGAAGACTTCGAGGCTAATGAGGAGCCCTTCTATGTCTGTGGAGGTCAAAGATCGGCCTCCAAAGGCTCCCGATGTAGCCTCAATCCGGGGGTAACCTCCATCGCGTCTATCCATCTCCTCCAGAAGCTCCTCGAACCTTGTGAGGTATCGTTCGAACTCTCTAAGAGATATGAGGCTGAAATCCCCTCCGTGACCTATCTCTACTGGGATGCTCTCATCCATGTCATCCGATGTGGACATATGTTCCTTCGACATGATCCTGGGGTAATCTGCCTAAAGGACCTCCGCAAGATGGATGGAGTACACTTAACATTGATATTGAGAAGGTAGGATCGATACTGGGGGAACCGAGTGGGAAACATCTTCGACCTCATGTTCGAGATCTCCAACGAGGACAGGTTCAGTATACTCCTCAGGCTGGAGGAGGGTGCCATGAACGTCACGGGGCTGGCGCGAGAGCTCGGCTTGACCACCCAGGAGACCAGCCGCCACCTCTCCAGGCTCGTTGGCGTAAGCCTCACGCGTAAGGACGCAGAGGGGATGTTCACTATCACCTCCTTCGGGGGGTTGACTTTGAGACTCCTCCATGGCCTGAAATTCGTCTCCAAGCATGAGGATTACTTCACCACTCATAATCTCGGAAACCTATCCAATGAGTTCGTCAGCAGGATGGGGGAACTAATGGACAGCACGTACACGGATGACATCATGGTGATGGTCCACAACACGGAGAACATCCTGAAGGAGGCCGAGGAGTACGTGCAGAACATCAACATGCCCTTCATCGCCAGCGCCTTCCCCTTCATCAAGGAGGCCTACGGAAGGGGAGTGATTGGCAGGTTCATCCACACTGAGGACCTTAGGCTGCCGCCCAGCATGATGGATGAAAGGGAGAAGTTCTTCGACGACGAGACCGCAATCAAGATCAGGGCTGCGGGGGTTCAGGAGGAGAGGCTGATAGACGAGTTGGACCTCATCCTCTACATGAACGAGAGAGAGGTGGGGATCTTGGCGTTCCCCATGCTAACAGGTAGATATGACTTCGCGGGGTTCACCTCAACAGATAAAAAAACGCACAGCTACTGCAGGGAGCTGTTTGAGCATTACTGGGAGAAGGCGAATCCGGTCAGATAGTGTAACCTAAAAAAGAGATATTAAAAAAATCGAGTTGAGATTAGGTATCTCTCTCGAAAAGCAGGTAGTGGTTCACCATGGTTGGCGACCCCTGGGCCTGGTAGGTGTGGAACCGCCAGCCCTGCCTTTGGTGCTCGACGATGACCTCCCCTATCCTGTTATGGTGACCCACCTGCACGCACGTCCATTCCTTCAAACTGCACTCACCTCCCTATAGCCACTCGATCCACCGTTCGTTGCTGAACTTGATGGCCTCAATGACATTTGGCCTCACGAACTCGTACATTTAGGAGATTCTAGCAGATGGAGCGAGAAAAAGGCACCGCAAGACCTTTGCTGGGATATACGTATCAGACCTGCGACATGCATGAGTAGAGTTATATCAACAAGTCATGCAGTGATCGCGGACTCAATTTCCTCAGATCTTGGTAGCGCCGTGAAGCTGTCGGAGACCTCTCCTGCCTTGAAGACGAGGACGGTCGGGATCGAGAGTATACCGTAGTCTCTCCATCTCTCGGTTGAGACGATGTCCATCTCGTAGAAGTCGGCTCCTTCATGCCTCTCCGCCAGCTCCTCGAACTCCGGTTTGAAGACCTTGCACGTGGGGCAGGTCGGTGAAGTGAAGAGAACGGCGACGTTCCTCGAGGAGTGGAGGACCTTCCCCGGGAACTCCTCATCGGTGAGGGCGGGAACGCTCTTAGACTCCTTCCTCTTGAAGAGGTCCCTCAGCTTGGAAAAGACCCCCGGATATCTCTTGTAAGAGATCTGGTATCCCACGCGCTCGATTGCGGCCTCGATCTCCTCGAGCTGAACACTATCCGGGTCGTAGATCACCCTGAGGTTCTTGGTCATGTAGTTCCCCCGGGCTTCCTTGACCCCCTCCAGCCTCTTGACCTCCCTCTCTAGGACTGGTATGCAGGTGGGGCAATCCATCCGTGTTATGGGGATGTTCTTAGTGGTCGCCATGTCTATTCCTCCGGCTTGAACCTGCGCAGGAGCAGGCTGTTCGACACGACGCTTATCGAGCTGAACGCCATGGCCCCCGCGGCGAGGATGGGGTGCATCACGATTCCCCATGACCTGAAGACCCCTGCCGCTATGGGGATGAGCGCGGCGTTGTATCCGAAGGCCCAGAACAGGTTCTGCTTGATCTTTGAGAACGTCGCCTTGCTGAGCTGGATGGCCGTGACGACGTCATTCAGGTTGTTCCTGATGAGGACGATGCCCCCCGTCTCCAAGGCGACATCCGTGCCGCTCCCGAGGGCTATTCCGACGTCCGCCTGGGCTAGGGCCGGCGCGTCGTTGATCCCGTCCCCCACCATGGCGACGACGAGGCCTTCCTCCTGGAGCTTGATGACCTCCCCCACCTTGTCCTCCGGGAGGACCTCGGCGAGGTAGCGGTCGATACCCACCTTCCTGGCGATGGCCTCGGCGGTCCTGCTGTTGTCGCCGGTGATCATCACGACCTCAAGCCCCATCGACTTCAGCCTTGCGACTGCCTCTCCAGCCTCATCCTTGAGCTCATCGGCCACGGCAATCAGGCCTGTGACGATCCCGTCGACCGAGACGAACACGAGGGTCTTCCCCTGGTCGAACAGCTCGTGAGCTTTTCCCCCTGTCTCCTCGTCCAGCTTGGCCCCTATCTCGTCCATGAGCCTCTGTGTGCCGACGATCATCTGTCTGCCGTCCACCGTTCCCTTGACCCCCCTGCCCGCGAGGGCCTCGAAGTCCTTGGGCTCAGGGAGCTTCAGACCCCTCGCCTCGGCCTCTCTGACTATGGCCTCTCCGATGGGGTGCTCTGACCTCCTCTCGAGGGAGGCGATCAGCCTGAGCATCTCCTCTGGGTCCTCCGAGTGGATGTCGGTGACAACTATCTCCCCCTTGGTGAGGGTCCCGGTCTTGTCGAATGCGATGGCCTGTATCTCCCGGGTCTTCTCGAGGTAGTCCCCTCCTTTGATCAGGATCCCGTTCTTCGCTCCCTGCGCGGCGCCGACGAGGATGGCGGTGGGCGTGGCTATCCCCATGGCGCAGGGGCACGCAACGATCACGACCGCGACGAATGACGTTATGGAGAGCCCGAAGTCTCCGGTGGTCCAGTACCAACCTGCGAAGGCGACCAGGCCCGCTGCGATGACCACGGGGGTAAAGTATGATGCTACCTTGTCGGCGACCCTCTGGATGGGGGCCTGGCTCATCTGAGCCTCCTCCACCATGTAGACTATCTGCTGAAGGGTGGTGTTCATCCCGATCTTGGTGACCTCCACCTTCAGAGCCCCCTCCTTGTTCACAGTCCCGCCGATGACCTCGTCCCCCACCCCCTTCGTGACAGGGATGCTCTCGCCCGTGATCATGCTCTCGTCGACCGATGACGCGCCATCGATGACTTCCCCGTCCAGGGGTATCTTCTCGCCTGGCTTCACGATAACAACGTCGAAGGGCATGACCTCCTCGACCGGGACCTCCTCCTCAGAGCCGTCCTCCTTGAGCAGCCTGGCCATGGGGGGCTGGAGGTCCAATAGGCGCCGGACGGCCTCGGACGCCCTTCCCCGGGCGATCTCCTCCAGGAGCTTGCCAACGAGTATGAGGGCCAATATGTTAGCCGAGGCGTCAAAGTAGACCTCGGTACTCGGGGCCAAGTTTGGGGCCAGAACCACGAAGACGCTGTAGAAGTAGGCCGTTGATGACCCCACGACGATCAGCGTGTCCATGTTCATTGTCCTGGCCTTCGCTGCTCCCCATGCGCCTCTGTAGTATCTCCACCCCGCGATGAACTGTACAGGGGTGGCCAGGATGAGGGCCCAAACCTTCTTGGTGAACAGCGGCAGGGGCCCGCTGTAGAACATCAGAGCCATTATCAGGGCTCCCAGGGAGACGCTGAAGTAGACCAGCCTCTTGAGGGCCTGGCGCTCCTTCTCCGGCTGGATGAAGGTGAGCATGCAGGCCTCACTACAGAAGTAGTAGGTCCTACCGTCTATCTCGGCTGTGAAGGCGGGATTCTCCTCATCGACGAACATCCCACAAACCGGGTCTCGGGCCAATCTGGATCACTGAAAAAAAGCTGATGGATGGCGGCTATTAAGGGTATCACGGCGTTCGATGGCCATGATTGTACCGGATCTCCACTTCCACAACAAGTACTGGTGTGGAGAATTCCTGCGCGCGTAGTTATGAGGGAGAAGAGGAGGCTGTTAGGAGGACCTATTTTTTAGGCCCCACACCTTTTTTTACTCTCGATTATCGGGAAGGATAATATTCTGCTGTTACACTGCTGATCTTGGCTAGAGGTCATGGCTGAGGGAAAGCTGGGGCTTGAACGGGACGAGCTGATAAGTGTCCTATTCATGGCTATACTTTTCATAGCCGTCCTCGGTGGAAGGGAGCTGGGCAACATCTACGGTAGCTTCCAGGAAGTCTCCAAGCTCTCGGTGGTGCTCCAGCTCGACGAGGAAGAGACAGCGGAGTTCCTGGATGAGATCCTTCAAGGGGAGGACCCCGACCTCGAGGTTGGGGTGGCTCTAACACTCCCCTCGGTGACGAACATTGAGGGGATGGTGACCCGGCTACCCGACTACACCCGCAAGTGGCTGATCAGCGTAACCGTGGCCCCCGTCCTAGTACATCCCCCCGAGGTCTCAGCCGTCGAGATCGACATTATAATCGAGGACGAGGTTATTCAGACCGTTGCCTTTGACTTCGGCAGGGAGAAGATACACTATCTCAGCTACCTGGATAAGAGATTGCCCCTCAGCATCGACGATCCCCTCAGATTCAGGGAGATCGTGCTTGAGGCCTCGGAGAGGCACGGCGGGGAGGTGATGTTAACACTGACGGGGAGGGCTCAGGTGCACGTTCTCTTCCTCAAGGACTGGCTGCCCTTCTCTACGACCCGCTTCCCCCTGGTGCATTTCCCCCACCTGGAGTTCATCTCCTCAGGCTGGACGGATCTGAACGGGAACCCAGTTACCAGACTGCAGGTGGGCAGGAGTGCCCAGGTTGCGTTCGTGACGGACAATCCTACCCGGGTCCACTCCATACATGAGAACGTCAGCATAGCAATCTACGATGAGAGCTCGGATGTGCCCCTCCATACAGATTTGAAGATCGCATCTGTTGCACCCGACTCGACAGCCACGTACACATTCCAGTT
Source organism: Candidatus Bathyarchaeota archaeon (assembly GCA_016783455.1). Taxonomy (GTDB): domain Archaea; phylum Thermoproteota; class Bathyarchaeia; order TCS64; family TCS64; genus BS750m-G28. The sequence goes on from JADHWN010000026.1 coordinate 6,342, forward strand.
CACTCCCATTGAAGCCGGTAGATACTACTACACCCTTGAGGCCGTTGATGCATTCAACGTCAACGCATCTTCAACGAACATCCTGATCGTCGAAGACAGCACGTAACCAGACGCTGAAAATAGGCTCGACCTGAAAGATTGACACCTTATTATTCGTGAGCATCACAGGTATGCCCATGGAGCTCATAGACGCCATCAAGGGAAGGAGGAGCATTAGGAGCTACAAGCAGACCCACGTCCCCCTCGATCTGGTCAGGGAGGTGCTGGAGGCAGCGACATGGGCGCCCTCCGCTAAGAACGGTCAGCAGTGGCGCTTCACGGTGCTCACAGGGGATGCCAAGAGGAGGCTCACAGACCTCTTCAGGGAAAGGCTTGACGACTTCATCTTGAAACATGGGAAAGAAGCCTCGGGCTCCTCCACGTGGTCCTGCGGCATCATGGAGGAGGCCCCCGTCCTCGTCATGGTCTTCAACACGGCGGAGATGGGATGGGACACCGAGGTCCACAGCGTTGCTGCCGCTATTCAGAACATGCTCCTCAGAGCCCACGATCTCGGGCTGGGGAGCCTCTGGATCGGAGACATCTACTACGACATCCACGCTCTTGAGGAACACTTGGGAAAGCCCTGGAAGCTCATGGCCGCCGTCACCCTGGGCTATCCAGCCGAGGACGGACGGGTGCCCAAGAAGATGAGCCTCGACGAGGTGGCGGAGTTCGTGGAATAGGACTTCCCTGCTTCCAGTCACATGATAAATAGGAGATTCCTGAGAGATTATCGCATGAGCGTTCCACAAGATCTCTTCGCTGACCTCGCTTTCATAAACGGTAAGGTCATCACCGTCAACGAGACAGACGAGGTAGTCGAGGCAGTGGCCGTAAAAGACGGAAAGATCCTGAGGGTGGGGTCCAACGAGCATGTCCAAGAGGTGTTGGGAGAGGGAACAGAGGTCCACGACCTGGGAGGTCTCTCCCTCCTCCCCGGGTTGATCGACTCACACATGCACCCTGGGTCTTACGGCGTCTTCTGGGTGAGAGGCGTAAGGTGTGGGCCGGATGTCGCCTCCATCGATGAGCTGTTGGAGAGGATAAAGGGGAAAGCGGATGCCACGCCGAAAGGCAAGTGGATCCTCGGTTACACTCTGGACGACGTGAAGCTCGGACGATACCCGACCCGTGCGGAGCTGGATAACGTCTGTCCCGATAATCCCCTATACATCCAGAGGAGGGACGGGCATATTGGAGTCGTCAACAGCCTCGCCCTAAAGGCAGGGGGGATAACAAAAGACACACCCGACCCCCCTCACGGGAAGATCGACCGCGATGAGGACGGCGAGCCCACGGGCGTCCTGAGGGAGGCCGCGAAGGACATCGTGTACAGCAAGATGCCCCCATACACTGTCGAGGAGTACGTCGATGGGCTGAGGCACGTCTTCGACGAGTTCATCTCCCTAGGGCTGACCACGATCCATGCCTCGATGACCGACTCCAAGGAGTTCAGGGCCATGCAGAGGCTGAAGGCAGCCGACGACCTGAAGCTCAGGGTCTGCGTACACGCCTCCGGTAGGGAAGAAGGAATGCTGGAGTCACTAATCGCGGCGGGGATCCAGACGCCCTTCGGGGACGACTGGCTGAAGCTCACAGAGATCGAGTGGGTCTTCGACACCAGCACCAGCGGTCGGACTGCGGCCTACTACAGGCCTTATGTCGGGGAGCCCGACAACTTTGGGATCCTGCTCTATGACCAGGATGACATCACGGACAGGGTCACGAGGGCTCATAAGGCGGGTCTCAGGGTCGGCTTGGACGGTATAGGCGACAGGGGGATAGACAGGGCTTTGGATGCCATCGAGGCGGCTTTGAAGGAGTCTCCCCGGGAGGACCACCGCCACAGGATTGAGCACTGCTGCTATGTCCCGCCCCCCATCCAGGAAAGGCTCAAGGAGCTGGGGGTCATCGACGCCTCCGCCAACGGCTTCCTCCACGACCTGGGGGATGCATACAAGGCGAACCGGGGGGAGGAGGAGATGCGCTGGATGTGGCCCCACAGGACACTCATCGACCAGGGCATTCCCGCCCCTGGTCACAGCGACTGCCCCGTCTGCTCACCTAATCCTTGGCTAGGGATCTACGGCCTGGTCACTCGGAAGAGCAGCGGTGGGGAAGTCCTGTACGCCGATGAGGGGATCACTCCTCTGGAGGCGATCAAGGCCTACACCATCGACGGCGCCTACTCCGCATGGGAGGAGGAGACGAAAGGAAGTATTGAGCCGGGCAAGATTGCGGACCTCATTGTCATTGACAGGGATCCGATGACAATCCCCCATGAGGAACTGAGGGATATCAAGACTGTCATGACCGTCATCGACGGTAAAATAGTGTACAGCGCTAGGGTTGAAGACTAGTCGAAGGCTTCAGTGAAAGCGCTCTTCCCCTCCCTTAAAAAAAATCTAGGCTTCTGAAGATGTATTCCAATTCGTTTATACTTGAGCCTCTGCTCCAAGGGTAGTATCCGATTTGGTTCTCAGATCGTTGAGCGAGAGGCTTGCCCTAGAGGGAAACATCCGGATACTGGTAGTTCAGACCCTGATCTCGACGTTGGGTTTCGGAATGTTCGTCGTCATCTGGCAGCCCTACCTCGTCTCTGAGGGGGTCTCAATAGTTGAGATTAGTTGGATTCAGAGCGTCATCAACCTCAGCAGCGGGGTGGGCCTTATTGCCTGGGGTGTTCTCTCGGACCGCTATGGCAGGAAGCCTGTAATAATCGTCTCTAACGTGTGTAGGATCCTCGCGATAGTAGCCCTGATAATGTCTAGGAACCTCGTGTTCCTCCTTGTCTACGCGTTCCTCCTGGGCTTCTCAGCGCTGTTCATGATTGGGAACCCCGCGAGGAGCGCCCTCATAACCGAGTCAGTCATCAGCGTGAAGAGAGCCACAGCGTTCAGCACCCTGATGGCCTTCGGCATGATGGCCAACACGATCACGGCCTCAGTCGGGGGTTACCTCGCCGTTACATCCGGATACACGCCTATCCTCTACTTAGCCGTCGCGGGGGACATCATCGGCCTGATTCTAATCACCATTTTCCTCAGGGAGACGCTGGATCCGAAGAGCGTGAGGGAGGAGACAGGAGAGTCGCTGCTCACAAGGATAAAGGGGTTCCTTGTCCCCGAGAAGGGGCTACGACGCCTGTACCTGATATTGTTCATCTTCGGCGTCGGCTACGGTACGGGATATTCCCTTTTCTTCGCGACTCTGGTCGACAACTACGGCTTCTCAGCGTTTCAGCTCGGGTTGATGTCCTCGGCCTTCAGTCTGACCTGGGCCGTGGCTTCAATTCCATGCGGGAAGCTTTCTGACAGGATCGGGAGGAAACCAATGTTCCTGATGTCACTTTCGGCTGCGATCATCACGGTGGTTGGCTTTCTCACGTTCAGGAGCTTCGAGGCGTTCCTCTTCTTCGAGATATTCAGCGGTCTAGATCCTGCGTTCTGGATTCCCACATGGATGGCCTACCTATCGGAAAGGGTCCCCTCGGAGAAGCTATCGACAGTGATGGGTAAGATCGACGCATACTCTAAGATTGCTGGGATACCCGCGCCTTGGCTGGGGGGATTCCTGTACACGGCCTACGGGTTCTCGGCTCCATTGCTCTTTCACCTAGTTCTCCTTGTCGCTGGCTTCCTGCTCGTCGCGACGCTGAAGGATTGAATTGCTGAAATCGAAGATGGACTTCTGCTTAACTTTGTATGAAAAGAAAAGGTGGTTGGGTTTCTATCGTTGTCCTTGGCTAGAATAGGATTCCGAAGAAGAGCCTGATGAACCATACAAGTATCTGGAGGGGTAGCAGCACCATCCACAGTACGAACTTGATCGTCAGAGTTATTCCGAGGAATATGGAGCCTACGAAGAACAAGAAACCCAGGAACCCTAGGAGGCCAAGGGCGAACAGCAGGGGAAACACGAATATGTGCACTTTTGCACCGAATATCACTAGCGATAAACGCCTAATTAACCTACCGATGCACGGATCCTGTAACCTCAAGAAGAATCCTTGATTGTACCTCCTCTTCCTTCAAGTTACCGTCGACGATCGACCAGCCATGGAGCACCGCGAGCCGTCTCGCCTTGGAACCTACCTTCCTGAGCTGCTCAAGGGACTCGAACATCTCCCTCTGCTCACGGTTCTCCAGTATCCTACGGTAGGCCCTCTCGGGCACGACGTCCAAGTAGAGCTTATGCCTAGGCTTCGGGAGGAGGACAGCGAAGAAGACGTAGGCAATCCGGTCGAGGGGTGCGGGGAGATAGGCGGTGCCCATGAGGTATCGAACGAAGACGACATGGTCGTGGAGCCACCAGGGGCACTTGATTACGGAGCGTATGACATCGACTATGTAGAACATCGCTGAGGCGAAGTGGGCGTTCCTGCCCTCGGCGAGAAGGTACCTACGGGCTCTGATCCCTGCCCAGGAGTCGTCCGACGGGTGGAAGCGGACATACACGGAGTGCCCCCTAAGCCTCAGCTGCCTCACGAGCCTACGAGCCTGGGTGCTCTTCCCGGAGGCGTCCAGCCCATCAATGACTATGAAGATCATTAGAGCCACCCGTCCATTATGAGGAATGTCAGGGCCCCGGCAAGAGGTACGCCGATGTTATCGAGGCCCCTTGGGGAGACGGCCTCCACCACGGTCACGACTACAGAGACAGCCAAGAAGGATAACAGCTTCCCGCCCACGGAGAACGAGTAGAGGTTTGAGAAGTAGAGGCCGCTGACGAAGAGGCTGAGGAGGCTTGCTATAAACATGGCCAGCGAGCCCTCGAGGCTCTTCTCTGTGACCAGACGGTACTTCCTCCTCCCCATCCTCTGCCCCACGAGAGCTGCTGCGCTGTCCCCGTAGGCCATGGGGAGGACTCCGGAGGCGATGACGTAGGGCATCGGTGCGTAAAGGAGAGCCAGGAGAGAGAAGGAGATTGAGTAGAGGATGAGGCCCGTGTGATGGCCCTCCTCGGTCAGCTCGGATAGCCCCCTCAGCCTCTCCCTCAGGAAGCCCCACGGTGACAGGGGCGAGGTGAGGAAGGTTACGGCGATGAAGGGAGATGCGACGAGGAAGGGTGAGAGGCCCCAACTGAAGAAGGGTATGAAGAAGACGAGGTTCCCGATCATGGCATGCAGGAACTTACGGGAGACCTTCTGGGAGAAGTCAAGACTGCTCAACCTCGACGACAGGAGTATCATGGAGACGACGTAGAAGTAGCTTAATACGATCATCAGCCAGTCGTCAACCAGACCCGGCAGAATACATCCCCCTCAGGAATCACTGTTAAGGCTCTGTGTGCCGTGAAAAGGGTTGCGCTGGGCTGAGGTTCTCAGTTTTAAGGAGCGGTTCCACATCCCATCATGGTGTACCGTCCCATTGTATGAAGTAACGGATCCGGCAGCCTGGATAGAGGGTGCCATCAGGACGTTCATCGACGAGTCCCCCGAGAACTCAATGAGGAATGAAGCTGACGAGAAGGCCTGGGGCACCCCCGCTGTAGGTTTCTCCTCAGGCGCTGACCCTCTGTACCCCTTCTATAAGGAGGATATCGGAGGCTTCTTCCTTACCCCCGTCGAGTGGTTTGAGACTGCCTATCCAGAAATTAAGGTGAGACCGGTTGAGCTCACGGTGATCAGCTGGATACTGCCCCAGACGGAAGCGACCAAGGTCGAGCACCGCCTCCAGGAAAAATGGCCCAACGAGAGATGGGCTAGATCAAGGATTTACGGCGAGGAGTGCAACAGGGCACTGCGGAGACACATCGTCGAGGCCCTCAAAGAGGCTGGCTATAAGGCGGTAGCACCTATGATAACAGCCGAGTTCAAGACGGCGACCTCCGAAAAATACGGCCGCGCATCCAACTGGTCGGAGAGGCACGCCGCATACACCGCGGGGCTCGGCACCTTCGGGTTGAGCGACGGGTTGATTACCCCAGTGGGGAAGGCCATGCGGGCCGGCTCGGTCATCGCGCAGATCGACATCCCCGTTTCAGAGAGGCGCTACGAGGACCACCATGCCTACTGCCTCCTCTACGCGGATGGTACTTGCGGGGTATGCATCGACCGATGCCCCGTTGGCGCCATCTCCAAGGAAGGCCACGACAAGAACCTATGCAGCAAGCACATCAACGCGACAAGCGAGTACGTGAGGAGTAACTATGGTTTCGAGGGATACGGCTGCGGCCTATGCCAGACAGGAGTTCCCTGTGAGTCGAGGATCCCTCCTGGCCTAGAGCGGTAGGTGGTTTCACGACCTCTGCTCGGGGACGAGGTTGGGCGGGGTCTTCCCCTCCAGGAACGCTTTCACGTTCTCTGCGCAGACCTCGGCCATCCTCCTCCTGGTCTCGATGGTAGCTGAGCCGATATGGGGCGTCAGGACTACGTTACTCATCCTCGTGAGCCCGCTCTCCGAGAGGAGAGGCTCCTCCTCAAAGACGTCGAGCCCTGCACCAGCGATCCTGCCCTCCTCTAGGGCCTCGACTAGGGCCTCCTGATCGATCGTGAGCCCTCGGGACGTGTTGATGATCACAGCTGTGGGTTTCATCAGCCTCAGCTCCTTCCTCCCGATGAGGTGCCTCGTGGATGGGAGCAGAGGGACGTGGATGGAGACAATATCTGACTCCTTCAGCAGATCCTCGAATCCGGAGAATTCCGCGCCGAGTTCCCTCTCGACGTCGGGTCTCTTCACGACATCGCTGTAGACGATTTTCATGCCGAAGCCGTGTGCTCTCCGGGCGACCTCGACTCCGATCCGCCCTAAGCCCACTATCCCAAAGGTCATCCCTTCCATGTCCCGACCGAAGGGGAGCCTGGACCGCCTTAGGGACCACTCCACTCTTGCGTAGGTGTTCGCGTCCACGATCCCACGCATCAGGGAGAGGATGAGTCCCAGGGTCAGGTCCGCTACAGCGGAGGACAGGACGTCCGGAGTGTGGGTGACATGGATTCCTCGTCTGCTGCACTCCGCGACATCCACGTTGTCGTAGCCCACACCGAATCTTGCGGCGAGCCCCAACTTGGGCGCGGCGTCGAGGAACTCTGCGTTTATGACCCCGGTGCCTAAAATGATGGCCTCCGATTCGCTCAGGACGTCGAGGTATCCCTCTTCACTCGGAGACATGTAGACTACCTCCGCGTGGGGCTTCAGAGTCTCAGCCACATCCTCGGGGAAGTTACGCACCCCCGCGTTTACGAGAACCTTAACCATCACAACAAACCTCTGAACCTGATTCACCCCCCGCAGTAATTATGTTATGGGGTCGGCTTCCGGAGTCCCAGGGCATGTCTGTGGGGCCTTTAACACCTTAAACGTGTACAATTTAGATGAAAATTTCCACGTTTTTGAAACGGAAATGTTAATAAGGGCTTATCCAACCAAGATTTTTAAAATCGAAGAGTGTAAGAGATGGGTTTTCGTGAAAAGTTCAAGAACGCTGATCACGCCCTGACCTTCAACGATGTTCTCCTTCTCCCGGGCTGGACCACAATCGAGCCATCTGAAGCAGATGTGAGGAGCCGGGTCACCCGGAACGTCGAGCTCAACGTCCCCTTCATCTCATCCCCAATGGACACAGTCACAGAGAGCGAAATGGCGATAGCCCTCGCTCGCGACGGCGGCCTAGGCGTCCTCCACAGGAACTGCACGGCAGACGAGGAGGTGGAGATGGCTCGGGCCGTGAAGAGGGCCGAGGCCCTCATCATCAGGGACGTCGTCACCGTGAGCCCCGACTCGACCATCCAAAACTTGGTGGGCCTCATGGAGGAGCATAACATCCACGGCTTCCCGGTCGTCGATGGGAACGAGAGCGTCGTCGGGATCGTTACCTGGCGAGACTTCCGCCTCGCAGAACCGGGGCTCAAGGTCAAAGACGTGATGACGAAGAAGGTCGTCACCGCAGGCGAGGACATCACCCAAGAGGAGGCGAAGTCGATCCTCCACGAGCACCGCATAGAGAAGCTCCCGATAGTCAACGGCCAGAACAGGGTACGAGGCCTGATCACAATGAGGGACATCACCCTCAAGGGCACCTACCCCGACGCCATAAGGGACGAAGCAGGAAGGCTGATCTGCGCAGCGGCTATCAGTCCCTTCGACTATGACAGGGCAGTCGCCCTCGACGAGTATGTGGACATACTGTTCACAGACGTCGCCCACTTCCACAACAAGAACTGCTTCGACGCCACCAAGAAGGTGCTTGACAACGTCTCAGCCGAGATGATCGTGGGCAACATCGGCACGTACGAGGCGGCAGAGGACTGCCTCACCAAGCTCGAGGGGATCGCAGGCTTCAGGGTCGGCATAGGAAGCGGCTCAATCTGCAGCACGAGCGTCGTCACAAGGGCAGGGGCTCCCACACTGTACGCCACAGCCCAGGTCGCAGACGCGATCAAGGACTACGGATCAGATGCGACGATCATATCAGATGGTGGGATCAGGAATCCCGGCGATATAGCCGTCGCCTTGGCCGTGGGAGGGGACTGCGCCATGATGGGTAACGTCTTCGCGGGCACAAGCGAGAGCCCGGGACGCCTCGTCGCCATGGAGGGCCGCTACTACAAGGAGTACTACGGCATGGGGAGCGCGGCTGCACGGAAGAAGCGCTACGCCCAGGACAGGTACAGTCAGCCGTCGAAGTCGGTCAACGAGGGAGTCGAGGGATGGGTTCCCTACAGGGGCAACGTCTCTGATATAGTCTCGGAGTTCGTCGGGGGCCTCAAGGCGGCTATGGGCTACGTCGGCGCAAAGACGATACCTGAGATGTCTGAGAAGTCGAAGCTAGCGCTCGTCACCGAACGCGGCTCGTCGGAGATCAACCCCCACGACATACTGCTCCCAGGTCCAAACAGAAAGGTCTGACACCCTACCTCCCTTTTTTCAATTGTTTTGGAGCGTTCAAGCAGAGGACAAGTTGCCCCCTTCAATGAAAAATCCCCCAGATAATTTCTTAGATAAGAAAACTCCATCTAACTGAGAGGTTGATTCAGGGTGATAAAGAGGGCTCTGATTAGCGTATACGATAAGAATGGTCTCGAGGAGCTAGTCGAGGCTCTAGGGGAGTACGGCGTCGAGATCGTGAGCTCCGGCGGGACTGCAAGGAGGATCAGGGAGCTCGGTTATGGGAAGCTTGTAGAGGTCTCGGACTACACGGGCCACCCAGAGAGCCCCGGAGGGCTCGTGAAGACCCTACACCCTAAGGTCCATGGAGGCCTCCTCCTGAACAGGGAGGACCCGTCCCACGTGAAGTGGATGAACAAGAATAGCGTCAAGCCCATAGACATCGTCGTCTCCAACCTGTACCCCTTCGAGAAGGTCGTCGAGGGTGGAGCCGACCTCGAGACAGCCGCTGAGAACATAGACATCGGAGGCCCCTCAATGACCCGTTCAGCAGCCAAGGCCGCGCTCCTGTACGATCGCGTGGCGATCATCACTGACCCTGCTCAGTATCCTGAGGTCATCAAGACTCTGAGGGAGAACGAAGGTGAACTCACCACAGAACTCAGGAGGAGCCTTGCGGAGAAGGCATTTAAGCGAACGGAGGGGTATGACTCCGCGATAGTTGCTTACCTCGAAGGGAGGGAGGGATAGGATTGTCCAAGAAGCTAAGGAGGATGTACCGCACAAAGCTCGAGGAGGAGTTCCCCGAAACGGTGAAGATCGTCATCGGGGACGAGGAGATCGTCTACGGTAAGGCCATGAGCCTCAGGTATGGGGAGAACCCCCACCAGCCCGCTGCATTCTACGCGCCCAAGGAGGGCGACCTGACGACTGGGGCGCTCAAGGTTGTCAAGACGGGAAAGGGCGGCCTCAGTCAGACCAATCTGGAGGACGTGAACAACAGCCTCAACATCGTCAGATACTTCGACGAGCCGGCCTGTGCAGTCATGAAGCACCTCAACCCCTCGGGAGTGGCCGTCTCACAAGGTAGTGACGATAGCCTGAAGGAGGTCTATGTCAGGGCTAGGGAGAGCGACGCCGTAGCAGCCTTCGGCAGCTTCGTTGGGTTCAACACCGAGGTTGACGCGGAAACGGCCGAGGAGATACTGTCCACCTATGTGGAGGGAGTAGTCGCCACGGGCTTCGAGGCTGAGGCGCTGGAGGTCTTCGAGGGGAAGAAGGACCTCAGGGTTCTTCAGGCAGGGAACCTGGATAAGATGAGTCGCTTCATCGGTGACCCACTTTGGCCCCTCAATATCTCTATCCAGATGGACGGCTCCTTAGTCATCTCCGCGCCCATGCTCACGAAGATTAAGGGCCCGGATGACCTAGAATTCGTCACCGAGAAGAAGGCAAGCCCACGAGAGATGAAGGACCTACTCTTCGCATGGTACGTCTGCATGAACGTGAGATCAAACGGGATAGTACTGGCGAATGGGGGGGCGACCCTGGGAGTGGGGACGGGCCAGCAGGACAGGGTGACAGCCGTGAGGCTCGCACTGGAGAAGGCCGTCGCAGGAGGCCATAAGGAGAAGATCCCAGGTTCAGTACTGGCATCGGACGGCTTCTTTCCCTTCAGGGACTCCATCGACCTCCTAGCAGAGTACGGCGTAGCTGCATGCATCCAGCCCGGGGGCTCCATCCGCGATAAGAGCGTCAGGGAGGCCTGCAACGAGCATGGCATCGCCATGGCCTTCACAGGCGAACGCTGCTTCAGGCACTTCTGACCCCACTTTTACTCTACACCGTCAAGTTGATTTTACGAAAATTGTTTTATCTATAATTATCAACAAATTCAGTGTCCAACATGAGCGATAATACTGAGAAGATAGGATACTGTGGGATAAAATGTGGCGGATGCCCCGCATACCTCGCTACCTAGAAGGACGACGCCTCCAAGATGGCTGAGGTAGCCAAACAATGGAGCTCGGATGAGATGTCCTTCACCCCTGAGGAGGTGGTCTGCGACGGATGCCAAGGCCCCCGTGTGTTCAAGTGGGCAAACGAGTGCCCACCTAGGATATGCGGAGTCGAGAAGGGTCACCACACCTGTGCTGACTGCGGCGAGTACTCGTGTGAGAAGCTTGAGAGTGCCTGGAAGGTGATGGGTGAGAACGGGGAGGCAGCCAAGAAAAACCTGGACGGTTTAAGATAGCTCTCTACACTGGGTCCCTCAACAGGGGGGAGGTCGAGCAGTGGGGCCCCCCCAGCATGTCAAGGTAGCTGTCCTCCCACTCCTTCACCTCGATACCGTGAGCCCTCAGCTCCCCGTTTGTTACGTGGTTCCTCTCGAAGGCTACTATTTTCCCAGGCTTCAGCGTCACGATGTTGGATGCCCCCCTTGCCTGCTCCATCAGAGCCATCATGAGATGCTCCACGTCGTTCTCCTCATCAGGAATCCCACCGACATAGATTATCCCGTCTTCCTCTAACTTGTCCTCAGACACAAGGAAGCCGATGAAGCTCGTCCACTTACCCGCGAGCTCAGGGCCATGAGTTCCCCTCTCGTAGACTAGGCAGCTCCCCGCATCCCTGAAGGCGTCGGGGTGGACCATCGGTCCCATGGGTCTTCCGTCCCTCTCGCTCTGGGCTCTGAGGGCCTCAAGGGCCTTCAGGAGGAGGCTCTTCTTGGCCACGCTTTTCACCGTCTCCCCCTCGAAGATGTAAGGCATCACCAGGGCTTTCCCCCTGTCGGGGTAGTTTATGACGACATCGAGGTGCATGTAGTCCAAGGCTGGGTAGTCCGGGAGCTTCACGGCGCAGATGTACCTGAGCTCTCCATCAGGGTCTCGGTCGAAGAAGGCCTTAGCTGCTTCCATGAACCCCGTGTGCGTCGATCTCTGCCCGAGGCCGACGGCGATGGTCTCCTCGTCCACGATGTGGGTGTCCCCTCCCTCGATGCACGGGGGCTCCGTCAGGGACTCTTGAGTCTCGTTGGCGTCGTAGATGACCTCCACCTTCTCACTCAGGACGGGATCGTACTCGTACGCTAGCTTCACGACTCGGGGCTCGAACCGCCTGCTGTAGCGCCTCATGTTGCAGATGACGGTGCCCACCTGGGTTGTGAAGGAGGTGTCCCTGGGGTAGGGCCACCCCACACGCTGGAAGTCGGGGAGCACCACCCTGTCAGCTCCTCTGTCATAGTAGGGCTTAGGAGGATAGCCGCGGAGGAGATGCTCGACTGTCAGGTCCTCCGCTTTGGGGGCCACTGGCATGTCCCTCCAGACCTGCTCAACCATCTGGCGTCGCTCCCCCTGGGTGGCAGAGTCGAGGGCCTTCTCAAGGATGGAGGTCACCTCGAATACGTTCACTCCCTCAGCCTCGAGGTACTTCGAGAGCTGCCGCCACTGCTCTCTGCCACCGTCTATGGCAGCATGAGGGGATCGAGCCAGGAGGTTGGTGTTCGACTCTATACCGGTGAAAGGGAACTTTTTCTCCCAGAACTGCTCGATGGACTCCTGTACCAGGACTGCCCGTAGGGTTCCAGACTCGGATCTGACGGTCCACATATGTGGGAAAAGGGGTTCGAGGGCAATAAAAGGTGAACTGAGGTATAAAAGGCGGGGACCTTTCCCCACTATAAACTTGCTAACAATGTCTTGGGCAGATAACACAATACCTAAAATAATGATGGGGTCAGTGACGTTATAATGCAGAGAACGTTGAAATCCCCCGTATCCATATGCCCGATCGGGAGGTCAATAACCTATTAATGGTTCGTAAAAAGATAAAACACATTGAGGGGAATTAAAAGTAGATGAATAGTTACGTGAAGCTAGCTGTCTTCATCAGTGTGCTCCTGTTCTCTGTGAGCCTGATGTCGGTCGCCATCAACTTCCTGGGCGATCTCTCCGACGTCGACTTCCAGGTTGAAATAGAGCAGGAGATGACAGCCGCCACAGAGGAGCCCGGAGAGAGGATCAAGGCAAACAAGGAAAGGATCAAGGTCAAGGGAGTACCGCTTGGAGTGGATTCCCCTCTCTTCGAGATCTGGGGTGCTCCCATGACCCAGTACCTGAGGTGGACCGTGGGGGAGACCTACGAGGACGGTCAGTGGGACCGGTACGAGTGGCGTGAGCCAATCAGCTATGATGGGGAGATACTGGGCACGAATGTGTCGTTAGAGAGCAGCCTAGACATCATCACCTACGGAGTTCATCCCCTCTTCAACCTCACAACGTTCGCTCCCGTAACATTAAACGCGCTCCAAATCAGTTTCGATGTATTAATTTTCAGGTATCCTTCATTACAGATTTACTCACCCATCACGGCCTTCATCACCCCCTACGACGTGACCTACGCCCTGTACGACTTCTCGTTGGAAACTGTAGAGGGCGCCACCATCCGCTACGACGAGGAGTATCAGCAGGTCCCCAACGGGCTCAGATCCGAGTTGTATCCCTACGCGTCGAGAATCATCGAGGGTATAGAATCACCCTACGAGCGGCTCAAGGCCCTTGAGAGACACATGAGGGATAACTTCGAGTACGGCGCAGACTTCGAGCCAGTGCCTGAGGGCATGGACCCCGTCGAGTGGTTCCTCTTCAACCAGACGAAGGGGACCTGCGCCCACTTCAACTCCGCATTCGTTCTACTCGCCAGGAGCCTGGGCCTCCCAGTGAGGGTGGTAGCCGGGTTCCTCATGGTCCCCGATCTCACCTACCAGCGCGTGATGCCCAATAAGGGCCATATGTGGGCAGAGGCCTACTTCGAGGGTCTCGGCTGGATCACCTTCGACGCGACTCCGGAGAGGTACATCGAGAAGCCCATTGGCCTGAACAAGATATCCACGGTCACGGAGATCATCTACAACCCCAACACGACGTTGAAGGACGACTACTTCAGTGTGTCCGGCACCGTTAGGACGGTAAACGGGACAGATGTTAGCGGCCTCACCGTGGAGATATTCCTCAAGGTGGAGAAGAATGAGACCGGGGTCCGGGTCGGGGTAGGCGTGGTAGAGGATGGCCTGTATCAGATAACCTGTAAGGTCAAACCCGACATGCAGGTCGGGGACTACCATCTGGTGGCGAAGACCCTGCCCAACGAGATCTACTCGGGCTCGAACAGCGACCCCGACATCAGGGTCATGACGAGGACCGAGGCCTCCATAGACGCACCGAGTGAGGCGTACGTCGGGGAGCCCATCACGTTCTCGGGAACGCTGCTGGACAGCACAAACGGGGAGCCCGTCGTCAACGAGACGGTCTCGATGGTGTTGGACGACGAGGTTATGAGCCTCACATCCGATAGGGGTGGTCAGGTGTCGGTGACCCACATATTTGAGACGGAGGGTGATAGGAACGTGAGCATGTTCATGGGGGACACCAACTACTTCCTCGGCTCCAACACCAGCTTCGGCGTAGCGGTCTCGATGAGGCTACCCCCCAAGACCAGCCTCCTCCAGGTCCTGACCACGTTCCCCTACAACATCATACTCATGGCGGCAGGGGCAACGGTGCTGGTCGGAGCCGTCGTCGTCCTGTCTAGGAGGGGTAGGAGCCCGATAACGCTCACTCGAAAGGAGGAGGCGGAGTCGGAGCTCGAGGAGATCGACGAGGGACCCCTCGTCTACGAGAACTACAAGGAGGGGATCGTCAAGCTATTCAACAGGTTCTATAGGAAGAACCAACGGATGTACAGTGAGGTGACCGACAGCATGACGCCCAGGGAGTACCAGGACGCCCTGCTCAGGAGGATACAGCCCAATGGTGCCCAGGCCCTCGACTACCTGGTGACCGCGTTCGAGATCGCCGATTACAGCACCTCCAGGCCCACGAAGGAGATGTTCGACAAGTGCGTTAAGGCCGTGGAGATACTTGAGGGGTCGATCGTGGATGAGTAGGAACTCCAATGGCAACGCCTCAAGGAGCACCGTGCTCTACATCCTACTCGGGAGCCTCCTGGGATGGCTCATCTACTTCAACGATTTCACCCTCGGGGACCTCGGCAACTTCCTCCCCATGTCGGATCAGATGGCCTCTATGAGCCTCGACCTCCTCCTGGTGCCCTTCCTCGTCGCCCTCACAGTCTTCTACCTCGCCAGCCTGGTAGGCGTCTTCTTCGAGGGGCCCCTCGCTGAGGTCCTCGTGGGCACCCTCTACGCCGTCGCCTTCGCCGCCTTCTTCTCCCTGTTTCTTATCCTGAACCCGGCCGAGAAGATCAATCAGGCGGGTTACCTCCTCTCCGGGGCCTTCGGCGTCGTCCTCGTCTACAATATCATCGCCACGTTGGCCCAGATGAGGAAGCAGCCGGGATTGAAGGCCGTGGCTATCAGCGCCACTATCTACGCGGAGGGGCAGATCGCCATCCGCATCATCTCCCTCCTCATAGCCTCCAGCGGGGCGGGAGAGCCGAGTGGCTTAATTGAGGCCGTGGGGCAGTTCATCAACCTCGGCGTATCCATCGCTGCCGTCTTCACCCTCTTCGCAGTCTTCAAGGACTCCGAGAACGCCTACCTCTCCTCCTTCGGGGGCCTCGCTTCCAACTACCTCGTTTCCGTCTCCATCAGCCTCATCAGCGGGCTCTACTACGGCTTCTTCCTGGGGGGCCTTGCCAAGCTGGCTCCGGGCATCTCCCAACTCACGCCATACGTCGAATGGACGGGCATCTGCATATTCGCGGCCCTCCTGTTCACGGTTATGAGGCGGGGGATGCAGAAGTCCATCATGGTGAGGAACAGGCTCGGGGACTGGCGTAAGCACCTCCAGCAGGTCACCACTTACAAGGGGGACAGGTTCGTGGGGTTCACCGAGATGATCGAGGAGTTCGTGACCCATGGGAACAAGGACAGGCTCCTTGTGAAGCTCGCCCTTTTCCTAAACGAGAATCAAGTCTCCGACGAGGAGATATCCGAGCTCCTGGGGGACCTTATCAAGTATCAGGACGAGGAGAAGCCAAACGTCTCCCGGAGGGGGCGGGCACTAGTCATAGATAACCAGAATATGGAGACCCGCCTCGCGATCCTCCAAAGGACTATAAGCCGGATGGTCCCTACCGGCATCGGGGGGATCCCCGTTCCTGGAGGGGTCGAGGTGGATGCCGCTCAGGCGGCTTCGGACAGTCAATGAAGGAATGTTAAATGAACGTATGGGAAGTAAAGGAGATCTGCGCAAAGATCCTTGACGAAGTCGGGACCTATTTCGTAGGCAACAGGTTCCTCCTCAAGAAGATGCTCGCGGCTAGCCTCGCCAACGGCCACATGCTCTTCGAGGACTTTCCAGGCCTGGGGAAGACCCTCCTAGCCAAGACCTTCGCCAAAGTAACTGGCTGCGTCTGGCGGCGAATCCAGTTCACCCCGGACCTCATGGCAGCCGACATCCTCGGGACCAGGGTCTGGAGGCTGACCGAGTCCAAGTTCGTCCTCGAGAAGGGGCCTATATTCACGAACATCCTTCTGGCCGACGAGATCAACAGGTCTCCGCCGAAGACCCAGTCCGCGCTCCTGGAGGCGATGGAGGAGCGCCAGTGCACCATCGAGGGTGAGACCCACAAGCTCACCGCGCCCTTCTTCGTCATCGCCACCCAGAACCCCATCGAGCTGGAGGGGACGTACCCCCTGCCTGAGGCTCAGATGGACAGGTTCCTCCTGAAGCTCTCCATGGGCTACGTGCAGACCCGGGAGGAAGAGACCCTCATCCTGAAGAGGAGGCTCGACTGGAGGCGCGACGACCCCACGGACATCATAGAGCCGGTCACCAACCAGGCCCAGTTCGTGGAGATGCAGCAGTTCATCGAGCGGGAGATCTACGTCGACGACCAGATCCTCGACTATATCAGCGACATCGTACGCCTCACCCGGATTAACCCGGTGATCGAGGTCGGCGCCAGCCCAAGGGGAGGCCTTTCGCTGCTCAAGGTGGCCAGGTCACATGCCGCCATCAACGGTCGGAACTTCGTGACCCCCGACGACGTGAAGATGTTCGTCAACGACGCCCTGGGCCACAGGATGATCATGAAGATGGAGTACGCTATCGAGGGTACCTTCAGCGTCTCGTCGATTGTGGACGAGATCCTGAGTCAGGTGGAGGTCCCCAAGCAGTTCGTGAGCGGGTGAGAGTCGAGGTATGCTCACCCGGGACATACAGGAGCTCATCGTGAGCGGGGTCACGTTCCTAGTTATGGGTATGTTCCTGGGCAACCTCATCCTGATCGTCCTCGGCATGTTCCCCATCGTCTTCCTCGCCCTAGGGATCCTGATAGGGCAGCCCAGGGAGGTCATCATCGAGAGGCAGGGGGAGGACCAGAAGATCTGGGTGGATAATCAGGTCACCGACACCATCACCGCCACCGTGAGAGGGGGCGTCGGGCCGGTGACGTTCAGCGACGTCCTCCCGGAGAGCTTCAGGCTGGAGGACGGGACCAACTTCAAGGTCCTCTGGAAGGGGCCGATGGAGGCGACGGAGACCATCAGCTACAGGGTCACCTGCGCAAAGAGGGGGCGCTACGAGCTTGAGACGGTCTCGTGGGAGACGAGGCACCCCCTCCAGATCACAGGCAACCAGCTCGGAGAACATCCAGCGCTTCGGACGTATATCGTCCAGCCGAAGCCCCTCTTTGTCAAGAGGGTGAGGGAGAGGAAGGCCATCACCCGGGTCCCCATGCCCATGGACGCCAGGATCAAGTTCGGGTTCCCCACCACCGACTTCCTGGAGGTGAGGGACTACCAGCCGGGGGACCCTTATCGAAGCATCAACTGGAAGGTGACGGCGCGTAGGCTCTCGTCCTCCCCCTCGGCTTACCAGGTGAACTCGTACGAAAAGGAGGGGAAGAAGGCCGTCTGGATCTTCCTCGACACGGCCGCTCACATGGCACTGGGGACGACTGTGAGGAGCACCCTTGAGCACGCAGTCAGGGCGGCTCTGGGCTTTGCGGACTTTTACCTTAACAGGGAGTGCCAGGTGGGGCTCTGCATCTACGACTACGACGCCCACGAGTGGGAGGGCACCTACCAGCAGGCAGATATCCCCCCAGGGCTCGACGCAGTTCTCTCTATGGTGGATCAGATCGAAGAGCCGGTGGAGCCAATGGTTCTCCCGTCGACGAACAGGAAGAGCCCCACGAGCACAAGCAGGGTCATCTTCCCCGACACAGGGCGGAAACAGCAGTTCCGTATCATGAGGGAGATGGTGAACGTCAACATCAAGTACGGCGGTGAGTCCCTGAAGGAGGCCATCATAAGCTGCAGGGGCCACATCATCGGCACATCCCCCCTCTTCATCGTCATCACCATGCTCGACATCTCCAAAAGCACGGGGCTCTTCGAGGGGATACGGGAGCTCTACAAGTACATCGGGAGGTTGCGGCGTAACCCCAATATCATCATCTTCAACGTCCAGGGTTACAGCGTGGCCGCCTCAAGGGACGTGGAGGACATCGCCGCGGAGCTTCTCCACTACCACAACAGGCCGTTGGTGATGAGGCTACGCAAAATGGGGGCGACGGTGGTGAGCTGGGATCCTGATACCCAGTCATTCGCCCAGGCACTGATTCGGCAGAGGGCTTGAGATGAAGACCGAGACGTACATCAGGTTCACGGAGCTGGGGGTCGCTCTGGCCTCCACGTACATGGTGGCTGTCACCATGCTCCAGACCTCTCTCTACTCCAAATTCAAGCCCTACGCGGTCACGGCCCTCGGCCCCCTCCTTATGTCTTGGGGGGCTGACCCGGACTATGTCGATCTATTCATACTCGTCCTCGTGATGGCCCTCTCGTTTCTCTTCTGGCGCGGTGGGAGGGAGGCCGACTATGGGAAGCTCTTCTCTCTAAACATGCTCATGTTCTTCCCTTCGGTGTTGGACTTCTCTATGTTCAACTGGGTGAACCTCATTCTGCCCTACGAGGCCGAGACCATGGTCTCTCCGATGTGGGTCTTCGGGGTGGGCCTCCTCCTCCAGACGACCTACCTCACACTGAGGTACACTGCCATCTTCAAGGAGGTCAGGGATGAGCTTGAGGGTAGGGGCGCGGAGGACTCCGACCTAGACAAGGTTTCGAAGGGACAGATGGGCTACCTCGTCGTCCTGGTCATATCCACGGCCGTCATATCCACGGTGGTCTACTCCGCCTTCCCCTTCGTCCGTAAAACCCTGTACGAGGCTTTGACAGGGTTCCCGTACCCCCACATCATCATCGGTGTCTTGGGAACATTCCTCATCGCTGGCGCAACAATCCTCTACCTCAGAGGAGGGGGAGAGGTCACGATGCCCGGGCTTGCACCGAAGCCCCAGGAAGGTTCTGACTGAGAATAGGTTTTACATATTCTTTCTAGTGGACAAAACCGGAGTGATTAAAAAAGGGAGTGCGCTCTTACAGTGAGTAGATTAAATGAAATCTCTAGAGCCCATTTTTCACTTACATTGTGTAACAAGAATCAAACTAGGAAAGAGGATCGAAATCACAGAAACATAGACTGTTTAAATTATCGCGAGACTGAAACGGAATTTTCTTTATGTCATCTCTTAGGCATAGACCATGGGATAAATCAAGTTGCCGAGAAAATGAAATCGATCTTCACCTAGTTCTTTTTAGAAGACGTATTTTGCATGTGTCAAGGGTTTACTGCATTCTATCTAGAGTTTGTCGCGAGCGAAAGTATATTAAATATATAGATTTCTTATTATATGAGGGTAAAAAATGAACTGTCCTCGATGTGGAAAGGAAGGAGCAAAGACAGGTAAGACATGGAAATTCGGACTATTCGACGTAACGGGATACAGATGTGCTGCCTGTGAGAAGAGCTTCAACGCCTATTATAGAGATGGGAACTTCAGCCACACAGTTCCTAAGCCCAAGTGATACTGTTATCAACTCGCCCTAAATACTCCCCTTCTTTTTTAACTACGAGTGAAGTGGAGACGGCACCATCCATTTTAGCTCTCACGACATCGTGAATAATTTCTTTTACAGCCTTATATGATGACTACAAGCTCTACCTTAATCATATAATTGTACGCGCCGTAAGCGTCGGAGGATGTATCCCCGGAGTAGGCCTTTGGGGTAACTCAGACGTTTTCACAATGGGGCATGGTTACTACCCCCGTGGGAAACTGAATGCCCTCAAGGGAGAGGCAGTCGTCCAACAGGAGTGTCCTCATCGCCCTGTTCGCCGTGATAGGGCTCCTCATCGTAGCTGACTCGCTGGGCAAGGATCAGAAGCTTGAGAGGGTGTCGGTGACCATAATTGACCCCCTGTCGCCTGACTCAGAGGGTGATTTCACCTCCTCCTGCGTTGATCTCTTCTGTTCTGCTGGGTATGATGTGGAGGTCATTGGGGGCTCCGAGGTCTCCGTGGACCATCTGAAGTCGATCCCTTCCGGTTCCTCCGCCGTAGTCATGAGGGTTCACAGCGGCGTGTTCGAGGACTCGGTATGGTTCTTCACGGGGGAGAGATACGACAGCACCCGGCACATCTTGGAGCAGCTGGCCAACGAGGTCCACATCGCCAGGACGACCAGGGGCTCCGACCTCTTCTTCGCAGTCGGGTCGAGCTTCGTGCGCCGCTTCATGAAGGAGGAACTCGAGGGGGCGCTGGTCATCCTCATGGGCTGCGACGGCCTCGCCTCACCGGAACTAGCAGAGGCCTTCCTGGATGCCGGCGCCGCGGCCTACGTGAGCTGGGATGGACCCGTCTCCCTAGCGCATACGGACAGGGCGACCCTCGCCCTCCTTGAGGGCGTGACCGGGGGGCTGACGCTGGAGGAGTCGGTGGAGCGCTCCTTGAGGCAGGTGGGGCCCGATGTGAGGTACGGTTCGTCTCTGAAAATATATCCGTCAGAGGGAGCCGAATTCGTTTTGCGAGGGGGACAGTCTCGTAAGTGAGGGCGATTTCGAGAAAGGTTCTGGCATTACATAGTCATCAAAGGGCATGGAGAATAGTCTTTACTACTTAAAGCGCGGGTAACCACTGCCTTGTCATTTTAGTAGCTTTACACTTAGTTACACATGGATAAAAGTAAAGAACGATGCTTTGTGGACCATCATTTATCGGTTGTAACCCCATCCACCGGTTCCCACAATCTCCTCACATGTTCACCAGCATGTTGTAGAGGGCCACCTTGCCGGCCAGCTCCAAGGCGATGCAGCCCAGGCTCCTACCCATG
>JADHWN010000065.1 GCA_016783455.1 Candidatus Bathyarchaeota archaeon
CCGGGCCCGCCGTGCAGGTGAAGGTCCTGGCTCCCACCCTCGAGGCGCCCTGGACGATGAGCTGTGCCGTGAGCTCCCCCTCGACGTTCACGAAGTCGAAGTCGAACTCGGCGTTCGCGTGCATCTCCGAGAGGTACTGAGTGATGGTGGTCTGGGGGGTGATGGGGTAAGCGCTTGCGACCTGGACCCTCGCCAGCTTGACTCCGGTGGCGCAAGCCTTGTTTCCCACCATAACCTCGGATGACATATCATTTTACGACTCGGAGTCTCCCATTTATATGTTGAGAGGGAGCGCTGGAACCGGGTACACTTAGTTGTTTCTCCTTTTTTCTATTAAAAGCCTCAATTTTAGAGAGAAATACGTCTCTCAGGTGAAAACACGAAGAGAACGCTAAGGGTTAAAATGAGGCGTTGAGCGAGAACCCTTGATGGTTGGCGTATCTGCGGCGTACCTCCCTCGCCGCCTCCTTGATGTCCCTGGCCTCGACGGTGCAGGTTACCCTGGGCTTGTGTTTCACGTTCACGTTTGCTTGATATCTCAATCTATTTCACCGACCTTTACTCGCTGGTGTCCTCTGAGAACTCCTATATGGTATATAAGACCATGAGGAACGGTCTTACGAAGCCTTTCTAGGGGATCGTACCATAGGTCAATGTGCTGTATGTGAGCACTGTAGCATCGGCATAGTTTAGCGAAGTCTACCGCATCATTTCTCGACGTGAGCGTATATGTACTCTCAGAGTTCTACTGGATGGACTCCAGGAAGGTGTTGATCACCTGGAGCAGGCGTCCCACGTCCCAGGAGTAGAGCCCGAGGTTGTGGCCGACATCCCCCAGGTAAACGTGGCGGGCGTGTGGCATCAGGGTCAATGCGTATTCGACCTCAGCGTCTGACATGATGGCTCCCTTCTCTTTGTTACCCTGGAGTATGATGACGGGGCAGGAGACCTCCCTGAGGAGCTCCTCGTCGTAGCCCTGGGTCACGTTCTCATAGGCCCCGACGTCGTCTGCCCCGTTTGCCCAGTCGGTGAGGACCTCCGGGTCAAGGTGGCGGAGGTATATGGCCTTGTTGAGGAGCGCCGTGTAGTCCAGCCCCTCCCCGTATGTGCTCTTCCCCTGGCCAGGGACACTGACGGGCATCTCCGAGACCGCCCTGACCAGCTCATCCATGGGTTCGTCGTGGGCGGCCAGCTCCTTCCATCCCTCCCAGTAGCTGTGGTACAGGGCCATCACCTCCCGGACGTGCTCCACCTTGATGGAGGCGTCCCCGAAGATCACCGCCTTGACGAGGTCGGGGCGCTTTCCCGCAACTATCAGCGAGATCATGCCCCCCATAGAGCTGCCGAAGATCACCGCCTTCTCCTTCACAACGCCCTCGAGGAAGGCGATGGTGTCCGAGACGTGGTCCGCGTACCTGTAGGGCGGGGTCCGGCTTGAGCCCCCGTGTCCCCTAAAGTCCAAGGCGAAGGTGTGCCACCTCATGGCGAGGCTGGGCATTATGGGGAGGAAGTACTGCCAGCGGTCGGTCAGCCCGTGCAGGCATACGAGGGGCGTCCCGGAGGCCGGGCCCTCGGCGTAGTTGAGCAGTGCTCCTCCCGTGTCGAAAGTCTTCTCCTCCAGCATTAGATCACCGTTTGAGTCCTGTACACTTTTCGATTACGCTTCTTTAAGGTGATTCACTACCCTATAAAAAATCCTTATGTAGAACGCCTCAAACTCAAGAACATCGATGTGCCAGCTAGGTGCATACCTGGGGGACAGGCCAGTCATTGAGACCCTTCTCGACTCCATCAGGGCCCAGGAAGGGTATATAGGCGGCCACTCAACGGGCGTGGCGACGCTGCATGAGGGAGGGTTCGACCTCTATAAGGACCTTGGCCCTCTAAATGGGGTGGCTGAGGAGGCTGGGTTCAGTGAGCTCACAGGCAATGCGGGTATAGCCCACAGCCGATACCTGACTGAGCCCACGAATAACGGTAGATACAACTTCTTGGGAGCAAGCCATCCATGGATCGACGATACCGGCAAGCTTGTTCTGATGCACAACGGGGTCATCACGAACTATCGGATGCACTTCGACTCCCTCAGGGAGCGACACGTCTTCCAGAGCTACATCGAGGAGTTTGACGACATATGCGACAGCGAGGTGGCGCTCCACCTGCTCAGCGAGGAGGTATCCAAGGGAGCAGGGATGCCCGACGCTCTCCGGAGAGTAGCCCAGGAGCTGACCGGCCTCTTCCTTCTGTGTGCCATGCACGTGGATCATCCGGAGACGATATGGATAGCCAACTGGCTGATGCCCTGCTATGTAGCCCTCGGTGAGGGTGAGGCGATGTTCAGCAGTGTAAGAGCAGGCCTGCGACACGTGAAGGGTGAGATGTCCCACGTATTTCAGCCTCCAAAGAACAGCATCATCGAGATGACGCGTGGAGGCGTGTCCATCACACCTATGGACCCTATGAGGAAGACGCCTGTCCTCAAGCCAAACGTGTTTGAGCTTAGCAGGCGTATCATCGAGACTCTGAAAGATGTAGGTGAAGCCCCGTTGCTTCCCCTCTCTCTGGCCATGTCTCAGAGAGGAAGGGGCGAGGTGTTCGGATTAACCGAGAAGGAATGGGAAGATCTACAAGATGCGGGGTTCGGTGATACAAACATCAACTTGGAGGTTCTAAACATGCTCGCCTCTGAAGGGAGGGTTAATGTCAGAACGGTTACCCGGAGAGAGTATGGCGTTATGGTTCCCCGGATCATGTTCAGCGTATCGTGATGCGTTGAACCTACCTCAAAACTTAACCTTCATACTCCTGTAAGAACGTGAAAGGGGACGAGTAGTCTAAAGAAAGGAGTGTATTGGGATGAAGAAGATGAGAGAGGAAACAAGTTCACTATTCGTCAGGAACGTATCTCGCGAGATGTGCAGGTACTTCCGCTGAATGCTCCGTATGCTCGGCCTCATCCACGCTGATTGTGGAGGACCTTCCCCGCCTTCGCCCCCGTGTGCTCGCCATTCTCTATTGTGAGGACGCCGTTGACGAGAACGTAGGGAATGCCATCTGGGAACCCGGGGGCTTCAGTTAGCGTGAACTTCTCCCTCACGAGGGAGGGATCGAATATCGTGATGTCGGCGTAAGCTCCTGGCACTATGACCCCTCTGTCCCTCAATCCCAGCCTCCAGGCCGCCATCCCCGTCATCTTGTGCACCCCCTGGGACAGCGACAGCACCCCTCCGCCGATGTAGGTCTCGATCACCCTCGCGAACGTGCCGTAGTTCCTCGGGTGGACGGGCCCGCC
Organism: Candidatus Bathyarchaeota archaeon; assembly: GCA_016783455.1. Taxonomy (GTDB): domain Archaea; phylum Thermoproteota; class Bathyarchaeia; order TCS64; family TCS64; genus BS750m-G28. The sequence goes on from JADHWN010000065.1 coordinate 3,293, forward strand.
CCCGGGAGAGCCTCCCGGTGACATCGCCGTGCCGTCTGAACCGACCATCACCGCCTCGTGTCTCATGAGGGCCTGGATGTCCTCCTCCATGCCGAACATGCCCATGAACGGGACCCGACCCTCCTCCTGGATTAGGATATCGCAGGCCAGATCGAAGGGGTCGACGCCCTCGGCGTCAGCGATCTCCTGGACGGTCTTCCCCGTATAGCCCCTATACTTCTCGCTGGACAACTTGTGGAGGAGGAGCTGGCTCCAGCCCCGGTGGTGTACCATGTCGTCCACCTCGGCCCTCATCATCTCCCTCGCATCCGGGTCCGCGAGCCGCTCCAGCATCCTGTCCATGCCCCCCTCCTGAGCCCATTCGGGGACGTACATCGTGAGACCTCCGCCGCTGATGGTGTAGGGGTAGATGTCGGCGGTGAAGTCGACACCCCTGGCCCTCGCGGCGTCCACGAGTTTCAGCGTCACGGACCTGGCCCTCCCCCAGTTTGGCCTCTGACACGTGGAGCTCCCGATATGGGCCATCTGGACGGGTATCCCCGCCCTCTCCCCTATCTCGATGGCCTCCATCAGGCTATGGGGGAACATATGTGTCGCCCTGCAGTGGGTAGAGTAGACCCCTCCATGTCTGGAGGCCACCTTTGCGAGTTCAACGATCTCATCAGTCTGGGCATACATGCCAGGAAAATATCCCAGCCCCGTTGAGATGCCGAAGCATCCTTGAGCCATAGCCACGCCGATGAGCTCCTTCATAGCTTCCAGGTCGGCGGAGGTGAGCTCAGTCCTGTCGCGGCCCATCACGGCCTTGCGCAGCGTTCCGTGGCCGATGTATAAGCCTGTGTTCACGGATATGCCCTGCCTCAGGAGCCTGCCCTCGTACCCCTCCATGTCCGTCCAGTCGACCTCCAGGTCGTACTGTGAGCCGTAGCTCCTGATGGCGTCCTCCAGCGCATCCCCCATCAGGGGGAAGGGGGAGTTCCCGCAGTTACCCGTGATCATGGTTGTGACCCCTTGGTGCACCATGCTCTCGGCCCGGCCATCTGCGAGTAGGGCGACGTCAGAGTGATTGTGGATGTCGATGAATCCCGGAGAGACTACCATGCCCTCTGCGTCGATCACCGTCTCTGAATTCGCATCGCTTAGGTCACCAACTTTCACTATCTTCTCCTCCTTGATTCCGATATCAGCATGGAACCAGGGATTGTCGTTTCCGTCGACGACCCTACCGTTCTTTATGATTATATCAATATACAATCGGGCTCACCCTCTCATTCACAGAGATGAGAAAAACGTCGCCAGCCTCTCCTCTATGGGTTTACGCGCGCGCACCAATTGGTGTGTGATCTCTACCATCTTAGATCATGATTGCATCAGGTAGAATTTAAGAAAAGAGTATGGGGAAGAAGGGTTCGCGCGCGCAATATCTATTTACACATGCATTAGAATAGAGGTATTATGGTCAGAGATTCCGGATCCGAGATATTTCAGATTATGAACGTTCCAAGGCCTGACGGTGCAGGGAATCACCACGAAGGTGTAGACTCCCTTCTCAAGTTGATGGCCAATCATGGCCTAAAGTTCTACAAGACACACGAGGACACGCACCTTGGCGGACCCACAGGTCTCCTCGATAGCTCTGACGTGGTGCTCGTAAAGGTAAACGCTCAGTGGAAGTATCGGGGGTGCACTAACTCTGATGTCGTGAGAGGCCTCATACAGAGCATACTTGAGCACCCCGACGGCTTCTCAGGAGAAGTCGTCATCTTCGAGAACGGGCAGAGTGGAGGAAGCTTGGACTGCGACACCATGTGGGGTAGGCAGTACACGGACACGGGAGTGCATGCAAACGCGGAGGATGAGAGCCACTCCTTCTCATATCTGGTGGACCAGGTCTTCGCAGACAAACGAGTCTCCATGTACCTTCTCGATCCTGTGCGTGAGACGTTCATCGACGATGATGACCACTCAACTGACGGATACAGGAGAACCGGTGAGGTCTCGTATCCCTGTTTCACCACTACTAAGGGAAATAGGGTGGAGTTGAAGGAGGGGATCTGGAATGGTTCCGGCTACGACGACAGCCTCAAGCTGATCAACGTTCCAGTGCTGAAACACCATGATGGATGCGGCGTGACTGGGGCTGTGAAGAGCTATTATGGTATTCTCTCGATGGCTGACGGCTGGAGGCGTGAACGCCACTACGAGAAGATGGGTGCACACTGCGGTGAGATGATAGCCAATGTCAGGGCCCCCGTGCTCAACGTGTTGGACTGTATATGGGTGACCCAGGTGAAATGGGCTGGTTATCCACCTGAGAATACGACGAGGCTGGACCAGCTTCTGGCGAGCCTCGATCCTGTGGCGCTCGATTATTGGGCCTCGAAACATCTATTGTATCCTATAGATGGAAATGAGGAACATAATCCAGACGAATATCAGCCTCTTAGGAAATATCTAACTCAGGTTCGGGACCTGGTTAATGCGGGAGGGGGCATATCTGAGCGTGTTGTCACTTTGGATGAGTCTCTCATCGATGTGTATAGTTCTGTATATGGTTAGTATTCACCCTTCTTTATCTCCAAATATGCGCGCGAATGCATAAAGGGAAGTTAAGAAAAAGGTTGGGGAGATAGAAATCAAGTATTATGGGTAAAAGGGCAGGGGAGAGGTCTTTCTATCCTCGCCAGAAGCTCGAAAACCCAATGACAGAGTCACACTTGTTGCACCGATAGGCGAAGTGTGAGCCGAACACGCCCTTAAACTGTATCTCCTCAACGTCACCATCGGAAAGATGCTCCTCACATTTGGGACACTTACCTAGTCTCTTCAAGTAATATTCACCTCCCTCATTACTCAGACCACTACTAGTTGGAGACCTCAATGGTCTCGTTAACTCTCTTCGCACGTTTTTTTCTCTTAAAGAATCCGCAAGCACGGTGCATAGATCTCAATACTGATACGTGAAGAACAAGGTTGTTTTTACGTCCGCTCGCAGTCGCAGGTCTCATGATTGTTGATTTAATCGTATAGGTCAAGTTATGTTGAGGATTGGATAATAGTTGGGTCTAAACACCCCGCACCATAGGCCACAAAGCTCCACTCACAGACTCCCCGCACAATACAGAAAAATACCTAAAAATAGAGAACTCCACGAAAAAATACACAGGTTAAGCGATTCCACGACCCCTTCCACCTGAAGGAGACCGGGAACGTCGCCCACATAGAGGGGGGAGGGGGTGGTCATCCGTCCGCCTGTGAAGAAACCGCCAATCAACGAAAGGACCCCGAAAAACGCTCAAACCGGACCCCATAAAGGTCAAAATGGGTACGAATGCATACCCAAAAACACCCCCGCCAAACGCTTATCCCTTGCCAGCCACACGCGGAGAAATGGTGGGCCGAGCCGGGATCGAACCGGCGACCACCGCCACGTCAAGGCGGTGTCATACCACTAGACCACCGGCCCAAGACACGCAAAACTACCGCGCACCCACCGTAT
>JADHWN010000066.1 GCA_016783455.1 Candidatus Bathyarchaeota archaeon
GCGCGCAGCACCCACAACCACCCAAAACAAACAACAAAACAGAAGGGGGTAACGCAAGCAGGGTAGCCCGGGCTAGATTCGGACTCGCTTCGGAGGGTCAAAAATCTCCAAATTGGCATCTAGCTTAGGATGGGCCTTCTGGATTGAAGGATCGCCGCATCGGTGATAGCGGGGTTTTCCAAGGAGAAGGGGCTGGAGCTCGACATGAAGGGTAGGAACGATCTCAGGGACTGGGACAGTGTAAGGGATTTCGCCTACAGGTTCGCCGAGCCACTACGAGAATAACCCAGGGGAGATTCGGACTCCCGTAGTAGGCGTAGTTCGCTCTTATCATCGGGATGACTGGGGGGTCTGTTCGGGGGGGTGGCCGGGGACGGACGTCCGTGGTGCGGGCGATGTTCAGAGGAGCCTCCGGATGGCCTCTGCTGTGCTCCAGACCTCGATGATCCCCTGGTCCCTTATGGTGTCGAAGTGGCGGTCGTTGGTGATGAGTGTGGCGCCCGTCTGGAGGCAGGTGGCGGCGTGGAGGACGTCTGCGGGGTCGTCCGTGCCCATGATGCTCCTGCAGGCGGCGGTGAATCTCTCCTGGACGTCCACGATGTCCATCTTGGAGATGAGGGCGTGGAGGAGGAGGGAGGCCGTCTGGGACCTGAAGGCCTCGGCGTATCGGGCCATCTCCTCCGCCAGGAACTCGTTGCCCACCAGAACTACGCCCTTGTCCCGGATCATCTCCAGGATGAGCCTGAGGGTGGCCGTCTCCCTTGCGGGGTCCTTGATGGCGGAGACGAAGACGTTGTTATCGAGGAGGAAGGTCCCCGCGCCTGGATCTGATCTTGTCATTTATCTCCTTCCTGATGGACTGGGCCAGCTCCTCCACGGGGACGTCCCTGAGCTCCTCCTGGAGCCTGCGGGCCATCTCCTCGACGTCTATCTTCTGGAGAGTGATCTGGCCCTTCCCGTTGCTGGAGAGGAGGAACTGGGTCCTGCCCGTGATTCCGTGCTCGTCCCGTATCCTTTTGGGTATCACTATCCTTCCTGACCCGTCCGACTCCACCAATGATACCATAATACCACTGGTTTGAGTTATGGTAAAATGGTAGATAAACCTTCCCATGCGGGGGGACGTTCTTCACGGGCTTTGCGTACATTTAGAGCCCGCGTAGGACCACGCGCGCGATTGGGTGAAGGCCAGGGATATCACGGCAAACGAACATTGTTGGCCTGGGCGAGATTCGACTCGCGTCGGAGGGTTATGGGCCTCCGTCGGTGTTATGTGGCTGAGAAGAGCTTGAGGCCCATCTTCTCCAGGGGCTTGAAGTGCCTTACGTTGAATGTGAAGAGGGTCGCACCGTGGTTGACGGCGACGGCGGCGATCATGGCGTCGGTTCTGCGGGTGGACATTCCGTCGGCTTCTGCGTCAGTCTCCATCCTTGCCGAGGTCTGGGCGTCCCTCTTCGTGTAGGGGAAGGCCGGGAGGAGGAGGACGTCCTTGATGGGCTTGGCGTACTTTTCGAGGCCGTACAGTATCTCGTGGAGGCTGATGGCGGTGGTGGCGACGTCTTCACCGCTAGACGTGATGGCTTCAAGGGCTTCGTCGCCCCTCTCCGAGTCCCTGTCAAAGATCTCGATGAGGACGTCTGTGTCCAGGATGATCATTGCCTGCGCTCAGCCCTCGCCGCGGACAGCTCCTCTAGCATCTGCTCCTTGTCGGTGAACTTGACGCAGCCCCTCAGGGTCTTGAGGGTCTCCAGGGGGTTGGGGCCGTCAGCGAGTCTGTTGAAGAGCTCGCTGAAGCTCTCGTCCTCGCGTTTGATGGTGAGGAGCTTCTCGTAGACCTCATTCCTGATGGTCAGCGTCTTGGCCATGGCGCACCGGGATGGGTGTGTTTAAACATGCATATAAACATAGTCGTGCCCCCAGCCCCATGCCAGTCCTGCGAAGATTGGTAGCCCGGGCGAGATTCGTACTGCACGCGCATCGCACGTGCCTATCAGTGTTCAAGTGTAAGATTCTTAATGGTTAAGTATTCTTGAGCGCGCTCGGTGATCTCGTTGTCTTTCCACCTTTTGATGATGATCCCATTTTTCTTCAGAGTCCTTTGGACGCTTTTAGAGAGTTTGAAGATCTCGGCGTTTTGATCGTCAGATCTCAGGACTACAAGCAGCTCATGTCTGTTGTAATCGATCATGTTGCGAAACGACATCTCTTGAAGGGTTATCCCCGTCATGCTTTGAAATCTCTGGTTCTGTTTGAAGTGTCTCGTCTCCTCTGTTAACAGTAGGACCTTCTTTTCGCGTATCTGTGCTTGGTCCTCCTCTGCTAATATTAGCCCGGGGTCATCATTCCTTTGCATGTACTTTATGTCGCTCCTCACGACCCATCGATTGGCTCCGAGCTGAGCTGAGATCTCGGAGTGTCCAAGGTCCTGGCTGATCCCCTCAAGGATTATTAGACGGCGCATATTTCGCGCACTGGTATTTTCTAACATTGTACTTTCATCTCCTAGAATCTAATGTAACGGCTGTAGCGTTCATCGATTTTATTGGGACCAGGGAATGCTCCAATATGCGCGTGCGCCATCGGGGATCCAGAGTCCGCCCATTTGCTTAACTCTTGCATTAAATCTGCGCCAATCCTGTTTCGTAAATTTGTTTGGGCTTATGGTTACATAACCTGAATCCTGTAGTAAAATTGTGACTTTGGGTAGGAGGTATCCTGGCAGGTTGTTTTTCATCTCCGTCTTATAATTGAAGTTCATCATCTTTTTCACGCATCTTCTATTATATTTCGACCCATGTCTTCACGGCCTCTTCTATGGCCTTGGACAGGTCGCCCTTTCTCCCGCCAAATCTCTCTATTGTCTTGAACCTGAGCTTCTTCTCCAGGTCGTCTGAGAGAAACACGCTGACTCTACCCATTTTAATTTCCAACTTTCGTCGTTTTATTGCGCGCCACACGCTAGATGGCTTTCCAGTAAGCAAAGTGCCTGGTGCCTATGCTGACTGTTACATTCGCTATTGTCATTTTCGTTTCACCTTGCTTATGCGCATTATATATTATGTGCATAGTAGCTTATATATGTATTGGTTTAAGTGCTTAAGTGCTAAAGGTACAATCTTGGGACGTGGGTGATGAAAGAGAGGTACGCATGTCGCGCGCAGGGTTGTTTGAATATTTTCGCGCGCGCATATTGAACACGAATGAAAATGGTAGCCCAGGCGATGGCTCCTGTCGGGGTGTATGTTTCTCCTGTGGTGGTGGTTACAGGTTCAGCGTCATGTCTCTGGGTGCGAGGGCGTTGTAGGCTTCGGCGTAGCTGCGGGGGCCCTCGTGGATGAGGGAGATGAGGGCCTCCCTGCCTTTCTCCCGGTCTATGGTGCGGGCTATATGGGCGCCGACGACGTAGAAGGCCCTCTCTTTGACGCCTTTCGTCCAGAGGGTCTCTCTGAGGGTGTTCCGGGGCTGGGTGGAGGCGGCTGTGAGGATCTCGTTGACGCTCCCGGTGAGGCGGCGGACGTCAGCAGGGTATGTGTCGGTGAGGTTGTAGGAGGCGTATGTGGCCATCCCCTCGTTCTGGAGCCACCAGAGGGCGTGGTCGGCGAGTTCCCTGGGTGAAGCGTCGGGGGGCGTCTCGGAGCCTGTATCTTGGTGGGCGTGGAAGCCAAAGTGGTAGAGCTCGTGGGCGATAACGTTGAGTATGAGGTTTTCTCCGGCCTCGAGGAACTGGGGGTGGCTGAGGTTGACGACGATCCTCCCCCTGGCGCAGAAGGCCCCGGGGGCGATGAGGGCGACGAGGGTGGCGGTGGCCTCGATGGGGGTCTCCGGGGGGAGGAGGGGGGCGAGGCGGGGGAAGACGTCGGCCTGGAATGTGGGGGCGTGGGCCATGATCCTGTCCCGGAGCCTGACGACCGGGTGGTCGTTCTGTTCCTCCTCGTCCTGGTCCGTGAGGTCTCTGAGGTGGGCCTTTATGGCGGCGTGGTCGAGGGGGGTGCCGCTGTGTCTGTGCCAGTCGCTGACGAGGGTGAAGACCTCCTCTCTCCAGAGGGAGTCGTAGGCGGCGAGGGTGGGGGCGGGGTCGGTGTAGACCCTGGTGATGAAGGAGTCGTCGAAAGAGACGGAGCTCAAGGCGATCTATACACATGAGTTCTTTAGAGTATTAAGCGTGGCATTTGCCAGACGCTGGGGAGATGAACAATCTAATGGGCTGGATGTAGATTTGGCGTTTCGCGTACTGGGCCTTTCAGATGCTGCAAGAATAATCTTGGCGAGATTCGAACTCGCGTCGGAGGGTCCAAAGCCCCCCATCTTTTCCTGGAAAAACCAACACCGACCGTCATTTCAGGTACCCACATATCTCCAAGCTCTCCGAGTTGGTGAAACGAATTACTTGAGGTAAACATTTTTCCATGTTCCCTTTAAAAAAGGAGTTTTAAGCGAGGCTCCATTATTGGGTATGCAATGCACCCGCATGGACCAGTGGTGTAGGGTGATGAGCGATGACGAGGAAAACTGCCGACTCCCTCAGGAAGACGCTGAAGGGCATCTCCCTGTCGCTGCTCCCGCTCTCGTTCAACCTCGTCGGAATCCTGGCGGGGAGCATTTTAGCCTTCTATCATGCATTCATCACTGCTAACTCCTGGGCACTGGTGGTCTACCCCGGAATCCTCAGTATCAGGGGCGCCATCGGAGGGATGTACGCCGGGAGGCTTGGAACCGCCCTCCACATAGGGACGATAAAGCCCACCATCAGAGGAAACACGAGGGAGTCGTCCACGCTCCTGAGTTCGATTGCAACCCTGACCCTGCTGAGCGGCCTTGTCCTCAGTGCGGTGACCTCGTTATTTCTGTACCTCTTTGCAGGGGCCACGCCTCAGGAGGTCCTCCTATCCGTCCTGATCATCATCGCCACAATGGCGACCTCGGTTCTCATGATCTCCCCCATCACCTTCCTCATCTCCGTGTACTCTTTCAGGAAAGGGCTGGATCCCGACGTTGTCGTCTACCCGATAGTCTCGACGGTGGCGGATGTCATCATCACGGTCTTCTACATCGTCATGATCAAGGGCGCCTTGGCCAACTACCTGATGATCGCCATCGCTGACCTTTTCTACGTTTCGATTGTCGTCGTCGTGGTGCTCAGGAACTACAAGGACGCGGAGTATCTGAGGACGATCAGGGAATTCATGATAACCCTGATGTTCGTGTCAATAATCGTCAACATCACGGGCTTGGCCCTTGAGGGCTTCACGAAGAGGATCGGGATCCCGAGGGAGGTGTTCGCGGTCTACCCCGCGGTCATCGACACCGTCGGCGATGTCGGGTCGATCGTGGGGTCGACCGCCACAACGAAGATCATACTCGGCCTGATGGCTCCCTCACTCCGAGGCGCCAGGGCTCACTCCACTCAGATCCTCAACACCTGGGCGGCCTCGCTGATCCTCTTCATCGCGTACTCCTTCGCCTCGTCCCTCCTGTTCGGATTCGAGCATCTGGGCCGCCTGCTGCTCCAGCTGGTGGCCGTGAACATCGTGGTCGTGCCCCTGATCGTGCTGGTCACCATCGGCATAGCCGTGCTCACGAGCAGTAGGGGCTGGAATCCCGACAACTTCATTACGCCTATCGTGAGCGTCCTCTCAGATGGCCTGACGACCTTCGCCATCCTGTTCGTCGTCTACATCTGGAGGTAGCCCCACGGGTCCGGATGCCCTAGGAGGGGGGGATCAGGCGCTGAAGGTCAACTCGCGCACTATCTCCTTCCTCTCCATGCCCTCGATGTTCTCAGGTATCTCCTTGTTCCAGAAGGTGACGTTGTAGGTGTGTAAGTCGATCAACGGGAACCATTTTTTCTGAAGCTCTACATATTCCTTGTCTCGGAGGGATTTACTGTAGAAGCTCATGAAGCCCTCCTGAGCGTCCAGGCGGATGATGAGGACTCTCCCGTTCCCTGATCCCCCCGCTGTATGGAAGAACCTGACCTGTCCCCCGCCCGTCAGTTCGTCGAGCTTCTTGAGGCGGTCCTCCATCAGCGAATCGTGCTCGGTGACGAGACCTTTTCTGACGACCCATGTCTGGATGTAGTTGAGGACCAAGAACTCGCCGCGAGAGATATGCGCTGAAAGACGAAATAAGTGTTATTCCTTGGGTGTTACGGGTAGCCAGGTGTAAGTTTCGGACTGCCTTCAGAGGGTCCAAAGACCTGCCTCCGTCCATCGTCTTATGATGTGCCTTGATCATGAGCTCGAATGTTCTGGATTGATAGGCATTTATTCATCCGAACATCACTTTTGGATATTATCTCTTCAGTATTTTACGATGTTAGAGGGTCTGACCAAAATTGATACGTTTGTATATGTTGCCCTTCCAAGTATTACTTAGGTTTTGAAAAATGCCTTTTGTGAGACGTTATAAGGATATGAACACGGATCTCGAAGCACTCTACAAGGACATAGTCGGGGAGCTGCAGAACGAGAAGGAGCTGAACATCGGCAAGGAGCTGAAGGGCGACGTGAACGGCGTCCCCTTCATGAGCGTCACAGCGAACAGGGCCACCATACCGAAGATGGTCACGGGTACCCTGAGGGAGGTGACGGTCACCATCACCGGGGAGAGGAGCGACTACCTCATCGAGATGCACACCGGCGAATGGTTCAGCAACCTCGCCATGCCCTACTTGGGAGCGACGATACTGGTGGGCCCCCTGGTGGGGC
>JADHWN010000011.1 GCA_016783455.1 Candidatus Bathyarchaeota archaeon
TGTTTAGCTCAGATTAAAATAAGCGAGATTTATTTATATTCTATCTAGTTTTTGCTAAATAAATCATGAAAATGTTAAAATAAGCACTGTTTAGAATTTAATTTGACTTATATGCGTAACGAGCTAAACACGTACAATTATCCTTAGTCCATACGGTTATGTTATTTTGTTCTGCAAGGCGAGATGCGCCAGTAGTCAGTTCTGAATTAGATGCAAAATATCCTTTTCTGATTTTTAATTCGTATAATTTTTGAATGAAATCTCTGATGAGAGACTGACCTACTGGTGATGATAAATTCTTACATTCAACCGCAATTGTACTAGCCCCTTTCTCAGCTAATACATCTATTTCGTTTATTGTACCTGATTCGCCTTTCAATCTTTGACGTCTACTTGTTTTATAGCCCTTTGCTTGGAATATTTCTTCTACAACTTGTTCAAAACGCTCACCAAGATTATAGATGGAAAAAGAATCTTTCTTTTCTTCTTGAACACTGCTAATTTCATCATTAAATTTTTCTTCCATTTTAAATCCGCATTCTGGGCAAAATTTGAAATCCTGTGAAGAAAGGCTTTCACCGCATTCTGGACAAAATTTCACCATATTCATTCAGGGTTTTATTTTCGTTAAAACGTTTATGAATGAAGAAATCTCAATTCATTCAAGTTTGAATGGATAACGCGCCGCGTGTATGGTGTACTTTGAACTCTCGTCAGTTTACACATGATGAATAGATTCGAACCCTCGTCAGAGAACTAAAAGCCCCCTATCAGCGTTCAGTGGTTGGGAACATCTTGAGCCCCACCTCCTCCAGACCCTTGAAATGCCTCACGCTGAAGGTAAAGAGAAGCGCCCCACGGTTGATGGCTATCGCCGCGATCATGGCGTCCGTCCTCCGGGCAGCCCGCCCATCAGCCTCAGACCTCAACTCGATCATCGCCGAGGTCTGCGCGTCCCTCTTATCATAGGGAAGCGCGGGGAGGAGGAGCACGTCCTTGACGGGCTTGGCGTACTTCTCGAGGCCATAGAGGATCTCATGGAGGTTGATGGAGGTCGTCGCAATGTCCTCCCCGCTCCCTATGATGGCCTCCAGGGACGCCTCCCCCCTTTCCGAGTCCCTGTCGAATATCTCGATGAGGACGTCGGTGTCCAGGATGATCATGCTCTGCGCTCAGCCCTCAACGTGGACAGCTCCTCCAGCATCCGCCCCTTATCCCTGAACACGACGCAGCCCCTCAACCCCCTCAGCGTCTCCAACGGACTCGGCCCATCAGCCAGCCGGTCGAAGAGCTCGCTGAAGCTCTCGCCCTCCCGCTTGACCGTGAGGAGCTTCTTGTAGACCTCGTCCCTGATCGTCAACGTCTTGGTCATGACACCCAGAGAGGATGTGTTTAAACATACATATAAACATAATCGGGAGACCCTTATCCCCACCCACAGACACGCCCCCGAACCCTTATCCCCTGCCAGCCGCATTAGCCCCAGGACTGTTTGCCCGGGCGAGATTTGGACTCACGTCGGAGGGTTCCTGCGTCGTCCACCCTTGGTTGACCTGAAGCTGGACACGTGATCTGAAGATGTTATCTTAATCCTTTTTCAAGGAAGTCGTGATACCGCTCAACAACCTCTCTAGGGAACGGATTCACCAGGGTGATCTCTCTTACCTTATGGAGCTCCTCATCGAGGGAGAACACGACCATTGACCTGAGGCTTCTGGCCAGGGAGACGAGGTACCCGTCCCATGACTCAATGAGATAGGTCGAGGCGTAATCCAGAGCGTCCCAGGCCGTCTGAGGTGAGACGTGGCCGTAGAGGGCGGGTGACCCCGTTCTCAGGATGCCGCCCAGTATCTTCTTCACCGTCATCCTGGGGACCCGTAGGTATCGGGTGGCGACGTGGTAGGCTCCGATGATCGCGGTGACGGGTATCGCCGCCTTCTTCCTCTGGGTGAGGACGTCCGCGAGGAACACCGTGCTGTGCTCCTTCAGGGGGTTCTCGAAGCACGTGGGAACGATTATGCCGACGTCGACGACCCCGTCAGGATAGGCCGAGTTTTCTCCGGGCGTACTCACCGCTCATCCACTTCCAGCTCTCGTCGGTTTCCTCGGTGAATGCCTCGGCCCCGAGGCTCTTCGTGAGGTCTTCCCACTCCCGGACATTCTTCTTGACGTCGTTGGAGACGGGTTCGATGATGACCCGGGAGCCGTCCAGCCTTATGGTTACCTCCCCCCCTCCCTTGAGGCCCAGAGCCTCCCGGATGTGCGATGGTAGGACCAGCCTGCCCTGTTTATCGATGGACGTAGCGTTTTCCATATATTCCACCATATGGTATGAATCATGCCATAGATAAAAGGGTTGAGAATTCTGATTCATTAATGTGCGGATGTACTGTAAGTAGCCCGGGCGAGATTCAAACTCCCGTCTGAGGCTCCAGAGGCCCCCACACTTTACCGTTAGACGACCAGACTCCAACAAACACACACCCCAACTCCCTAGAATAACACAGATAATTGAACCTAAAAATCCGTTTTAAGCGGTAGTATTTATCTCAGAAAAACCTTAATTCTCGGCAATGACCGAATCGCAGAAAGGGCAGCACGGGATAGATGATATTCTTGTTCGAATTTTTCGGTTTATAGAATGGTCTTCACCATCGACAGGAACTCTTCAGCTCTTCGCAGACTATGTTTGGCTTCCCTCTCGCTGCTTCGGGTCTCCAACCCGTAGAGGGCCTCATGCCTATCCACCCGAGCGGTATTCAGCGTGTTGATCAGGGCCTCGCTCATCCGTCCCGTCTTGACGTACCTCTCCCTCAGGTACTCGATGAGGCAGACGCGGCTCCTCTCCACGATCCCGTCCCTGAAAAGCACGCCCCTCGCAGCGTGGAACATTGCCGTGTAAGCCAAGATCACCGTTGCGTCTGGGAGACCGGCTCTCAGGGCCTTCTCAGCCTCTTCGAGCTTGCCTCTGATACCTCCATCGACCTCCCACTCCTTCGGGGATCAGGCCTATCCTCCCGGAGGAGCCTCCTCTCGAAGCACTCCCTGACGTTCACTTTGAAACCACCGGAAGGGTCCCGTGTAACACGATCCCGTCCACCAGCACTCTCTCGTAAAACGCCCCGTCTTCCTCGGCCTTCTCCTCCCACTCCTGGGGATCGAATACCATTGTGTTGATCCTTCTGCCCAGCATGCCCTCGAATCGCGTCAGGTCCGTCTTCTCCGCTCTCCTTCCCACTATAAGCATGTCCACGTCGCTCTCCGGGCCGTCCTCGCCCCGGGCGCAGCTCCCGTAGAGGACGACAGATGAGCCCGCGTACGCCTCGCCCATGAAGTCCGTAAGCGGCCTGGCCTTGAACAGGAACAGGGCCGTCTTCATGAGCCTGAAGCTGTCGTTCTCCACGTCGGCTCTGAAGAGGGCGAGGTTGGCCTTCCTCTCCTTGGCGAGGAACCCGTTGGCCTCGTAGAAGTCGAGGAACCTCTTGGCGGTGCTGGGGCTGACACCGGCGATCTCAGCTGCCTCCCTGAGGTGGAACTCGCGGTAGGGGTCGTCGAAGAAGACGGCGAGCACTCGGAACCCGGGATACTCAAACGGGTTATTCATCGAACAGTCGTTCTATACATCGAACAGTCGTTCTTATAAACGTTCACCCTTCAGAACTGGGGTCAACCCCTAATGGAGATGGGAAGAAGCACTAGACGAAAATACGCATGGAAGCTATGACGGTGTCAGACATCATTCAAGAAACCTAAACCTCGAAGGGAGCCGGCCTGGAGAGCAAGACGGGGAAAAGAAATAAAAAAATGCCCATGTTCATTAAATTTGGATGGTAACCTGGGCGAGATTCGAGCTCGCGTCGGAGGGTCCAAAGCCCTCTAACCCTGTCCGCTAGACGACCGGGCTCCAACAACCATACACACCCCGACCCCCCTAAAAACACATCAGACCCCACACCCCAACCCAGAGCCAACCACCACAAGGAAAAAACATAGGGGGGGGTCACACATCGGAACCTGAAACAACCGCCCCACAAAGAAAGCAACCCAAAAAACGCTCCACCCCGATCCGATTCCAAGAAAAAACACAGGCAATTCCGAGAAAAACCCAAAGCCGATCAAGGCACACCCACACAACACATAGGGGGGAGGGGGGGTCACACATCAGAACCCGAACAAACCCCCCCACAACGAAAGGAACCCCAAAACGCCCCCGATCACCATCGATTCATACCAAAAGGGGCACTAATGCATACCCAAAACACCGCCCCAACACAAGGAAAAAACCCCTCACCCCAGCAGCCAGCCACAACCCCCCCACAACCCACAAGCCCAACACCCAAGCAAAACAGTAGCTGAACAGCACCCAGACAGAACCAAATAGAACAAAAAAACCACAAAACACCCCAAAAACAACCCCCCTAAAAGAGGGAAGAAGGGACCCAACACATCCGCACCCCAGAAGAATGGTAGCCCGGGAGAGATTCGAACTCCCGTCTGAGGCTCCAGAGGCCCCCATCCTTGACCGCTAGACGACCGGGCTAACCCACCAAACACAACAAAACAAACAATATAAGTCTAACCCAGCCCCGCTACCAGCCCCCGCCGCACACCCCGGACCCGCGCCACCAACCCACGCGCCCCCTCCACCAGCCCCTCAACCGCCCCCTCATCCAGCCCCCTCAACCCGAAGACATCCAGAGCACTCTCATACACCTCACGCCCACCCCCCAGACCACCCAACGCCCTGAACAGACAAGTATAATCAAACCGATCCCCCACCTTCGCCGAGGCCACCCAACCAAACCCCTCCAGCAACGGAAGCAGACGCCCCCGCAGATACGCGACCGCCCCCACCGGGTCACACCCCCCCAGCATCTCCCCCGAACGCCCCAACGCAAGCCCCAGCATCAACGGATCGGCGGAGTACCCCAGCTCAACCCTCAGCCGCTCATGGAGACCACCCAGCACATAGCTATTCTCCCCCAGGAAACGCAGCACCCGCCCCCACACCTCCTCGAAGCACCCCCTGACCTCGCTGGCCCCCTCCCCGTCTACACCCCCGTACCGCCCCACCTCCAAAAAGCCCCTGTAGACATCGAGCAACCCAAACATCTCACAGGCCCGCCGCAGGTCCCAGACAGAGGAATCGAGCCCCGGCGAGAACCCCGCCAAATCGACGAGAACGAGACCCGCAGAGGCCGCGCCCATCTCGGCGAAGACACAAGCAGTCTCAAAATCACCCCGGCTCAACGCCGAGTTGATCCTGCTCAGGTATATCTCCGCAGCGGACAGGTACCCCTCGACCCTCATCTCAACCCTCCCAGGGCTCCGATAGCTCACCTCCAGGAAGCCCTGAGCCCTTCGCAGCATACCCCCAGGATCGTGCATGATCATCGCCCCATGCACCTTATGATCCACCTCAGGGCTCACCACCTCCCCCACCCAGCTCAGGGGCACCCTGTCCACGTCCATGACGAGCCCCCGGTACTCCCGAAGCTCCCGGCACTCGTAGTCACGACCAGACCAGTCCACCACAAGGACATCAATGCCGCTCGACCCGGAAGCCTCGTACCCCACCCAGCCCCCGAAGAGCCCCACGGACGCCACCGATTCATCCCTGCCCAGCTCATCGACGAAGGAGTTGATGATCGAGCGGAACTCCCTAGCAGAAACGGTCACGCCCACAACCTAACAAACACTCAGCCCCCCAGGGGCTTTATCTTTTATCCTAACCCCCTGGATCCAGCGGTGTAATGCCCGACACAACTATAAAGAGAGGGATATCAGGAATAGATATTCTATTTCCACGTTCATCTCTATATACCTCGACCCTTCCTCTATAGACTATATTGGTTTGATGCGAAAAGCTTAAATATAACATCCGGAAAGATTGGCTGTGCTCCAAGTGATCAGATAATTCCGAAATAGTTTATGAAGAAGATTCTGAGATGGAATATAACTCGCGTATATATTGAGGGAGAACATGTCAAGAAGAAGAGAGAAGCTCCTGAATGAGAACGTCTGCTCGGAGTGCGGGGGCAGCACCCTTATTCATGACGATGAGTCGGGCGAGGTCATCTGCGGGAGCTGCGGTCTCGTCATCACGGAGTCCGTTATCAACAAGGGCCCCGAGTGGAGGGCCTTCACCCAGAGCGAGAAGGAGTCAAGGAGCCGTGTCGGCGTCCCCCTCTCATTCGCAGTCCACGACAAGGGCCTAACCACCATGATAGGCCGGGTCGGCAGGGACGCCTTCGGGCGCAAGATCCCCCTGAACACGAAGCTTCAGATGCTCCGCCTGCGAAAGTGGCAGATAAGGTCGAGGGTTCACTCCTCGGTGGACCGGAACCTCGCCCAGGCCATGGCAGAACTTGACAGGCTCACCGACAAGCTCCACATCCCGCCGCCCATCAAGGAGAAGGCGGCCGTAATCTACCGCAAGGCCCTCGACAAGGGACTTGTCCGGGGAAGATCCATCTCGGCCATTGCCGCAGCCTCCCTGTACGCCGCGTGCAGGATCACCCAGACACCGAGGACCCTCCGGGAGCTTGCCCAGCACAGCCCCATCGACAAGAAGGACATCGCCCGATGCTACAGACTCCTACTGAGGGAGCTGAGCCTCCAGATGCCCATCCCAGCAGCCCAGCTCAGGGTCCCCAAGATCGCCTCAAAGGTGAGAGTCGGCGAGAGGACCCAGCAGAAAGCAGTGGAGATCCTCAGAGAGGCGGAGAGGCTCAAGACGACGGCCGGTAAGGACCCCATGGGTTTGGCCGCCGCAGCGCTCTACATCGCCTGCGTCATGAACGACGAGAAGCGCACGCAGAAGATGATAGCCGACGCAGCAGGGGTGACGGAGGTCACCATACGCAACCGCTACAAGGGCCTCAAGGAAGCCCTTAATCTGGAGATATAGCCTACTTCTAAGCACATATATACCCCTCCCACCTTTTTGGAGATGGATTAACTAATGTCAGAGCCGGGGGGAGTCGAACCCAGGACACTGATCCTCTGTATCGACGGGGACAATGACATTGGTAAGAAGGGCGGAGTAGATACTCCTGTTCTCAACAGGGCGGCCAATATTGAAGCGGCTACATCCTTAGCTTTAGCCGATCCCGAGGAAGCAGACGCCAACGCAATGTTCGGCGCTGTCAAGCTGTACGATCAACTCACCGAGAAGTACCCAGACGAGATCTATCAGATAGCCACGATCTCCGGTACGGCTATGGGTGGCATAGAAGCCGATAGGAACATTGTGAAGGAGCTTGAATCGATCCTGAAGTCCTTCAAGGCGACAGGCGTCATCTTAGTTACTGATGGATACTCCGATGAGTCGATCATACCCCTAATCCAGTCCAGGGTTCCAATAACCTCCGTCCAGCATGTGGTGGTCAAGCACAGTGAGCGTATCGAGGAGACATGGGCGGTCATATTCAGATACATGAGGATGCTAATCGAGGACCCCTACTATTCCAGGGTCAGCCTAGGGGTCCCAGGGTTAATGCTTGTCATCCTCGGGGTCCTCACAGTGTTCGGCCAGCTCCAGAACGCTGGAACCGTCCTAGCTTTCGTGATGGGTCTGGTCCTGCTTGTCAAGGGCTTCGGGCTTGACGAGAGACTGGCCTTGGCGCGGCTAAGATTACCCCCCATTGAACGCCAGCTCCTACTCGCCACGGCCTTCGTAGGCGTGATGGTCTCCCTGGTAGGGATAAGCCAGGGCCTGGTCAATATATGGACGATCGTGGAAGGTCCAGCGCCTGCTCCCTGGCAAGACTCCTCATGGTGGGTAGAGCGTTCATCGAAGATCATCGCAGGATTCGTCTTAGGATCTATCAATTACATCACGATGGGCGTCGCAGTCGCCCTAACAGGAGGCATCGCGTCCCACTACATGCAGAGAGATCCTAAGATTATGCAGAACGTTGTGGGGCTGATAGTAACTTTCTGGATATGGCGTATAGCGATCGAGTTGGCCAACGTACTAATCGAACCCGAGAAGACCCCCGCCCTGAACTCCCCACTCGTCTTCATGATCGTGGGAGGTATGCTGACGACGATACTCTCTGTGTTCGTCATCTATGGAGCCTACAAGGACCGGCTACCTTTCAAATAAGGGGAATGTACTATTCTCCATAAGAAATCAACACTAAAGGCTTATACTGGTCTTCACCTCGACTAAAGGAAAGTGATCACAACATGCTGCGAGGCCTTCTTTCCGCTCTGGGCGTCTACAAGCTCTACGGGGCTTGGCTTCGCATGCAGATCGACAGTGAGAGTCTTCCTAGGCACATAGGCGTCATCATAGACGGAAACAGGCGCTGGGCCTCAGCTCACAACATGATCCCGTGGGAGGGTCACAGGGAGGGCGCTGAGAAGGTGAAGAACTTCCTGGAGTGGGCCCTCGACCTTGGGATATCGACTGTCACCTTCTACGCCTTCTCCACGGAGAACTTCAAGCGCTCGGAGGAGGAGGTCGAGGAACTCATGAAGCTCTACGAGGAGAACCTACGGGAGATCCTACACTCCGACGTCATCCACAAATACAGGGTTAAGATCGCGGCCATCGGGAGGTTGAATCTACTTCCTGAGACGATTCAGGAACTGATATCGGAGGTAGAGGAGAGCACGAAAGACTACAGCGACTTCTACCTCAACGTCGCTCTGGCCTATGGTGGGAGGGCAGAGATCGTGGACGCGACGAGGGAGATCGCAGTAAAGGTTCAGAAGGGAGAGCTCGCCCCCGAGATGATCGACGAGGCGACGATCGAGGAACACCTCTACACCTCCCACCTCCCCCAGCAGGAGCTGGATATCGTCATGAGGACCTCAGGTGAGTCCAGGATAAGCAACTTCCTGATCTGGCAGTCCGCCTACAGCGAGCTATTCTTCGTCGACGTCTACTGGCCAGACTTCAGGGAGATCGACTTGGAGAGAGCGATCAGGGCCTACCAGTATAGGAAGAGAAGATATGGGAAATGAGGTCAGACGCGCATGGCGTCCAGATCCTTCGGCGTCTTGGTCAGACACACGGGGTCAGAAGAGGTTACCAGAACCGTGTCCTCTATCCTGACGCCGCCATATCCTGGGATATAGATGCCCGGTTCGTTCGTCACGACGTTCCCGATTTCCAGGATATCCTTGCTCGACTTACCGAGGGACGGCCCCTCATGGACCTCCAGCCCGACGCCGTGCCCTAGGCCATGGATGAAGTACTCCCCGTACTGGGCCTCGCCGATTACCCTCTCAGCTTCAGCGTGGACCTCTGTTCCAGGCACTCCTTCCCGTATCTTCTGTAGGGCGCTGAGATTGGCGCTGAGAACCGTCTCATATATCTCGGCCTGCTTCTCCGTGGGAGGACCGACAATGAAGGTGCGTGTTATATCGGTCTTATACTCCTTGTAGCCCGCGCCCATATCTATCGTGACGAACTCCCCCTCCTTGATCTTCCGATCTGTGACGCCCCCATGCGGGTAGGCCGACCGGGGACCGGATACAACGATGAAGGGGAACGCTAGGGCGTCCGCACCCTCCTTCCTCATGGCGTAGGCGGCCTCGGCCGCGACCTCATTCTCCCTGATGCCTACCCTGAGGCAGTCCTTGATGGCGTCCATCCCGAGGTCAGCGAGCTCTGCCGCGCGCCTCATGAGCCTGATCTCGTCCTCGTCCTTTACCATCCGCATGTTCCTGACGATCTCTGGCGCAGCCTTCAATTCGACATCAGGTATCTTCTGCTTGAGGTCGTTGTACATATTGAGTGAAATCTCGTCGAACCCGACAGTCTTAGGATTCGCCCCGCTCAACTCCCCAACCATGAGATCGATTACCTCCTTTCTTGTATACGGCTTCACGCCACAGCCCTTCGCCTGATCTTGGGCGCATGTTAGGTTTAGCCTCCCAACGAGAAGTGTTGGCTCTTCTTTTGGGGTGACGATTAATCGACCGCCACTGATGGACCCCGTGAAGTAGTAGACGTTCGGACTCATAGTAACAACGTATGCGTCTACGCCAGAGTCTTCAATCTGCTTAGACAATCTGTCTATCCTCGGTTCCATGGAAGAGCATCTCACCTGAGTTTGTTTTAAGGTTTCACCATCCCCTCATACGCTGCGTCAAAGCGTCGTACCCTCCATACGACCCCCATAGCACGCCATAATTCGCGTGTAATACTCCATAATACTGACCTCGCGACGCGTTTTCGCGAGCGCTAGTCTTGAATTGTTTAAAGGAATAATGCAATTTGCATAGCGCCGGCTCCATCAGGTTTAGCTGCCTTCAGGAATGACCGGTAGGGCACATCATAGAAGGAGAAATGACGTAAATGGTCTATATCAGTAGGATCGTAGTCAGGAACTTCAAGATGTTCAGCGGGGAGGTTAAGCTGAACTTCGGTCAGGGGTTCAACGTCATCACCGGCCCAAACGGGAGCGGCAAGAGCAACCTCATCGACGCCGTGCAGTTTGTTTTCGGGGAGTTGGGCTCCAAGAGGATGAGGGTACCCGACCTCTCAGGTCTTATATTCGATGGAGCGGGGGAGAATAACACCAAGCCCCAATTCGCCCAGGTCAACATCTACTTCAACAACAATGACCGGGGTCTCGCTATCGACAGGAAGACCGTGAGCGTAGGTAGGAGGGTCGACACGCAGGGGAAGAGCAAGTACTTCCTAAACGGCAAGAGGACGTCCCGCCGGCGCTTACTCGACCTTCTGGTCATGGCCGGCATCAGCCCTGGCGGTTACAACATCGTTCTACAGGGAATGGCCACTCGACTCAGCGACCTCACTCCGGTTGAGCGCATGTCCGCCCTCGAGGACATCGTCGGCATCTCTGAGTACGATGAGAAGAAGGCTGAGGCCAAAGGACGTCTATCTGAGGCTGAGCGGAAGATCGAGATCGCCTCAGCTAAGAGCGACGAAGTGAGGAAGCGGGTCAACGAGCTCGAGCGTCAGAGGAATGACGCGCTCCGACACAACCTCCTCGTGAGGTACGAGAGCAAGCTTGAGGCGATCAAGCAATCGGCCCAGATAAGTCAGTTGGAGTCCAATATTGAGGAAATCCGGAGGCAGATCTCCGAGAACGAGTCTGAAGTCGCCAAGCTGGAGAAGGAGAAAGAGGACCTCGGGAAAGAGAGGGAGGAGGCGAGGGACCGCCTGGAGGAGTTCACCAACGAGGCCTCGGAGAAGGGCAACACACGCCTGCCGATCCTGAAATCCGACATCGTCGAGAAGAAATCTTTGCAGAACTCCCTTAGCGCCAGGATACGGGGGCTGGACTCCCAGAAGGCCTCACTTGAGAGGGCGATTCTGGACAAGCTTGCAGAGATCGAACGCTCTAAGACCGAGATAACCGAGAGACGAGTCGAGCTGAGGGAGCTCACGAAGCAACAGAGGGATGTCGAAAGGCAGATTGAGAGGAAGGGAACTCAGCTTCAGTCGTTGATCGAGAAGGTCATAGATCTCAAGGAGACCGCTGAGGGAAACCAGAAACGGGTCGAGAAGCTGACAGAGGACCTCGTCCCCATGCAGGAGAGCCTCAGCGGTTTGGAGATCGGGATCAACAGGCATCAGGTCAACGCCAACTCTCTTGAGTCCAAGATCCAGGAGCTGGAGAAGAAGAAGCAGGACTCCTCCAACACCATGGAGGCCTTGGCGAACAAGATAGAGGAGCTGGAGGGGCTCAAGGTCGACGAGGCTCGAAAGTTGGAGGACATGGTCGAGACAATCGACGATCAGGTCCAGCGCCAGAGGAGCATCCGGGGGACCATCGAGGGAGCCAACAAGCTCGCGAAGAATGCGGAGCAGACCATAACAGAGTTCACCGCAAAGAGGGACCTATGGAAGAACGTCGTTACAGAGGAGAAGGCCCTCGAGCGGATCCGGGAAATGGGGGAGGCAGGAGCCCTCGAGGGATATCACGGCCCACTCCGGCAGCTCATCAAGATAGACCTCAAGTACCAGAGAGCCGCGCAGACATCTGCGGATAACTGGATCAATGCGGTCGTTGTAGAGGACGTTAAGACCGCTATTGAGTGCATGGAGGGGCTGAAGAAGAACAAGCTGGGCATGACCCGGTTCATCCCCCTCAAGGACATCAACCCCCCTGAACCCCTGAAGGACATGAAAGCCTCAGGCGTTGAGGGATACCTCCCCAAACTGATTAGGTGCGACAAGGAGTACGAGCCAGCCCTCTACCTCATCTGGGGAGACACATATGTGACCAGTGACAGGAAGACGGCCATCGACTTAGCCAAGAAGGGTTACCGCACAGTCACCCTGGCGGGCGATCTCTTCGAGCCCAAGGGAGGGCTCGTCGGCGGGCACTGGCGCCGCCCCCCTGATTTCGCTAAGCTCATCCCCACGGAGAAGTCGATCGATGAGCTCTCAACGACGATAAAGTCACTCCGAACAAGCCTCTCCACAAAGATGGCTGACCTGAGGAAATCAGGCGGAAATCTCAGGACGTTCACTGGCTTCATCGACGACTTCAACAAGAACATCGATGGCGTCGACGGTCAGATGCTGGAGACCCAGGAGAGTATCAAGCGTCTCGAGAGGGGCATCACTACGATCGATGAGAGCATCGGGAAGCGCTCAGAGGAGAGGGAGCAGGAGTTGGCTCTCGCTACGACTCTCCTGGAGAGGAAGGATAGGACCCTTGAGGAGATCGAGAGGGCTAAGAAGGAGATAGCTAACCTAAAGGCGCTCTCCCCCTCGGACATCTCAGGTCTGGAGGTCACACGCAACACTATTGATAGTGAGATAGCCGACCTACGAGAGCAGAAGGCTCAACTACAGTCGGAGATCCAAGTCCAGACGAGCCTCATCGAAAAAGTGCTGGAGATGAGGACCTCCGACACGAAGGACCAGATAACGAGATGGAAAGAGGATATCAAGTCCTTCGAAAAGGAGCGCGTCGAGACCCAGAAGCAACTGGCGGCAGAGCAGAAGGCGGTTGAGGAGCTTCAGAAGGTCCTCAATAGCGTGGTCTCCGAGGTCGAGGCGACGAGCCGTGTGCTCGAGACTCATCGTGGCTCTGTGCGGAGGTCCGAGCAGCAGATCGAGCGGCTGGACCGAAGGCAGGTAGCATTCGAAAGGAGGAAGATGGAGCTCAACCTCGAGGTGGAGAAGCACAAGCTCCAAGCCCAGCAGAGGTTCGAGGAGCTTGCCCGGCTAGGCTTCAGCGAAAAGGCCCACACCGAAGAGATTGACATCACCAAAGTGGAGTACCTGCTCCAGAGGATAAGGAGGGAGAAGTCATCCCTCGGAGCCATCAACCAGCTCGCTATAGAGCACTACGAGTCCGTGGTCGTCAACTACAAGTACCTCAGCGTGAGGATAAATGGGCTCGAGGAGGAGAGGGCGTCCATCCTCAAGTTCATCGACGAGGTGGAGCAGGAGAAGACCGAGCACTTCATGACCGCCTTCAACGCGGTCTGCGAGAACTTCTCTGCACTATTCGCAAAGATAACCGGCGGAGGTGACGGTCGCCTAGAGCTGCAGAAGCCGGAGAGTCCCTTCTCAGGCGGCGTAGACCTCTACGTCCAGTTCCCGGGGAAGCCCATGAGGCTCGTCAGCGGGGCCAGCGGAGGGGAACGCTCGGTGTCAGCCATCTCATATCTGCTCGCCATCCAGAGGTTCCTTAAGGCCCCCTTCTATCTCTTCGACGAGATAGACGCCCACCTAGATGACTTCAACACCGCCAGGCTCGCGGACGTACTGAAGGAGAACGCCCAAGACGCCCAGTTCCTCATGGTTAGCCTGAAGGACGTTATGGTTCACAACGCCGACAAGATCTACGGCGTCTTCGCCCAGAACGGACGCAGCAAAGTCCTGGCCCTACCGATGAAAGTGGAGGTAGCCGTCTAGTGCCGAAGGAGAAGCCCTACTACCTGAGGGATCCGTGGAGTATCCTGTTCAAGGACACTAAGATAGACAAGACCTCCCCCTGGAGCATCGACCTTGTCTACATCCTCTCGACCCTCCTGGAGGAGATGAACCGGGTCGGGATCGACTTCAGGATAGCGGGCACTGCGATCAGCTCCTCGGTGTTGATCTACCAGAAGAAGGCGGAGCTACTCCTAAAGATGGAGGAGCCCCCGAAGCCTCCATCGGATAAGCTCGATGTCTACGTGCCGCCTCCCCTGAACCTGCCTTTCAGGTTCGAGTTCACGACCACTTCGGTCACCGACCTCATAACAGCCCTTGAGAAAGCCCTCACAGAGGAGAGGCGCAGTCTCGCTCCTAAGTTGCCCGTGCTCCCGACTCCAATCCCCGATTTCCTTGACATGGAAGAGTACCTCCTGGAGATCGAGGAACACTCGGAGACCCTTTTCGGCAGGATCGTGGACATGGGCGGCGGACCCCTCAGCTTCTTCGACCTATTGGGGGAGAGGAGCTTCTTGGAGGTCGTCAGGGTGTTCATGATGCTCCTGTTCCTGGGTCAGAGTAGACGAGTTGAGCTATACCAGGATGAGGAGGAGATCGATATCATAGTCAAGATTAGGGAGAATGAAGAAGATGAGTAATCCTAGACTTTTGGAACGTCTATCCATGCTAGAGGCAGCCCTCTACTCAGCGGGGAGACCTGTGGGAATGGAGAACCTAAAGGCCGTTGTCCGGACGAAGTCCGATAAGGTAATGCTGAGCATGATACGGGAGCTGGACGTACGTTACAAGTCGAGGCGCAGCGCCCTGGAAGTCAAGGCGCTACCGGGGAACCGTGCGGTGATGCGGCTCAAGCCCGAGTTCGACGCCACTGTGAAGAGGTTCACAAACAGGCCTCTGCTGACCTCAGGGCCTCTGAGGACCCTGTCCTATATCGCCTATCATCAGCCCGTGGAGCAGGTCAAGGTTGTCGAGGACAGGGGGAGCCACATCTACAGCCACCTGAGGCGGATGGAGGAGATGGGCCTCATCACCAGGGAGAGGATCAACGGCAGGGGCTACGTGATAGAGACTACCGCATACTTCTCGGAGTACTTCGGCTTCGGACACGATCCCATGAAGTCCAAGATCCAGCTTAGGCAGATGTTCGACGAGTTGAAGATAGACAAGCTGGACAACGGGAACATTGAGGAGACGACATCGGACGTCCTCGCAGACGCCTTCTCTGATAGCCCCCTATCTGACTCGTTAGACGGCTTCATGTAGGGAAGTAATAATTCCCTTTCCATTTTTCTGAGAACTTTTGATGTTGCTAATACCATACTTTTTTATTTCTCAATCTGACTAAAGGCTACAGAAAGTAGGAGAAAATCGCTGAGAATAGGGTGATATCATGGCCTGGCACAGCAATATGATGAAAAAGAAGAAAACTGGGGGAAGAAAGTGGGCCTATAGGGCGAAGAGGCTCCATGAGATGGGGGCCCACCCGGTTGAGACGATGCTCGGTGAGACGGAGAGGAAGATAGCGTCAGGGCGAAGTGGCCTCGAGAAGACCAAGCTCGTTTCTACAAACTACGTGAACGTCTCCGATCCCTCGACGGGCATGACCGAGCGGCTTGAAGTGCTGGACGTGGTAAGCAACCCCGCGAACGTCGACTACAACAGGCGAGGCGTCATCACCAAGGGTGTCATCATCAGGACCGAGAAGGGCCTTGCCAAGATTGTCTCCCGACCCGGGCAGCACGGCGTCCTGAACGCTGTCGTCTACGAGAGCGACTGAGCGAGTAACAGAACATCTTATATCATCACTGTTTCTCCTACTGGAAGGTGGGGATCCGCATGAGGAAGAAGGGTAAACTAATCTTCTGGCCTGCATACTTCGACTCAGAGTTCTCATGGACCGAGGGACGACGTGTCCCGAAAAAACTCGCGTTGAGAGGCGTGAAGGCTGACGAGGTCCTCAAGGCTGCTGAAGACCTTGACCTCAGCCCTCTGTTGGAGCCTGGGGCCGCACATCCCAAGAGACCCTGGCTTAGGTCAGGTCTGATCCTCGTGGACAAGACAGGGACGAAATCTGAGCTATTAAAAGAGACGGCTCAGAGAATCCGAGTGAATAGATCCCGGAGATGACCTGTCACCGAATAAAACCTACAAAGAGTTATAAGGGGGATTTCTTTCCAATACTTAGTTTATTATCAAGGGGGTTCTATGGAATCAAGATTAAGGTTGGGTGCAGTTTTTCATATCTCTCGAAGCAGCGGCAACCTGATCCTTGATTCCTCGGGTGAAGCAAGAATCGGCGAGACAGTACAAGACGCCAAGGGGAAGAAGATAGGGATTGTTTTCGACGTCTTCGGACCGACTGCCAGCCCATTTATCGCCATTAAACCCAGCATAGAGACCCCCGAGAGGCTTCTCGGTAAAGCCCTATACGTCAGGAATAGGAGAAGGAAGGGTACGTAACTTGATGAAAAGTGAAAAGATCACAAAGTGTCCCGAATGCGGCAACGCTGACCTCATCCGGGACTACGAGGCCGGAGAACTCGTCTGCGAGGGCTGCGGCATGGTCATCTCGTCCACCCTCTTCGACCATGGGCCCGAATGGCGGGCCTTCGACGAGGAGCAGAGGGAGAAGCGAACAAGGGTCGGAGCGCCCCTGACGTGGACAATCCACGACAAAGGCCTGTCGACGATAATCGACTGGCACGACAGGGACGTCTACGGCCGGAAGCTCAAGCCGGACCAGAAGGCGAGGGTCTACAGACTCAGGAAGTGGCACCGCAGGTCCAAGGTCTCAGGCGCCACGGAAAGGAACCTGGCCTTCGCGCTCTCCGAGCTTACCAAGGTCGCCTACAAGCTCAACCTTCCTAAAAACGTCCTTGAGACTGCCTCCGTCATCTACAGGAAGGTCGTCCGGAAGCGACTCATCCGTGGCCGGTCCATCCAGGGCGTTGCGGCCGCTTCCATATACATGGCTTGCCGCCAGTGCAACATCATACGCACTCTCGAGGAGGTGGCAGCCGCTGCACACATCTCCAAGAAGGAGGGGGGTAGGAACTACCGCTTCCTCCTTCGGAAGCTCGAAACCCGTGTTCCCCCTGTCGACCCCACAAGCTACATCTCCAAGTTCGTCAACCAGCTAACCCTCTCCGGTGAGACCGAGAGCATCGCCATGCAGATCCTTGGACAGGCCATGGAGCTGAGGCTGACGAGTGGCAGGGGTCCAGCTGGAATTGCGGCTGCCGCTACTTACATCGCGAGCCTGCTGACCGACGAGAGGAGGACTCAGGGTGAGATCGCCAAGGGTGCCCACGTCACCGAGGTCACCATCAGGAACAGGTACAAGGAGCTGACCCAGAAGCTCAACATAGAGCTCGACATGTGAAAACAAGCGAGCTTACTAAATCTGGAATTACCACCCTTTTCTCTCGAAATTCTCTACGTACGATAGAGTGATAATAGGGCTGTTTATCTCTCCCTCTTGCCCTCGATGAAGTCCTCCACCCATCTCCTTGCGATATCGTCGCTGATCTGGGTCGGAGGGTGCTTGAAAGCGTAAGAGGAGATGCTCGTCAGGGGGCCTGAGATCTCCCTGTCGAGGGCCAGCTTCACGGCCCGGATGACGTCAATGACGACGCCACCGCTGTTGGGGGAGTCGTTCACCACGAGCTTTGCGTCCAGGGTAATGGGGAGGTTCCCGAATCCGTGGCCGTTGACCCGGATGTAGCATATCTTGTGGTCCTCGAGGAAGGGGACGTAATCGGAGGGGCCGATGCGCGTGGGCACCTCGTAGGGGATGAGGCTTGTGACGGCTTTGGTCTTGCTGATCCGCTTCGTCTGCAGCCTGTTCTCGACTGTCATGTTGAGGAAGTCGGTGTTGCCCCCGATGTTCAGCTGGTATGTGGAGTCGATGTGGACGCCCCTCTCGTAGAAGAGCTCTGCCATAGCCCTGTGGAGTATTGTGGCGCCGACTTGGCTCTTGATGTCGTCCCCCGCGACTGGTAAGCCTTTATCGGTGAACTTAGCCGCCTCGTCTGGAACCGACGCGATGAACTCGGGAATGCAGTTGACGAAGGCGCAGCTTGCGTCCAGTGAGGCTTGGGCGTAGAGCTTGGTGCCCTCGGCGCTCCCCACAGGGAGGTAGTTGATGAGGATCTCCGCCTCGCTCTCCTTCAGAACCTCAGCGACGTCCACGGGTTCCAGATCCTTATTCACATGGAATGCATCGTACATATGGGGCGCCACGCCGTCTGAGATCGGTCCCGGGAGCACCTTAACCCCCGTCGATGGGACATCAGCGTACTTTGCGCATAGGTTTGGCTCCTCAAAGATGGCCTCCGAGACATCCTTCCCTATCTTCAGGTCGTTGACATCGAAGGCCGCCACGAACTCGATGTCCCTAATGAAGTATCCTCCAAAGTCCACATGCATGAGGCCGGGTATCTCGCCCCCCATCTGGTCACGGTAGTACTCCACCCCCTGGATGAGTGCTGAGGCACAGCTCCCCAATCCGGCTATAGCGACGCGTATCTTCCCCACGTTGATCCCTTCGTTGAACGCTCAGAAAGGGTACACGCACATAATTAAAACTGCCTCAGGTGGAGAGCCGTTGGGGGGGGCGGTATCCCTTTAAATTCGGCGTTCCCTCAACAGGAAGTAATGGCAGGAGAGAGCTCAAACCCGATGTCAGCGAGAGACGTAGCTCTCTATGTCATCGGTTATGCAGCGATAGCGTGGGGCTTCACTTATGTCCCCTCGGAGTGGCTGGAGCAGATAACGGCTGTAGCGTGCTCGAATGCGCTATCGTTTCTGGGGTTCCTCTCTGAGTGGGGTATCAGTGGTGGAGATGCTTTCCTGACCCTCATCGGGGAGGCGGGTCCGGTGACCGTGACGATAATCCGTGAGTGCACGGCCATCAACGTCTTCGGGGTCGTATCCAGCCTAGTCATCCCCCTAAGGAAGGGACGCATCCAGAGGAAGATCTACAGCCTCGTGTTCTCGGGGATATTCCTATTCGCACTCAACGTGTCTAGGATTATGCTGACCGTTCTCTTGACGGGCTTCAATGTCCCGCCGTTCTCGTGGTTTTTCATCAACCCTACAGTGGAGACTTACCATTATCCCATCAGCTTCCTGTACGGTGTGATAGGCGTGGCACTGCTCGTGCTTATGATAAATGAGTGGATCCTCCCGGAGCTGGGAGACTCCCTTCTGGACCTGTCAGCGACTGTGGGCAAGTCGCTGAAGTCTAGGGTGAAGTGAGCGTTAAGGTCACTCCATGTAGGGAACCATCTTGTGCCAGTTCTTCCTCTGCTCGGGGTTCTCCTCGAAAAATCTCTCGATGATCTCCTCAACCCTCTCCTGGCCCTTCAGTAGGGCTTCAGCTGTGTCGATGGTTGTCAGTGCGCCATCACGCTTCAGGATTCTTCCGTCGACGATGACGGTGTCTATGTCGCTGGATGTACCGTAGAGGACGATGCTTGTCAGTGGGTCCTTCGTGGGCGTCAGGAACGGGTTCATCATGTCGATCATGATTATGTCCGCGCGCTTCCCCTCCTCGAGGGATCCAACTTTATCGTCGATGCCCAGGACCTCCGCGCCCCTTCTCGTCGCTAGCTCCAGAAGATCGTAGAAGCTAGGCCTCCTCGTCAACCTGTTACCTGCCCGCATCCCTATTGAGCCTCCAACTGCTCTCGCCCTGGCTCCCTGTCCGGTTATGTTCTCCCTGAGAAGCTGGAGCATGTCGTGGAAGTAGTCGTCAGTCCCGAGGCCGACTGGGATGCCGAGGTCCATCCAGCGCGTGAGGGGATTCCTAACCGAGCGGCAGTGGAGAATACCCATCCCCGACTCTGCGATCATCTGCGTATCCTTCTCAGTGGCGTAGGTGCAGTGAGCGCCCGTGAGCTTCTCGTCGAGGATGCCAAGGTCGTGGAGGTGCTGGGGCGGCGTCTTCCCATAGAGCCTCTCCACCTGCTGGACCTCCCTCCAGCTCTGGGAGAGATGGGTCGTCACCTTGAGCCCATGCTCCTCCGCGTACCCCTTGCATTTCAGGTAGGTCTCTGGTTCCGCAAGATCTGCCGCCTTGGGGGCCATGATGGTGGTTATCAGGCCGTTATTCCCTCCCTCCCAGTTCCTGTGGAGGTCCACGGCCCGCTTATAGGCAGCCTCGCTCTTCTCGGGGAGGTACTCGTAGACCCCCCCTTTGAGCCTGTTCAGGTCGACCTCCTCAATGTCCGCCCCCATGATCATCCTGTTCCCCGCCTCCTCCACGGCCTTCGCAAACCCGTCAGGATAGGTGTAGATCAACATCGCGGTCGTTGAGCCACCTTGGATGAACTCCGCACAGGAGGCAAGTCCCAGCCACTCCATGTCCTCGGGTCGACGGTAGCCCTCGAGGGGGAGGTTGACACTGTAGAAGTCCCCGATGAGCTCGTAGACTCCGCGGAAGTACTGCTGCAGGTGGGTGTGGACGTTCACGAACCCGGGCATCACAAC
This sequence comes from Candidatus Bathyarchaeota archaeon, assembly GCA_016783455.1. Lineage (GTDB taxonomy): Archaea > Thermoproteota > Bathyarchaeia > TCS64 > TCS64 > BS750m-G28. The sequence goes on from JADHWN010000011.1 coordinate 20,375, forward strand.
CTGGTTCCTGGCGTCCATGGTGTACTCGGGGCTCCGAGGGGCCTCGACATCTTTCCCTATGCTGACGATCTTGCCGTCATCGATGTACAGGTCTCCCGATTTGTAGACTTTTCGGTCCCTGTCCATTGTCGCTATGAAACCATCTTTTATCAGGATATCTCCCATCGCAGATACCTGGTCTTCAATCTGTTTCCTGTTATATAATAGAATTAAGAGCGAGACCGTGCTTGATCTGATATCTTCGTTAAGTTCCCGTCACCTGGGGAGGCTGATAGTGAAGGTCGTTCCCTTTCCCTCTGTGCTCTCCACGCTTATTGAGCCCCCTTGGCACTCTACCAGCTTCTTGCATATGGAGAGCCCGAAGCCCATCCCCTTCGCCTTCGTGGTGAAGAGGGGCGTCCATATCAGTTCAAGGACGTTTTCTGGGATGCCTTTTCCTGTGTCTGATATTAACATCGTCTTTTTTGCCCCTTCTTCGCGGCATTCGATGCGGATCCTTCCACCTGAAGGCATTGTGTCAACTGCGTTTGTCAACATGTTTATGAGGACTCTTTTCATCATCTGGGGATCGACCTCTGCCTCCATCCTCCCTAGTTTCGTTTGGTCAATGACGATGTTCTCAGGAATCTCAATGGACTCCAGGGCATCACCCACAATTCCCCTAAGATTCATTCTGAAGAGCTCTGGCTGAATCTTCTTTGAGTAGTCCAGGAGGTCGTTAACGATCTTGTTGGAGTACTCGACGTTTCTCTCTATGATATCCAGCATCTTGTCGGCGTCCAAGTCGTTTGTTGAGGCGTACTTCTTCTTCAGGAAGTAGGTCGCGCCAATGATCCCCGTGAGAGGATTCCTTAGGTCGTGGCCTACCATGGCCGCCAGCTCTCCGATGGCCGCCATCCTCTCGGCCTCCTGGAGCTCACTGGTCCTCTTTTCGACAAGATACTCCAATCGTTCTGTATGTTCCCTTAGCTCCTTCTCCATCCGCTTTCGCTCAGCCATACTCCTAACGAAGGATAGTGAAGCCGGCTGCCCCTCGTACTCTATCAGGGACACGAAGGTCTCTACGTCGAGCGTGGAACCGTCATGCCTGAGGATCCTGAACTCGTAGCGTCTGTCTATATCTTCGCCTCTCTGCCTGCTTAGTGCCCGCTCCCTGATCATGTCCCTATCCTCGGGGGCGACGAACTCCATGGCTTCTCTCCCGATAAAGTTAGAAGGGTCCTTGAGTCCATGTAGCTCCGCCATCTGTCTGTTCGCGTAGACTATCCTTGTGCCGACGATGACGGTCACCGCGTCCATGGACTCCTCTAGGAGGGTTCTGAACTTTGCCTCAGATTCACGCAGCTTCTTCATCTTTTTGAGGCGGCTTATAGCCGAGGCGACGTGGTCGGCGAAGGTATCGAGGAGCCTAATGTCCTGTGGCGTGAAGGCGTCAACTTCCTCGCTCTCGAGGTTGATTACTGCCTCAACCTCTCCATCGATGATAACGGGAACTACAAGCTCTGAGAGGCTTGTCGTCTCTCCGTTGATGTATGCCGGGAGATAATCCCTATCTTTACGTGTGTCTCGGACAAGCTGGGGCTCTCGTGTCCGAAAGGCTCTGACGGTCACCCCTAGGCCGTCAACAGGCAGGTCCTTGTTGTTGTCGATGTTGATCCCCTTTATTGATATTGGCCGTACCATTCCGTCTTCGATGATACTGAAATCTCCCCGGGGGAAGCCCAAGACCCCTCCAGTGATCTTCAGTGTTGTGTCCGCGATCTCCTGAAGAGAACTGACGAATACGAGCTCATGGGCGTGTCTGTGGAGGGCTTCGAGTCGTTTCTCATATGTAACCCGCTCAGTGGCATCCCTAATGATGCCTTCGTAGCCTCGGGCTCTTCCTATCTTGTCCCTGAAGGTGCCCAGAGAAGCGACTATCCAGCGCTCTGAGCCATCGGGTCTCCTGAACAGCACCAACTTGTCTCGCAACTCACCCGTGTCCATGACTTCCGCAAGGACTGCCGTAATCTCTTTGTTTGGTATACGGTCTTGGAGGACTTGAATACCTCCTTCGAGGAGCTCTTTGGTATCTAATCCCAAGATCTCGGTGAAGGCCGGGTTGAATATTATGAAGTTACCCTTGAGGTCGATCTGGAATAGGCCGTCCCTGACAGAGTTGAAGAGCTCCTTGTATCTCCTCTCGAGTTTTTTTGTGCCCCTTTCAATGAGGGACTCTATCTCATCGGCGCGTGACTGAGCCTCGGGGACCCCACTGTCTACTACACCCAGCCTCAAGCTTCTCATCTCAAGAGTTATTTATCGTCGTGCGGCCCGTGGACTCCCCGAAACCTCTGCCCTTGTCGAAGATTCACGAATCTAAGCTATTTTTAAATGAATTATTATAGAATTTTGAATCTATAACATCTAGGCGGAATCTATATCACGCGTTCTTGGGCCCTTGCTCCCGTAGGCCGTCTATCAGCTGGCAGGCCCTGCAGACTGTACCCGTCGTGGGCTCCCCGCATTTGGAGCAGGTCCCCATCATCGTTGTTTCCCCCCTCTCCGGGGTGAGCTTTATGGCGGTCCTGTAGACCGTGAACATTGTGCCAGGTCGCGTAATCTCCATCCTGTTGAGGAACCCCCTGACGTCGTTCCGCATCGCCTCTCCGGTGTAGGGGCAGGGGAGCTCCTGGAACCTGAAGCCCTCCAGGTACGCGTAGAGGGCGGACTCCCTCTCAGGGACCTCGCAGTAGGGTTTTATCCTCCTCACGAAACCCGGGAGGTCGCTCCCCCCGGGGTTGACCCTGGAGAGGCTGTTGACGTCTCCCCGGAGCACGTTGAGGAGGGCCGTCTGGGCCATGTCGTCCAGAGTGTGGCCAGTCGCGAGCCTGTCCGCTTCCACTCTCATCGCCGCCTCGTTCAACGCCCGCCTCCTGAGGACGCCGCAGTAGGTGCACGCCCCGAGCTCCCTGGTGCTGGCTGCGATCTCGTCCATGGTCACCCCGAACAGCTCCTTGAACGAGATGACGAGGTGCTCCACGCCGAGGTCTCCGCAGGCCTCCGTGGCGATGGAGATCGCTTCGTCCCTGTACCCCCTCACCCCTTCGTCGATGGAGACCGCTATGATCTCGGCCTTCGGGTAGCTCCTCTCGATCTCCGCCAGTATGTGGAGGAGGCCCAAGCTGTCCTTGCCCCCCGAGACTCCCACGGCGACCCTGCTGTCATGCTCCAGCATCTCAAATCTGGCGATGGTCCTCTCCACCCTCTCCTTGAGGGACCTCTTGAAGCAGGTGGGGCATAGCCTCTCCCCGCTGTAGGGCCTGAAGTAGATGGAGTCGCGTTTGGCGCACTTTGTGCATACAGGGGATGTCTCGGTCAAGTCTGTCGATCGAACTCTGGTGGAGCCTGATATAAGTCCTACCCGTGGGCTCATCCGCCGTGGGTCACGGATAGGAGGACCAGTCTGTCACCGTCCCTCAGGGGCGTCTCCAAGCCAAGCAGGTTGCCGACCTCGACCCCGTTCAGCAGGATGAGGGTGTTGGTGACTGGGCTGAGCGTGTACGGGTCGAGGAGTGCACTGTCGAGGTCTCCCTCATGGGCCTCAAGGATTCTGTGGATGGCGTCCGAGACTATCGCGTTCTGGTTCAGTGTGATCTCCTGCTCCTCGCTGCCAGAGGCCTCCTTCAGGGGGCCCATCATCCTTGCCGTGACCCGTATCGAAGCCATGCTCAGTCTCCTCTCCTCGCCTTCGCAACCTATAAATCCCCTGCATCGGGGAGTAGATTTGAGCCTGATGAGGGTAGAGGTCAAGTACTACGCCATGATCAGGGAGGCGACGGGGAGACGGGTGGAGACCCTTGAGGTCCCCGAGGGCTCCTCAGTGGACGACCTGCTGGGCCTCCTCGTCGGGATGTACAAAGAGGGCCTCTCTAATTTTATCTACGACGAGGAGAAGAGGGTCCGGGATTACCTCTCGTTCATGCTGAATGGTCTCAACGTCTACAGCTTGAAGGGGATGAGCACACCTCTTCGAGACGGCGACGTCTTCGCCATCCTGCCCCCTGTGGGGGGCGGCTGAGAAAGGGTGGAGTAGGCGAGGCTCCCCTCTAGTTCCTTCAGACGCTCTTATCGATCTCCACTTCTCCGTCCGAGGAGATGACGGCCTTCGCATGCCTCAGCGCCCAGCAGCTAATTACAACGCCGACTGGGAGGGAGGCCGGGTGCCTTGCCGCCATCTCGACGTGGAGGTCCAGAGCGGTTGGGCCCTCCCCGAGCCCCATGGCGCCTATACCGAGCTCGTTCACCTTCTCGAGGAGCTCCGACTCGATCGCAGCCACCTTTGGGTCCTCGCTCCTGATCCTGAAGGGCTTCAGCAGGGCCTCCTTGGCCAGTTTCATGCATATGTCCTCGCCGCCACCGATGCCGACCCCCACGAAGTAGGGCGGGCATCCCAGGGAGCCAGCGTTGGAGAGGGCCTCTATGACGAACTGTTTCACTCCCTTCATGCCCAGGCCTGGCTTGAGCATCCTGTGGGCAGCGATGTTGGTGCTCCCTCCACCCTTGGGCATGGCGATAAGCTCCAGGTCGTCCCCTTCGACGAGGTCGAAGTAGATTATGGGGACGTGGCCGTTGAGCCCGACGTTGTCCCTGGTGTTACCCTTGAACATGTCGACGGCGTTGGGCCTGAGGGGCACCTCCTCCGTGGCGCGCCTCGTGGCCTTGACGAGTATCTCCTTGACCTCGGATCTGAGGGGGAACCCGTCTCCCACCTTCACCATGAAGGCGACGATACCCGTGTCTTGGCACATGGGCTTGGAGCCTTCCCTTGCGATGTCGACGTTCTCAAGGATGTTGGTGAGCTGAGCTTTGCCCACCGCTCCCTCCGTCTCCTCCATCGCCTCATCTATGACTTCGACGTACTCCGTCGGGAGCTCCGTGACGGCTATCCTGAGGAGCTCGACGGCCGTGTCCTCCAATATCCTACCTATTTCCGTCATCTTCAGCCCTCCATCTCGGCCATTATCTTCTCCATCCTGGCCGTGACCAGCTCCTTGACGTCCTGGGTCATGTTGTTCCCGTGGGTGTCTATGGTGACTATCATGGGGCCGAAGTCCTCGACGTCGTAGACCCAGAGGCACTCGGGCATTCCCAGCTCCTCGAGCCAGTGGACCTCCCGGACCTTCTTGATGCCCCGGGCGGCGAGGAGGGCCGCTCCCCCGGTGAAGGCCCCGTAGACGCATCCGTACTCCTGGCAGGCCTTGGAGGTCCTGTCGCCCATTCCTCCCTTCCCGATGATTATGGCGGGGTGGAAAGTCTCGATGAAGTTGTCCTGGAATATCTCCATCCTGGCCGATGTGGTGGGGCCGGCGGCGATGACAGTCCACTCTCCGTCTACCTTCTTCATGATGGGGCCGCAGTGGAACACCCCGACGCCCTTGAAGTCGACGGGGGTCTTCTCTCCCTTCTCGTGGAGCTCCAGGGCCTTGAGGTGGGCCTCGTCCCTGGCTGTGATGACCGTGCCCGTTATGTAGACGAGGTCTCCCATCTTGAGCTTGCGGATCTCGTCCTCGGGCACCGGGGTCTTGAGGTGGTAATCCATCTGTGATCTTAAAGACTCACCCTGTACCAATTTAAGTCATTTCAGAGCCCGGGAGGCACCTCTCTTAGATAAAAGATAAAATCTACCGATACTACCCCTATGAGATGTCAAACGGGACGTCCGAGCTCTACTTCACATTCAGACCGGAGAACGCCGCCTTAAAGGCTAAGATCGAGGAGCTGAGCGGGGAGAACATAGACCTATGCTTCCAGTGCGGCGCCTGCAGCTCTAGCTGCCCCCTCACCAGCGAGATGGACCTCCTGCCCTCCACGGTGATACGCTACGCCCAGCTTGGTATGGAGGAGGTACTGGGGTCGAAGACGCCCTGGATATGCATAACATGCTTCAACTGCGAGATCCGATGCCCAAGGGGCATAGACATAGCCAACGTGATGGAGGCCATCCGGGAGATGGTGCTGAGGACCAAGTACGACAAGTTCACACTGGACGAGCTCACGCCGGAGGAGCTGAGGGAGCTCCCCCAGATAGCCCTCATAAGCAACCAGAGGAAGCTGACCGCCTGAGGTGGAAAGATGAGACTGGCATACTACCCCGGATGCACGATGAAGACGGACGCCAAGAACTTCGATGAGTCCACCTACTCCGCTGCTGAGGCGCTGGGCATTGAGCTCCTCGAGCCGACTAGGTGGAACTGCTGTGGGACAGTCCACGCCCTCGCGAAGGACAACGTCATGAACTACCTTGCGCCCATCCGAAACCTCATCAGGGTGGAACAGATGAACGAGGCGGAACTAGTCGACGACAAGAGGGTCGTAACCCAGTGCGCCATGTGCTATAACACCCTCAAGAGGGCCAACGCGGACGCCAAGGCCGACCCTGATAAGATGGGGAAGATCAGGGACTTCATGGAGAAGGAGCCCAACTATCAGGGAAGCGTCAACGTCGTCCACATGCTTGAGTTAATCAAGGGGCTTGGCTGGGACGAGGTCAAGTCGAAGGTGGTTAAACCCCTCGACGGTCTCAAGGTCTTCCCGTACTATGGATGCCTCCTTCTCCGCCCTAGGGAGTACGGCATCGATGATCCCGACCATCCCACTGTCATGGAGGACCTTTTTGAGGCTCTGGGGGCTGAGGTCGTCGATAATCCGTACAAGGCCAAGTGCTGCGGGGCCTACCACGCGGTCCATCTGAAGGAGGTGGCTGCTGACCTGTCCTACAGGATACTTAGGCAAGCGCAGGAAGCCGGTGCGGATATAATTGTCACTGCGTGTCCCCTCTGCCAGTTCAACCTGGGGGACCGCCAGAATGAGATCAAGAAACATCAGAGGGAATTCGAGGGGATACCCGTGGTCTATTACACTCAATTAATGGCCCTCGCCTTCGGCAAGGAGGGGACGGGCTTCGAGCAGAACATACCGGACCCGGTTCCGGTTCTGGAGGAGAAAGGTCTACTTTAGGAGGAAATCAGATGGGAGAAAACGAGTCCGAGATGGTAACGATCCACGTGATGGGGAAGAAGCACGAAGTGCCCGCCGACCTCACCATAATGAAGGCGATGGAGTACGCCGGTCACCAGTTCCGAAGGGGCGCCGGCTGCAGAGGCGGATACTGCGGCGCCTGCGCCGCCATGTACAGGGTGAAGGGGAGCTACAAGCTCGAGGGGGCACTGGCCTGCCAGAAGATAGTCGAGGACGGCATGTACATCGCTCAGATACCCTTCAGCCCAGCCGAGAAGATAACCTACGACCTGTCAGAGCTGAAGCCCGATGCCAACACCTTCCTCGAGTACTACCCCGAGATATCGAGGTGCCTCAGCTGCAACACGTGCACCAAGGCCTGCCCCCAGGACATCGAGGTCATGGACTATGTCCAGGCCTCCCTCAGGGGAGACGTAGAGGGGGCCGCCAGGCTCAGCTTCGACTGCATCGGCTGCGGGCTCTGTGCGGTGAGATGTCCCGCGGAGATCGTGCCATACAACGTGGGGCAGCTCGCAAGGAGGCTTAACAGCCGGTACGTGATAGGCCCGACGGAGCATGTCCTAAAGCGTGTGGGGGAGGTTGAGGCAGGGGAGTTCGACGCCGATATCGACGAGCTAAAGAGGTCAGATAGGAAAACGCTTCAGAAGCGTTACGAAAGCAGGGAGGTGAAGCTGTGAGCGGCTACCCCGAATACATGCAGGGCTTACTCAAGCTGGTGGAGGAGACTAGACCTGATCGGGTTGGGAAGGCCCTCAGGGCGATGAACGCAGAGGAGAAAGAGCAGATCCTCCGAGACTGGCACCCCGACTACAAGATGGACCAGAAACGGAAGCTAAAGATAGGCTCCAGCGCCGGGGAGCTCATGCCCCACGAGGTGGCCGACACCCTGGAAGCCCACCCCGTCATTAAGCCCGGGGACATCGACCTTTCAAACGTCGTCTATGACGTGGACGTACTGGTCATAGGGGCCGGGGGAGCGGGCCTCAGCGCCTCCCTCACCGCTATCGAGCATGGCGTCGCCCCAGACAATGTGTTGATGATCCAGAAGCTCAGGCTGGGGGACGCTAACTCCAAGATGAGCCAGGGTGGGATTCAGGCAGCCGACGCTCCCGATGACAACCCCACAATCCACTACCTAGACGTCATCGGAGGGGGTCACTACGCCAACAAGCCCGACCTCGTGGAAGCGATGGTCAAGGAGGGGCCCGACGTCATCAAGTGGCACGAGGAGCTGGGTGTCACGTACGATAAGCTAGAGGACGGGACAATGCAGCTGGCCCCCGGAGGGGGGACTAGTAGGAAGAGGATGCATAGCTGCAAGGACTACACCGGCCTCGAGATCACGAGGGTGCTCGTCGACGAGTTCATCAACAAGGAGATCTCCTACGTGGAGTTCACCTCGGCCGTGGAGCTCGTCATGGACGACAAGGGGCAGGTCGCCGGGGCGGTGCTCTGGGATATGGACCACGACGACTACACGGTCGCACGGGCCAAGTCGACGATACTCGCTACGGGAGGCTTCGGGAGGCTCCATATACAGGGCTTCGAGACCACCAACCACTATGGCGCAACCAACGATGGCGTGGTTATGGCCTACCACGTCGGAGCGAACCTCAGAGACTTAGACTCCACACAGTTCCACCCCACTGGAGCGGCATACCCCGCGCAGATAGTCGGGCAGCTATGCACCGAGAAGCTCCGGGCCCGCGGCGCTCAGCCCCTGAACAATGACGGGGTGCTCTTCGTCTACCCACTGGAGACAAGGGACGTCGAGGCCTCCGCCCTCATCAGGGAGTGCTACGGGAGGGAGAAGGGGATCGTCACGCCCACCGGGATGCGGGGGGTCTGGCTCGACACGCCCCTCATCGACGTCATCAACGGCGAGGGAACCATCGAGAGGGAGTTCGCCGCCATGTTCCGGACGTTCAACAAGTTCGGTATCGACATCCGCGAGGAGCCCATGCTAGTCTACCCGACGCTCCACTACCAGAACGGGGGCGTAGAGATAAACGTGCAGTGCGAGACCAACGTCCCCGGGCTCTACGCGGCAGGCGAGGTCTGCGGAGGAATCCACGGCAAGAACAGGCTCATGGGCAACAGCCAGTTAGACCTATACGTCTTCGGACGGAGGGCCGGCAGGTTCTCCGCGGAGCGAGCCAAGACGGCGACCCTGGGCGATCTTACACTGGACCACTTGGACGTTTACGAGAAGATGCTGGCTGATGCGGGGGTCGTGACGGACAGGAAGGCCCCGACCCTGCTCCCGGAGTACAGGGGAAAGAGGACCCTGGAACATCAGCTGAAGATGCTTTGACGAGTGAGACTCAATGAGCGAGGACCTTAGAATCGGCGTCTGGGTGTGCGAGTGCGGGGGAAACATAAGCGACGTAGTGGAGGTGCCGAGCGTCGCCGATCAGCTGGAACCTGAAGTAGCGTACGTCCACAGGGAGCGCTATCTCTGCTCCAGCCCCTCGGTGGAGGCCATAAAGGCCGCCGTTGAGGAGCATAAACTCGACAGAGTCGTCCTCGCATGCTGCACTCCCAATATGCATACTGAGACCTTCAGGAGCAACCTTGAGCAGGCAGGCATCAACTCGGCTCTTCTGGAGATAGTGAACGTCCGTGAGCAGTGCAGCTGGGTCCACAAAGAGGATCACGAAGGCGCCACACTCAAGACCCTGGACCTCATCAGGGGCGCGATTGCCCGGATCAAGGAGTCATCCCCCCTGGAGTCCAAGGTGATGGAGGTCTCGCCCGAGGTCCTCGTCATCGGTGCAGGAGTTGCCGGCATCACGACCAGCCTCAGGCTCGCGGAGTTCGGGATGAAGGTTCACCTCGTGGAGAAGCGCCCCAGCATCGGTGGCCACATGATCCAGTACCCTAAGGTCTTCCCTACTCTCGACTGCAGCCAGTGCATCCTGACCCCGAAGATGGCGAGTATCAACCAGAGCCGGAACATCGACCTCCTCACCTACGCGGAGATAAAGGAGGTCTCCGGGGTCCCGGGGGACTTCGACGTCAAGGTCTGGCTCAAGCCCCGGGGGGTCGACGTGGAGGCGTGCATAGGATGCGGCGACTGCACCCGGGTCTGCCCCATCTCGGTTCCCAGCGAGTTCAACGAGGGGCTCTCCCCGAGGAAGGCCGCCTACATACCGTTCCCCCAGGCGGTGCCCAGCGTCGCCACCATCGACATGGACCACTGCATCAAGTGTAACAGCTGCGTCAACGCCTGCCCGCCGAAGTGCATCAACCTCGACGACCCCGGGAAAGAGGTAGAGCTCAACGTGGGAGCGATTGTCCTAGCCACTGGCTTCGAGCTCTATGACATCGGGAGCCTCGCCCAGTACGGTTATGGCAAGTACCAGAATGTGGTCACCAGCCTCGAGATGGAGCGCATCCTCGACGTCAACGGCCCCACTGGTAGCATGATTATCAATCCCAAGACCGGGGAGACCGCGAAGAGCGTATCCTTCGTCCTGTGCGCAGGCTCCAGGGACACCGAGGTCGGGAAGGCCCACTGCAGCCGGGTCTGCTGCCTCTACGCCCTTAAGCAGGCACAGCTCATCCGGGACAGGGGCATCGACGTCTGGATACACTACATCGACATCAGGGCGCCCGGCCGCAGGTATGAGGAGTTCTACGCGGCCACCCAGGACAAAGGGGTCATGTTCGTCAAAGGGAAGGTCACTGAGATCGTCCCCGAGGGCGACAGGGTCCTCGTCAGGGGTGAGGACATGATGATCAACAGGATGGTGGAGAACCCCGCCGATCTGGTGGTGCTCTGCCCCCCCATAGTCACCACCGAGGAGACGTTGAAGCTGGCTGAGATGCTCCGGGTGCCCGTGGACGAGGACCAGTTCGTCCTTGAGCGCCACCCCAAGCTTGACCCCCTGGCCACCAAGAGGGACGGGGTCTTCGCAGCCGGGGCAGTCATCGGCCCCAAGGACATCCAGTCCACCACTGCGGAGGCAGAGGGCGCCGCCATGAAGGTCGTCAACTTTCTCTCAGGCGAGAGGATGATAGAGCCCAACAAGGCCTACCTCGCACACTCCGACCTCTGCGACGGCTGCGGAGAATGCGTCGACGTCTGCCCCGAGAACGCCATCAGGCTTGTCGGCGGGAAGCCCGTGATCAACGAGATTATGTGCAGCGGCTGCGGGGCCTGCATCCCGGCTTGCCCCCAGAACGCCTTAGACCAGCAGGGGCTGACGGACGCCCAGCTCAAGGCCCAGATAAGGGGTCTCCTGGAGTCCTCCACAGCCGAGGTCAAGATACTCGCCTTCGTGGAGAGGGCGGTTGCCTACACGGCTGTGGACCTCGCTGGACTGGCAAGGTTGAGCTACCCGAGCAGTATCCGTATCATACCTCTGCCCTCCCTCGCCAGGCTGAAGCTGGAACACCTGCTCCACGCATTCGCATACGGCGCAGACGGGATCATGCTCCTGGAGGCTCCGGAGCACGAGGGACCCTACGGCTCTGCCCATGTCGTCTCGGAGGAGAGGGCCGATGACTACAAATGGGAGCTCGAGGACTACGACGTCGACAGCGTCCGCCTCTGGTTCAGCCGTGTCTACGTCCCCGATTGGAGGAAGCTGGAGCTGGTCTTCAACACGTTCCACAACATGATCGAGGACGAGGGCCCCGTGGAGGACGAGGTCCGAGAAGTATTGAAAGAGAAGTTAGGATAAGCCGACTTATTTCACTACGATCTCTCAAGATCTGCTCCCCCTGTCATGACGGGGCCATCAGGAGGCTTAATTGTTATATATGCCACCCATGCAAGTTATTAGATGGATTTTGAGCGAGAAAGTCGATACTGATGAACTCTTAGCCAAGGCCTCAAAGTGGAGCAAGATAGGGCCCCCTTACCACGCGTTCTACAGGGGGAAGGTGGAGGTGATGCCCAAATGCGCGATACGCAGCCTCCAGGACTTCTCCATCTGGTACACGCCCGGGGTAGCCCAGGCCTGCCGTGAGATAGAGGCGGACCACGAGAAGGCCTTCGAGCAGACCAGCAAGTGGAACTATGTTGCGGTGGTCTCCGACGGGACCCGAGTCCTGGGCCTAGGGGATATCGGCGGCCAGGCAGGGATGCCGGTAATGGAGGGGAAGGCCCTCATCTTCAAGTACCTCGGCGGTGTGGACGCGTTCCCCATCTGCCTCGCGACCAAGGACCCGGAGGAGGTGATCCAGGCCGTCAAGTGGATCGAGCCCAGCTTCGGAGGGATCAATCTTGAGGACTTCTCCAAGCCCAAGTGCTTCTACATATTGGACCGCCTCAGGAAGGAGATGCCCATACCCGTCTGGCACGACGACCAGCAGGGGACCGCCGCCGTCATCCTCGCCGGGGTCATCAACGCCCTCAAGCTTGTGGGGAAGAAGATGGACGAGGCGCAGTTCGCGATCGTCGGCAGCGGCTCAGCCAACACTAGGACCTATTACGTCCTCGAGGCAGCCGGCGTGAACCCGAAGAACGTCATCATGGTCGACAGCACGGGGATAATCGCCCAGAGCCGCGAGGAGCTTGAGGGCACGTACAAGTGGGATCTGGCCCTCAAGACGAACGCTGAAGGCAGGACGGGAGGAATCAAGGAGGCCCTGGAAGGGAGCGACATATGTATCGCCGCCTCGAAGCCAGGACCTGGCACTATAAAACCAGAGGAGGTCTCCGGAATGGCCGACGACGCGATCCTGTTCGCCTGCGCCAACCCTGTGCCCGAGATCTGGCCCTGGGAGGCGAAGGAGGCAGGGGTGAAGGTGATGGCCACCGGTCGCTCCGACTTCCCGAACCAGGTGAACAACAGCTTAGTGTTCCCCGCTATCTTCAGGGGGGCCCTCGACGTGCGGGCGAAGACCATCACCGACGAGATGTGCATCGCGTCGGCCCAGGAGCTCGCCAAGTACGCTGAGGACAAGGGACTCACGGATGAGTACATCATCCCCTCAATGAGCGAGTGGGAGATATACCCCCGCCAAGCCGTCGCCGTAGGTCTGAAAGCCGTTGAGCAGGGGATCGCTAGGAGGAAGCTGAGCAGGCAGGAGCTCTACGAGCACGCTGAGTATATCATCAAGAGGACCCAGGACATCGTGGCGCTGCTGATGAAGCAGGGGTACATCGCCGCGCCTCCTCCCGAGCCTACATAGGCATCACGTCCCCGCACCAATCTTTTTATCTTCCCCTCATCAGATTGCTTGGTAGATATGCCCAACTACTGCACGGAGTGTGGCGGGAGTCTCGTCTGGGACAGGAAGCTCAGGATGTACAGCTGCAAGAGCTGCGGCATGACCTTCACGGAGGCCCAGCTCTCAGCAGCAAAGGACCGCAAATTCGACCGAGAAGACGACGAGGACGGTCAGCGTAGGAGACGGCACAGCGAGTACCTCGACTGGTGGACTAGCAGCAAGGAAAAAAAGCGTGAGTGAAGGAGAGAACCCTCAACCTCAGATGGACGACCCCGCGAAACCCCCGGAACAACCCCACTCGTAACGATAAATCTCAGGGAAATCATACACTTCTCAAAACTTTAACGCTTAATAACCAATACTACCATAGTACACGTGTAAAAATTAATTCTAGGTGCTGACATGGTTTTTCCTGTTGAGAGCGAGGATAGGGCACTCCGTAATCTGCTTATGATGTGCCAGGACCACGCGAGGCTGGTCGTCGAGATCTACCGCAAGGTCCTGATGATGATCGATAAACTTGTGAAAGGCGACAACTCGGACATGAATGTGCTCCTCGCCGATGTGGAGAAGTTACAGCTGGAATCATTGGAGATCAAGAGGAACATTGCGAAGGAACTCCACGAGACGGGCAACCTCCTCTTCAACCGTGAGGACCTCTACCGCCTCATAAGCAAGGCAGGCGAGGTGATAGACCTCATCGAGTCCACAGGTGTCCGTCTCAGCGTCATCGGGGAGAGGAACTGGAAGATCCCCTCCCACATCGGTGTGGGCCTCGTGGAGATGGCCGACGCCGCCTTCGACATCCTCATCAAGCTCAGGGAGAGTCTCATCAGCCTAGGCTTCAACTCGCAACGCTCAGTCGAGCTGACAAGCGAGGTAGAAGAGGGAGAGCGGAAGGTGGACTCCATCCACAGAAAACTGGACATTGACATCGTCACCAGCAAGGCGGAGCTACCCCTCATACTCATCATAAGGGACGTCGCCACGAAGCTGGAGGAGATGGTGGACACCGCAGCTGACGAGGCGGACCTCATCAGGATTCTCGCACTCTAGGGCTGGACGAAGTGGACGAGACAACTATAGCCGTCGAGGCCCTCGCGGACAATAGGCTTATCGTCTGGAACCCCTCAGAGGCCAGGAGGCTCTACAATAACGGGTTCTACGGGAAACCCCTGGGCATACCCAAGCCCCGGGAGGACTTCGAGGCACCCCTCGTTCTCGACCCCATCGAAGGCCTCTACCTGCTGGAGAAGGGACTCATCCAGGTGGTCTCAGGGCCCGACAAGACAGAGATGACCCTCGACGAGTTGAGGGAGACGACACTGGCCATCCTCGAAAGGCTGGACATGAAATACGCCGTCTACCGCAACCTGAGGGAGAGGGGGTACGTCGTAACCCCTGGCATCAAATATGGATGCGACTTCGCAGTCTATGAGCATGGCCCGGGCGTCGACCATGCCCCCTTCATCGTCCAGGTGAAGAGCTCCGGGGACGGGCTGACCGCCCCGGAGATAGTCGAGGCCGGGAGGCTCGCGACCACCGTCAGGAAGACGTTCCTCATCGCCCTGGTCGACGGCGAGGACATCAGGTTCCTGAGCTTCAAGTGGTGGAAGCCCTAAGTCACGCTTAACCTACGCTAGGTCAGAGTCGGCAGCCTCAGGATATAGACGGTGACTCCAGAGGCCACAAGAAACATGGCTCCTCTGAAAATGAGCTGATCCACGAAGAAGAACGCTGAGATGGAGATTGCTGCCCACATGAGGCCGAGGGCCCGGATCTTGGTATCCCGTTTCAAGCCTCTCCCCGCTTGATAGTTTTCAATGGTCTCTCCAAATAGTTCGCTACGTAGTATCCATGCATGCATCCTCTTGGAGCTCCTTAGATAGCATGCAGCCGCCAGTATCACGAACGGTGTCGTAGGCAGCACAGGCAGAAAGAGGCCAATAGCGCCCAGGACAAGGGCCAAGGTCCCAATGACAAGATAGATGACCCGTTTCACTTGACTAGTGAACATGCCTCCCAATACCTCCCGCTCTCGTTATGATGAAGTGCGTCTTTTAAACCTGACCACGCAAGTATCGTGACCTCGTAATTCCTCAGCCAAGTGATTGAGACTCATGATCTTAATGCTCAAACCTGTAAAGCCGATTGATCCCCACACGTGAAGACAACAAGATGGTGAAGTATGCTTCCGAGCCATTCGAAAAAGGTTTTTCAGAGCCCGGTCGATGATGGGTTTTCTGTGATGATGGCTGCCCTGCAGGTCAACGTTCACTCATATCTGTTTGTAGCATGTATTCTGAAACCACATTTTCTCCACTTTTGGAAGACTTTCCCAATATCGGATGTCCGTGTCAAAAAAGGGTAAATATTATTCCTTTATCCCAATTAATGGGAAATAGTTCCTAAATTCTTCAGAGAAGCTTTATATCTGAATATTATTCCTTAATAACTTGGATTAAGGTGAATCGTATGAGGAGAAACGACCTGGACATCTGCGCCGATATACTGAACGTCGCACAGAGCGGAGCTAGGAAGACCCAGATAGTCTATCAGGCCAACCTGAACTTCAAGATCGTGAAGAGGTACCTGGAGAGGCTGACCAACGGTGGAATGCTGGACTCCGAGGAGAGCAGGTTCTATACTACTGAGAAGGGGGTCGACTTCATAGAGAACTACAGGGCCCTAATCTCCCCCATGAAGGCATTGGAGATGGCCCAAGTATGATCTGGCTATTCAGCGCCATACTCTTGATTGCCACACTGGCGACGGGCCTGTCCCTACGCCGGAGCAGGTATTAGACCACGGATCGTTTTCACCGGTTACTAATATTTCATCCTTCGGTGGAGTTTGCATATGAAATGCGCGCGCCTCCGAGCCCAGGCACTCCTAAATGGACCTACCGGATATGGTCGCCCCAGAGAGACGGACATGGCTGCTCCTCCCCCTCACGATCATCCATCCGTTTTCCGTGGGTAGGTTACGTAGGAACAATGGGTGCCGTAGCGTTAGTCGAACAAGTAGACGAAAAGTAGTTACAAGCGCGAGATCTGATAGGGCGGTTTCTACTCGTAGCTGGAAATCCCTTTAAACGAGGAGGTCGTTTCTAGTGAATTGGTGCGAGATGATTCATCGCTTCGGGAACAGGATAGACGAGCTCGAGGGAGTCGTCAGGGAGATCGCTATTGACATCACGACGGGGACCTTCGTGGAGAGGCTCTCCCCCGAGGAGCTCTGGGAGAAGACCAATGAGCGGGTCTCCCTCGTCTCCGACCTCATCGACGAGCTCAAGGAGTACCTCTTCATCCTGAAGCCCGAGAGCGTACCCACCTTCCAGAGGCACGTCACCGGCATCCACGAGCGCCTCGACGTCTTCCAGGAGACGCTGAAGATGGACGCAGACGACGAGCACAGGAGCCAGGTCTCCATAGACGAGCTGAGGCAGGCCCTCGTCAAGATCTCCGACTTCATCAGCCTCTGCCGTGAGACAGGGGAGAACCCCTCCGAGGTCATAAACGAGATTCTCACCCTGAAGGAGAACCAGGCCACTGACGCCCTTCCAGTGACCCAGGACAAGATGGGTCCCCTAGGGGACCTGCTGAAGGGAGCCCAAGCCTTGCATGGGAAGCTCGAAGGGCTCTATGCTGAGATGGGATACCAGCTAGAGGCCCTCAAGAAGGAGTACGACGAGCTCTACTTCAGTCTCAAGAGGAAAGAGGAGTAGGCCCTCAGCTCTTCAGCCATTTGGACTGCTTGTCGTCCAGATCCAGCCAGCCCGTGATCTCGTCGGCCATCCCGGGGTCCCCGTCGACCATGACCTTGACGAGGGGGATGACCTCGGCCACCGCCTCCTTCGAGGAGATGTGGCACCTCTCGGCCACCTTCGCGGCGACCTCGTTCCTCCTCCTCCGGCTCTGATACGTCCTACGGTATCTCCAGACGAGCTGGGGGGGCCTGAAGTAGGGTATCAGCCAGGCGTTGCCTCCCCGGACCCACTGGGCTCCGACCTCCCTGAGCCCGTTGTTCACAGTGCGCCAGTCGTTCCCTAGGTACTTGACGGGCTTGACCTCGATGCCCTCCCTGCTCTCCGTCACCGTGAAGGCCCCCGGGGGGAATCCGAGGGTCGCCGTCTTCTCCCTGACCTGGCTGAGGAGGCCGGTCCCAGTCGAGTAGAGCTTGGAGAGGGCGACTCCCCCCGTCATCTCGTTGAACATGTACTTGAGGAGGCGGTAGGCCTGGGTCCTCTGCGCCCTGGTCTGGTGGATATCCGCCCTGGAGAGGGCCTCCATCCCCCTGACGAGATCCCTGGGGCTGTCCAGTACCACGGGGAGGTTCTCGTATATCCAGTCGAAGAGGGTGTCATAGTCGATGTGGGCTGAGGAGATGACACTACGGGCCTCCTTCAGGCTCTTCGCTGAGAACATCTTGTTGAGGGCGTCAGGGGTGTAGTCCTTTCTGTCCCGCTCCCCTAGCCCCCCGATGTCTTGGATGGTGACTCTCTCCTTGCCTCGGGAGACAGTCTCGAGGTCGTTGAGTGTGGACCTGAGATCCCCCTGGGATCTGTCCGCGAGGTGCTCCAGGACCTCCAAGTCCACGGCGATGCCCAGCTCCGCTGCGCACTCCCGGAGCCTACGCACCATGGCACCGAAGGGGACGGGTGAGAATTCGATGAGAGTAGAGAGGTCGACGAGGGGCCTGAACTTGTCCTGCCACTTCTCCCCGGGGGATGTGGCGATGAGGACGATGGGTATCATCGTCTCCTTGATGATGTCCCTGATGGATGTTATGCCCCCCCGGTCCTGCTGTCCGCTCACCCCCTCCAACTCGTCGAAGAGGATCATGCGGCGCTTACCCGTGATCGTGACGGTCTGGAAAGAGGCCCTCCCCACAAGCTCCTCTAGACGCTTCTTCGTCCTGAAGTCGCTGGCGTTGACCTCTAGGAGGTCGAGGTTCAGGTCGTTGGCGAGGGCGACGACGCAGGAGGTCTTCCCCACGCCCGGGGGGCCGTGGAGGAATGCAGCGCGCTCCTTGGGGATCCCCTT
This sequence comes from Candidatus Bathyarchaeota archaeon, assembly GCA_016783455.1. Lineage (GTDB taxonomy): Archaea > Thermoproteota > Bathyarchaeia > TCS64 > TCS64 > BS750m-G28. The sequence continues at coordinate 38,623 of JADHWN010000011.1, forward strand.
CTCCCACGACCTGACCCAGGTCCTAAACTGGCTCAGCGCCCTCTCGTTGCCCACGACCTCGGCCTGGCAGCTAGGCCTGAACCTGTGGGTCCAGGGCTGGTTCTCAGCGGTCATCCGTTTATCTCTTCCCCGATGATGACGAGCTTCGCTACGAGGGTGCTCAGCTGTATTTCGGCTCGCGCGCCCTGTGTGAGGCGGTAGTCGATCTCGCCGATTGTGTCTGAGAGCCTGACCTTATACCTCTCTGGGATATTGAGCCTGAGCACCTCCGAGTAGATGAGGCGTATGATGTCATCGGCGGCAAGCCCTTCGTCTATGAGGAGGCCTCGGAGGACCTCGCGGGCTTCCATGAATTGCCCCTTGAGCCCCAGGTTGATGAGCTCGCGGACCCTGCCGGGGCTCACCCTGCCCAGGACGCTGTAGATGGTCACGTCATCAATCTCCCCGCTCTGGGTCGCTGCAGCGGCCTGGAGGAGGTTGGTGGCCTTCCTGAGATCCCCCGTCGAGGCCTCGTAGATGGCCTCAAGCCCCTCCGGTAGGAGGTTGAGCTTCTCGTTGTCGGCGATATGCTTGATCCATCCCTTGGCGTCCTCCTCGCCGAGAGGGCCAAAGCGGAAGACGCTGCAGCGGCTCTGGATGGGCTCGATGATGTTCTCAGAGTAGTTGCCGATGAGGACGAAGCGGCATGTACGGGTGTAGATCTCCATGGTGCGGCGGAGGGCATGCTGGGCTGCGGAGGTTAGGCTGTCGGCCTCGTCCATGATGAGTATCTTGAATTGGACCTCGCTCGCGATGGCGGCGGTGCGGGCGAAGTTCTTCACCTTCTCCCTGATGACGTTGATGCCCCTCTCGTCGCTGGCGTTGAGCTCTAGGGTGTAGTTCTGGTACGCCGGGCCGTAGAGGTCCCTGGCCAATGCGAGGATGCTCGTCGTCTTACCCGTGCCGGCGGGGCCCACGAAGAGGAGGTGGGGGAGGTTCCTGTCCTTGACGAAGCTCTTGAGCCTGGAGACGATCTCCGTCTGGTTCCACATCTCGTCAAGTGCCTTGGGGCGATACTTCTCCGCCCACATGCCGCTGCTCATAATTTGTCCCTCCTATACAGGTATTCCACCGTTTTAAACTTTGAACTATTGGCGGAGCAATTAAAACACATGCAGTGAGCCATCGGTCTCAGACCCAGCCTACTCTCTCCGCATCCCATTCTCTTAGCATTCGTGCAAGTTCGCCTATGTGGTGAGCGTTGTGTCGCAGCAAGTAGAGAAGCTTCACATGTACATTGGGCAGCCACTCTTTGAAACCGTCGTTCCTCTCCAAGTCGCTATCGTCCTTAGTGTCAAAGAATTCGCTAATCTCCCCCTCAAGCCTTCCCTGATATTCGAGTAGGACAGCCTTGCTTGGATAGTATTTCTCGGGGTCGTCGGCCTTGTATTTGGGATCCCCGTACAATCTTCCCCATCCCATTCCCTCCGGCGTGTCTCTGAAGTAGAACTCCTGGGTGGCTATGATGTGGTAGACGGTGTCTGAGAAGGTCCAGTCATTGTAGGTCCTGTTCCAGAATCCTTCCGGTACTTTATCAATCGTTTGACGGAGCATGTTCCAGCTGCTCTTGAACTGAGACAGCAACGCCTCACAAGCGGTCCTTGTTACCATGATTCAGCATAGGTTGAAGATGATATAACGGTTTAGAGCTTAGAATGGATATCTGTACCGCCCCTTATGCTCCCTCTGTCCTTTTTTCAATATATGTCTAGAGTCTAATAGCTACTGCTAGAGCTGAAGACTTAAAAAGAAAACAAAAAAGGGAAATTTATGCCTGCGAATAGACATCCTCGATTGGCAGCAGTTTCCTCGCGTCGTCAAAGTATCTCAGCACGGCAACGCCTTTGTCGGTGATCACATACCTCCGCCTCGAACGCCCGCTCCCGTCCCCCGACTCCTCGGAGATGAGCCCCTGCTCCAGCAGCTGGCCTAGCACCCTCTGAGTCGGCTTCCAAGACAGGTTCGCAGCGTACATTATGCGGGTCGGCTTGTCCACGCCGTCCCGCACGGCCGACAGTATGCTCAACCGGATCTCTAACCTTGACCTTCTAGGAGACATCACAGCCACACTCCAGCACAGCAGCCAAAGGAGCTTACGCCCCTGAGCCTACTGCGTGGTCGCCGACTCCACGTTCACTTCAGTGATGTAGTTGGCGTTGTTCGTGTAGACGGAGATGCTTATCGCGGTGCCGATGTCATCGAGCTGGACGTTGTCAGGATCCTGGATGTACACAAGCAGCTCACAACCACTCTGCAGCGGAACATCACCCGACACAACGGAGTAGTTATATGTCTGCCAGGTGAATCCGCCGGTCATATCCGTGTAGTTGCAGACTGTGAAGTCCTCTGTTACGCTTGTGCCAGCTGGCACGCGGTAGATGAAGACGTCCGCCCATTCCTCCTCGACGCCTCTGACGGAGATCTTGTCGATGAGTACGTCCTTCCCGCCCAGGTTCTGCAGCTTGAAGGCGCCGATGGCGCCGGTGCCGTTCACCCAGATGTGAGGCTTGCTTAGGGCTATCTGCTCGTTCTCTGTCCTGGTCATTGTGATGTTGGTTGCGTAGTATGTTGCGACGGCTGCGAGTAGCACGGCTACGACGAGTAGTATGAGTGTTGACACGACTTCGCCTAGTGCTTTTCTATTCCTCATTTTCTAACCACCTTTTAGGTTACCCGTACCAAGTGGACCCTGTATCTGGATATGTTCGTTTGTGTGTAGCTGAAATCTACAGCAAGGATACGTTACGGAGATAAGGATTACCATAACGTACGTCGATTTTGATCATTTTCGACGCCTTTCTGTGAACCGTCTGCACAATTTAACCAAAATATAGCCGTTATTCCTATCGCGAAAGTGTCGTTTATCGTTGATGTTCTTTCATTCTGAGAGGAAAACGTCGTCTCTTAACCATCTGTACGGGGATAAAGGATTAATAATGAAACCTTAACCTATTGTAGGATTTACATGGCTAAGATACTTGAAGATATCAGGATTCTAGACTTCACCCATGTCTGGTTCGGTCCGTACTGCACGATGATGCTGGCGGAGCTGGGCGCGGAGGTCATCAAGGTGGAGCCCCCTTGGGGGACCATCGGGCGCCTCGGCCCAGGTGCACTGTTCAAGCAGGTGAGCACCACCTTCTACGCCTTGAACCTCAACAAGAAGGACATCTCGGTCGACCTGAAGAGCGAGGAGGGGAAGTCTATAATCAAGGAGCTGATAAAGCAGTCAGATGTCGTCGTCCAGAACTTCGTCCCTGGGACTCTGGAGCGGTTAGGCTTCAGCTACGAAGTCCAGAAGGAGCTCAACCCCAAGATCATATACGCGGCCCTCTCGGGATTCGGTCAATCCGGCCCGTACAGCAAGTACGCATCCTATGCAGTCATCGCCGAGGCTATGAGCGGTCACACGTTCAGCAACGCAAGGAGCATACGGGGCGATGGCCCCCCCTCATCACTGGCAGGCGCAATCGGCGATATTGGTCCAGCCACATTCGCTGCCTTCGCAATCACGGCTGCTATACGTCACAGAGATAGGACCGGCGAGGGACAGATGGTGGACATCAACCAAACGGACACCATGATCGCCTTCAACACATGTAGCTCGGTAGGCCACGCCCTCTGGACGGATAGCGGCCAGACACCGCCTGAGAGGAGGAGGAGCGACGACCCCACACGCATCGGCGGCATGTATAAGGTCAGCGACGGCTGGGTGCAGCTGATGGGTGCCAGGGCGAAGGCCCTCGAGAGCCTGAAGGAGGCCCTCGGGGTCGAGGAGCTCACCAACGACATGCTGAAGGGGCACATCGAGAAGATGACCCGCCGCGAGGCGTTCAAGTTCCTGGGTGACATGGGCTTCCCGTCGGCTCCGGTGTACGAGGCCCATGAGGCCATGGACGACCCCCACCTCCTGGACCGAGGTATGTGGGTCAAGGTGTCCCAACCAGCCGTGGGCGAGTACAGGGTGCCCAACTTCCCTGCGAAGTTCTACAAGACCCCAGGCGAGGTCGTCTCAGGCGCCCCCATGCTGGGGCAGCACACCGAGGAGGTCCTGACGACGATGCTAGGCTATACCACGGAGCAGGTCAAGGCCCTGGAGAAAGAGGGCAAGGTCGTCTGCTGGAGAGAGTAACTCTCCCCAATCCTTTTTTCTTGTATTCATCGAGTCTAGTGTACACTTTGAGTGATAAATTATCAAGAAAATGAAGAGAGAATATCCCGTTTTTCTCTCATAAGAATTTTGAAGTGGTTTTAGGTTATCCTCGCACCATTGGGGATCTCGTGGTCGGTCGTTAGGAGCGCTAGCTTTCCATCGATCTCAGCTGCCAGGAGCATGCCGTAGGACCACTGGCCGAAGATCTTGGCTGGCTTCATGTTCAGGACCACGGCTATCACCTTCCCCGCGAGGTCGTCGGCCGTGTACCAGTCTACGAGGCCTGTGACTATCTGGCGTAGCTCCCCTCCTATGTCTACCTGCAGCTTGTAGAGCTTGTCGGAGCCAGGGACCTTCTCCACCTCGGCCACGGTTCCTATTCTTATGTCGAGCTTCTTGAACTCCTTCATCGTGATTACGTCGCTCAAACAGGACACCTTCACCTTATACGAAACTGAACCCTAATAAATTAAATGTCGGGATAATCAGAGACCGCTTCCTCAGGGAATGCTCAAGACTCCCTCAGGAACCTTGCGGCTATCAGTGCATACATTTTCGATACAGGAGGCAGCCAATCCAAGGGCACGTACTCGTTCTTCTGATGCGCTCCCCCCCTTTCTGGTCCGAGATGTAGGCACGGTATGCCCCCTTCCCCGGCGAATATGTTTGCATCGGTTATCCCCGATGCGTACTCGTACAACGGCTCTCTTCTCATGATCTCTCTGTAGGTCTTGTCGAACACCTGCAGGATGAGGTCGCTCTTCTCCATGACATAGGCCTCGTATCTCGGTGGTTTGGTCTTCACCTCGACATTGGCCTCTAGGTCCAGAGAGTCCACAAGCCTCTCCATATCCTTGATGGCGGTCTCCACCGTCTCACCCGGCACCAGCAGCCTGTTGACCTCGAAGCGGCAGCTGGCTGGCACGACCACCGAGTAGACCTCGTAGCCCCCCTCTATCTTGAGGGTTGAGTAGTTCCCCTTACCGAAGTCCGGGTGGTCCTTGAACTCGAGCCTGTCAAGGTTCGCGATGATCGCGCTGGCCTCCTCAACGGAGTTCACCCCGAGGTGGGGCCTGAACCCGTGAGCCGCCTTGCCGTGGACGTAGATGTCGTAGAGGATCTTCCCCGTTATGCCCAGGGGGATGGGCTTAGTCTCGTTCCCCGGGTATGGCTCAGCCAGTATGATGGCATTGACGTCTGCGAGGTCGGTCTTCAGCAGTGCCTTTGCGCCCATCCCGTAGGCTTCCTCGTCGATGACCCCTGAGAAGGACAGCTCTCCCTTGAGGCTGAAATCGGACTCGACTATCGCTTTGAGAGCATTTATCGTGCACGCTATGCCGGCCTTCATGTCGCAGGATCCAAGGCCGTGCATCTTCCCCTCTTTCGTCACTGGTGTGAATGGGTCCGTGTCCCATCCCTCGACGACGGGGACCGTGTCCGTGTGCCCGTTGAAGTTGAGCCTCCTCCCCGGCCCCTCCCCCTTCAGCCTGGCGTAGACGTTGGGCCTCCCCGGCTCCACCTCGTCCATCTCGCACTCGAATCCTAGGGATTCCAGCTCTGCCCTGATGTACTCGGCCAGCTCTCCCTCCTGGCCCACCACCGAGTTTATGCGGATCATGTCCTCGAGGAGCCTTATCGTGTAGGAGTCGTCCAGCCTTGAGAGAACCTCTTCTGTCATCTTGATTTGCATAAGATATGGTGGGAGGATAAAATAGTTGCTTTACACGGTCTTGGTCTGGGCGTTGTACATGTCCACGACCTCGGTGACCTGTGTAGCCTCCTCGGGAGACTTATCGTCCCTCCACCTGATGAAGCGGGGGAACCTGACCGCCAACCCCGAGTCCTTCCTCAGCTTCCCGTAGGCGGCCGTGTGTATGGGGCTCAGGGTAAGCTCGTCCCCCAGGACCTCCATCACCACCCCGGGGCTGAACCAGACCTCGGCCTCCATCAGGGAGTCGACCCGGGGATGTTTCCCTTCGTGCTGATGCTCCCTGAGCATCTCTGGTATCTTGGCCAGGTTCTCGTCAGTGAAGCCGGTTCCCACCTTGCAGATGGTCCTGTACGTGTCCTCTTCTGGGTCGTAGACGGCCCCCAGCAGGGCCCCGTAGTTTCCTGCTCTCCGCCCTCTCCCATAGAAGGCGCCGACTATCACCAGGTCCACGGGGTCCACCATCTTGCTCTGGTAGCTGGCCTTCAGCTTCACCCAGAGCCAGGAGCGTCCGCCAGCCCTGTAGATGGAGTCGTCTGCGACGGACTTGACCAGCAGGCCCTCCGTGCCGTCCGTTATGGCCTCCTCAAAGAAGTCGTCCAGCTGGGAGGCCTCTGAGATGGGTTTCGCCCTGACGAGCTTGAAGCGCTCTGTCTCCTCCACGATCTCCCCGAGGCGTCTTCTGCGCTCCGTGTAGGGTCGGAGGGTGAGGTCCTCCCCGTCGGCGTATAGGCACTCGAAGAGGTAGACCGCCACGGGGAGTTTCTCCATCATCTCCTCGATGCCGTACTTTCTCCGCCGCTGCATCAGCGTCTGGAAGGGCTTCATCTCCCCTGTTTCAGCGTCAACGGCGACACCTTCGCCCTCCACGATGGCCTCATCGGCTTTCACTTGCTCGATCATCATCTGTACTGCGTCGGGGTACATGCGGGTGATGTTCTCCATCCTCCGGGAGAAGATCTCTACGTGCTCCCCTTTCTTGTGGATCTGGAACCTCTCCCCGTCGAGCTTGTACTCCGCGGAGCATTCTCCCAGCTTCTCGATGACCTCCTCCGAGGTGGAGAGGCGCTGGGCGGACATCATCCTGATGGGCTTGCCCACTATGATCTCGGCGTTCTCCAGTCTCTTCAGCCCTCCATCCGCCAGAGTCCTGCCCACATACCCCAGGTCGCTCGTCAGGTTGTACGCCCTCTCCAGGACGGGTCTGTTCTTGGCCGAGCCCGTGTAGGCCAGTGCGAGGGAGTCCAGCATAGTCATATCTCCGATGCCAAGCCTGAGGGCTCCCACGACCATCCTGGCTAGGTAGCGGGCTCCGAGGGGCGAGGAGTTGACCATCAGCCTCACTAGGCGGTCTATCTTCCTTCCAGCGCTGCCCTTCCCCGATTCCTTGGCGATCTGGTCGAGGGTGCCGTAGACATCGGAGACGGAGAGCCGTTTCCCCCCGAGCCTGCCCAGCCTCTTGCCCTTGAGGGCGTCCTCGGCTGTGAGGCCTATGTCCCCCTTCTCGGCTAACAGCGCCTCGACCTCCGACTTGCTCAGCCCGGTGGCCTTCACTATGGTCGTAATGACCATCTTCTCAGCCATCCCTATCTCCGGTTCGCCGGTCCAGTCCGGGTGTATCTTCCCCTGTGTGAGGTAGATGACCAGCTCGATCTCATCGGGGCTGGCCTCCTTCAGCAGGGCGGCCAGGATGTCAGTCATCTCCAGCCTCTTTGTCGTCGCTTCAAGTTTCTCGTAGGTGGTGACGAGAGTATCGTAGAGCATCGGTACCAGAGAACCAGAAGGGGATTGTGGATATATTCTTTACCAAAGCTCTAAACAGTGTAGATGTCGGCAGATTTCTCCCCGATGTTGATGGTCTCCATGAGAGCATCTATGAGGCAGTACTCCCCGACCCTGTCGATTATCATCTCGAAGATGTATCGAGTGCCTTTCTCCCGCTCGATCTTGGTGAGGAGGCTGGGGGGGAAGATGTCGTTCTGCATGAAGTTCCAGATGAAGTCGAGCCTCGGGAACCTGTGGTGCCTCAGGACGACGTAGGACCTGTAGTGGGTAAGCAGATCCGCGTACTGGATCGCCCACAGGCCTGCGAGCTCTTCGTCTGTCCTTATGCAGTCGTCGTCGGATCGTTCCCTAATGATCTCCATGCTTACATCGAGTTTGTCCTTATGGTCGTCTAGCATGTGCTCCTTGGTGGCTTTGATGATGTGGTCGCCCCCCGCGTAGTCGTCGGCGTGGATGACCTCGTGCACTGAGGTGTAGTAGGTCATGGTGTGGGGGACCTCAGGCAAGTCGAGGGGGCTGTCGCAGAAGGGCAGTTCATCGTCGAGGGTGATTGTCGCTGGAGGGGCGAAGTCGCCGTAGAGGGTGTGGTACTTTCCCTCTCTCTCCTTGCGCAATGGGGCCGCTTGGAATGTCCCTCGATTGAGAATGCTTCTTGTGGCTGCGAGGTTGAGGCAGATGGGCAGTTGAAGCTTCATCTGGGCGTCGTCTATCAGCCCGATGGACTCGAAGACGAGCTCCCGCACGTCCCTTGAGTTCAGCCTCCTCCGCCCTATCAACTCATATCTAAATCTGTTGTGAACCTTCACTTTTAAGGAAAGTGGTGTAAAGGTATCTACTACGATCTAACCACGACGTTATTTGAAATGTAGAATAGGGTTGTTTTAGCTAAATGAGCCCCGGACGTACTGCGTGAACCCTTGGTTGCCGAGCATCGTCGCCAGCAGGATGCCCATCACCACCATCTCGATGACTGCCTTCACGAGGACCTGCACTGTGAGCGCGGCCACCCAGAAGATGGAGTTAGGGATGAACAACGGGAAGAGGTACATGAAGATGAGGTAGGTCACTATCCCCTCTGGGATGTAGGAGACGACCGTCGAGACCACCATCATACTCCGTTTACCGTCAACCCCGAGCCTCTTCATCAGGAAACCCGCCGTGATGCCCGTCAGGGCTTTACCCACTGGCAGCCCGAATCCCGTGATGAAGTTCCCCTGGGAGAACCCGAACTCGAACGCTGCCACCAAGCTCCCGATCAGTGCCGTGAGTCCCCCCACCACCGGTCCCCCGAAGAGGGCCGCTATGAAGGTTGAGAGGTGGGACAGGTCGAGGGCCAGGGAGAAGCTCGTCGGCCCGAGGGGTATGGCGGGCACCAGGGGTGCCAGCTTTATCGAGATGAAGGATAGGACGTTTCCGAGGGCGGCCATCAACGCGATGAAGGTCAACCTCTTGGAGCTGAACAGATCGCTCATGGGCTTCTGGTCTACTCCGAGCCTACCCATATCAAGGTTGCTACAAAAATATTGGTAGATATAACCCTGTCCCACTGTGGTCAGGGCATACCTCTCAAGCTGCGCTTGAAGTAGTCCTCGATCTCCTTCTTCTGCTTGTCAGGTATCTCCTTCTCGAAGGGGAAGGCCGCGGCCTCGGCGACGTACCTCGTCAGGTACTCCTCGATGAACCTTCCTTGGTTGTGAAGCGCCCTCGGGTTGAGCCAGCTGATGTCGTCTTCGATGCTGTGCATGAATGTGTTGCTGGGGGTGCCCCTGGAGAATGAGACGCTCGGGATGCCGACCGCCGACAGGGAGGTCCCATCGGAGGAGTAGACCCCCTCGTTTACGGTGAACACCGTCCCCGTCTCCTTGGATAGCAGCATAATCGAAGCCTTCAGCTCAGGTGGGCCAAGGGTTCTGGATGAGTTGGTGCCTAGGAAGCCTCCGTGCACGTCGAGGTTCACGCAGAGCACTGTCCTGTCGAGCTCAGTCTGGTCCTCGTCCTCGTTCTCCTTCTTCGCCTCCTCTGAGGCCTTCCTCAGCTTGGTGGCGTAGTCCCTGCTCCCAAGGAGTCCGACCTCCTCGCAGCCCCATGCCGCGAACTTCATGGTCCTCTTCGTGCCCTTCTCCTTGAAGACCCTGGCGAGCTCCATGGTTATGGCCGTGCCACCCGCGTTGTCGCCTGCTCCTGAGACCTCGAGGACGGTGTCGTAGTGGCCTCCGACCACGATTATCTCTTCAGGTCTCTCGTAGCCCTCTATCTCGGCTATCACGTTCTGGGAGTTGACTGTCTTCGACTCGGTCTCAGCGACGACGTGGACCCTGCTGGCCCCCGATTGGACCAGCTTGCGGCCGTCCATGAACGCGATCCTGAGGGCCGGCAGCTCTCCGTACTTCTCCTTGACGAGGTGGCTTCCCCAGAGATTCTTCGCCAGGACCCTGGGAGAGCTCTCGATGAAGATCATGGCTAGGGGCTTGAACTTGGATAGCAGACGGTACGATTTCTTCCTGTCCTTGGGGCGTCCGGAGGTCATGATGATCTTGCCCTCGATATCCGGTGTGAGGTACTCCTCGTCGTACGTCTCGAGGTAGACGAGGTCTCCGGTCACCCCTTCTGGACCGGTGCTGCCGAATAGGGGCATCACCTCGCAGGGAATCTCACCCATCTTCGGCTCCAGGACTTCGAGCTTCTGGGAGACTACTCTCCCCGTGGTGACCTCGAACTCCTCTATAGATGTCTTGAGCCCGAGCGCCTTGAACTCGGAGGCGATCCAGTCGGCGGCCTTCTTCTCGGCCTCGCTCCCGCTGGGTCTGGTGCCGATGTCGACTGCCAGCTTCTCGATGTACTTGAAAGCTTTCTCTCCGTCGAACAGTAATTTTGTCATATGATTCTCGACATAAGTAGTCCTATACGATATAAAATGTTAATCAGGTATCTGAAGGTCTGAATGAAAAGAGGAATTTGAAAAATTTATGTTGGGAGTTTAGACTCCCTCTGCCATTACGCCTTTCTTCTTGAGTTCGTCGTACTGCTCCTCGGTGTAGCCGAGGTACTCCATGACGACCTGCTTGTTGTGCTCCCCGAGGAGGGGGGCATGTGACGTCACCTTGCCTGGTGACTCGGACATCTTCACGGGGAAGTTGACGGCCTCGTACTTGCCCATCTTGGGGTGCTCGATCTCGACGAACATGTCCCTGGCCCGTACGTGGGGGTCCTTGGTGGCTTCGCTTGCCCAGTAGACTGGTGCAACGGGTAGCCCTACGTCCGAGAAGAACTTGACCGCCTCGTCGCGGGTCATGGTCTTGACGTGCTCCTTGACGGCGTCCTGCTCGAGCTCCTCGACGCCCATGACCTCCTTGAGCTTCTCCATGCCCTTTGGCCTCCAGCCCGCGAGGTGGATATGGCCGTCACTCACCTCGAGTATGCCGCTGATCCTCATCATCCCGCCCCCGCCCTGCTGCTGCTTGCGCCTCTCCTCCTGCTCCGCCCGCCTCTCCAGCTCGTCCTTACCCGTCACGAGGTAGTTAGTAATGCCGGTCTGATAGGCGACCATGCAGTCGGTCTGGGCGACGTCGATCATCTGTCCCTTTCCGGTCTTGTCACGGTACCTGATGGCTCCTACGATGCACATGGCTGCCATAGTGCCGGGCGCGAGGTCACCGAAGGCACCTGTCATGCTCAAAGGTGGGCCCTCTGGGTCCACGTTCATCCCCTGGTTCTTGGCGAATCCAGCCATAGCCTCAGCGATGACCGCATATGAGGCCCAGGTTGCGTAGGGTCCCGTCTGGCCGAAGCCTGAGAGAGCCGCGTATATTATCTTGGGGTTGACCTCCTTCAGCACGTCGTAGCCTAATCCCATCCGCTCCATCGTGCCAGGAGCGAAGTTCTGGACCACGACGTCAGCCTTCTTCACAAGCTCCTTGAAGATCTTGAGCCCCTCGGGGTTCTTCAGATCGATGGCGATAGCCTTCTTGTTGAGGTTCAGGTGGTGGAATGTCGCGCTTGCACCACCGTAGAGGGTGCCCTGCTGCGGGATCCTGCCCAGTCCACCCCACGGCGGCTCCACCTTTATGACCTCGGCGCCCATCTCGGCCAGCATCATCGTGGACCAAGGGCCGAACCAGACGTGGGTCATGTCAAGGACTTTAATGTCTTCGAGTATGCTCTTCATTTTGTTATCCTCTTAATTATCCTCCTGAAGTAAAGATGGATATTCATATAGTTTTCCTTTTGACTCTAAACTTGGGCCACTCCTGTGTGAATATGAGGTCGACGTGAGAAAGCCAGGCTGCTACGGAAAAGACTTAAAAATCTCCTATCTGATTAATGGGGCTAGGTGGAGAATTAAGATAAACCACCTAAAAATGGAATGAAATGTGATGAGAGAGGATTATAAAAAGGCGCCTTAGCCTTTTACAGGAACTTGTTTCTCTAGGAATAGACCCTTACCCACCCGACGTTGAGTCCAATCACTCCGTGAGGGAGATACTCAGGAGTGCAGACGCTGGCACAATCATTGAGGGGGAAGTAGCTACCATTGGCAGGGTCATGGCCATCAGAAGGCATGGAGGGATGACCTTCGTTGACATACATGACGACGATCTAAGACTTCAGTGCCAGTTCAGGTTGGACGGCATCGGCGAAGAAGGGTACAATTTCCTTAGGAGATATGTCGAGAGGGGAGACTTCCTGGGGGTCGCCGGGAGCCTGTTCTACACGAAGATGGGCGAGCTCACACTCCAAGCTGAACGCATGTCCCTTCTCTCCAAGGCTCTATACGACCTGCCGGGAAGCTGGTACGGACTGAGCAACGTTGAGACGCGTTACAGGCAGAGGTATCTAGATCTCCTCCTCAACCCGGATGTAAGGGACCTTTTCAGGATCCGGAGTAGGATCATCTCGGGTGTGAGGGCGTTCATGGAGGCGCGAGGCTTCCTTGAGGTCGAGACGCCCCTGATCCAGGAGTCCTACGGTGGAGCCACGGCAAGGCCCTTCACCACACGCGTTAACTACCTGGATGAGACGAGGTACCTCCAGATCTCCCCTGAGCTCTACCTCAAGAGGCTGACGATCGGCGGCTACAACCGGGTATACACGATATGCAAGAACTTTCGTAACGAAGAGATCGATGTCACCCACAACCCCGAGTTCACGATGATGGAGTGCTACCAGGCATACGCCGACTACAACGACATCATGGAGCTCACAGAGGGCCTGATTTCGACTCTGGCAAGGGATATTCACGGCTCCACGGTGGTGAGGTACAACGGGGCTAGAATTGACCTGACCCCCCCTTGGAAGAGAGTGACTATGTACGATGCCCTGAAGGAGATAGCTGGGATTGATGTCAACAACCTCGACGATGTTGAGGTTGAGGAGATCCTCCAGGACTGCGACCCGGACAACTATCGCAAGCTCATGGGCAGGAGAGGGTACAATAGGGGGCTCTTCATAGCCCAGCTCTTCGACCATTTCTGTCAGAGCAGCCTGATTCAACCCATGTTCGTCATCGACTACCCGAAGGAGACGGTGCCCCTGTGCAAGAATCACCGGGAGGACCCTGATCTCATCGAGAGGTTCGAGCTCTTCATCAACGGCATGGAGATGGCGAACGCTTACACTGAGCTCAACGATCCGGTGCTTCAGCAAAGGCTCTTCCAGGAGGAGATGAGCAGGGCGAGGGGAGGAGACGCAGACGCCCACCCGTATGATGAGGACTTCCTGGAGGCCCTGCGATACGGGATGCCGCCGACCGGGGGTCTAGGCGTAGGCATAGATAGGCTCGTGATGCTGCTGACGGATAACACGAGCATCAAGGAGACGATCCTTTTCCCGATGATGAGGCACAGGGACAACGGACAATAATAAGACCCGTCCGGTTTTCACGTTAACCCCTTTTTTCTTTCTACCTAACAAGCTTAATCTCGTACCCTTTGAGAGTAAATGTTGATATGCTCCCTTTGGGTGACGAGAATCCAACTAGGCTGAGGCCGATAGTCACGTGGGCTTTAATCGCCTCGTGCATCGCTGTCTTCCTCTGGCAGTCCTCGTCCGGGGCGTCTTTCTTCATTTACACTCTTCTCCAGTACGGCATCATACCCGTGAGGGTCCTAGGGGGGAGGGGTCTCTACTCTTTCATCACCAACATATTCCTGCACGGTGGCTGGTCCCACCTACTTGGGAACATGCTCTTCCTCTGGATCTTCGGGGACAACATTGAGGACCACATCACGTGCCGGAGCAACTCCATGTTTCTGGGGCGCCTCTCGTACCTCGGGTTCTACATCGTCTGCGGGATCACGGCCTCAGCTGTCTGGCTCCTCACCGCAACGGATTCCGCTCAACCCGCTGTGGGGGCCTCAGGCGCCATCGCGGGGGTCCTGGGCGCATATTTCGTCTTCTACCCCAAGCGTAGGATCAGGACCCTCGTCGGTCTGGGCTTCTTCGTGCGGGTCATCAAGGTCCGGGCGTACACGATGATCGGCGTCTGGTTCATCTACCAGTTCATGATGGCCCTCTCACCTTGGGACACCGGGGTCGCATTCTGGGCCCACGTCGGGGGGTTCGTCATGGGGGTGCTGATGGCCACGCTCATTCGGCCTCGTCCTCGGGTGGTTCAGACCTATTACGCCCAAGACCTGGATGAATGGAAATGACGATCTTCATCAGGGTATGTGTCTAGATCCACCTGTCACTGAAAAAGGAGAGTAAATACGATTCCTAGAAATGTGGGGGAAGCGCTGCTACTTCTTTTATCATGACATCGCGCGCGTACAACGTTAAGGATTCACCCAGGGCGTTGTACGCCTCTTCGAATCCTGGCCTTACCGTCTCCTACCCGGGAGACGAACAACCAGCCCTCCTCGAAGTGCCTCTCCAGCTCCCCTATGTCAATCAGCTTGTCACGCCCCTTACCCGAGACGCCGCCGGTGGAAAAGTCGAGCTTCGAGTACTCGTTCCTGTGGAAGCCTGCCTTCGTCCGATCATAGTTGGTATCTTGGGAACAGGGGAGAATGTGGCTGAAGAGGAACTCCGGGGCCCCCTTATCAAGCCGGGAGCTGTCGGCGCAGGGGCTTCTCACCTTCAACCTCAGGCCCACCATCGACGCTCTGGAGGCGAACTACGACAGGATCGTCGGAGACCTGCGGTCGGACTCGATGCCGTTTGTCGACGTGAAGGTCTGGGCCTCCGAGGCAACCTTCTATAGGGAGATGATGGAGCTCCTGAGGGTGGTCTACTCTGGGATGGACGGCTACGTCAACGGCGGCGGGGAGCTCCACGTGAGGCTTCTGAAGGACGTCGAGGTCTACGCCGTCCACGAGTTCGCCTACGTCGCAGCGGTCTCCTTGTCGATGTACAGGGTCTTTTACTTCACATCTCTGAGGTAGTATCCCCTCGGGGCGTAATCTCACTCCATGTCGTCGAAGAAGTGAAGGATCAGCGTATTTCACCGCGACGTATTGTGGTGAAGTTTAGATAAAATTATGGATTTATGGGTAACATGTTTCTCCCGCAGGGTTTTTAATAATGTTCAGCCGATTCTCGAGAGATCATTTTTGATTTCCATCGAGTTTCATGAGATCTAACATTCTTAGAACTGAGTACGCGGACCTAGTCAACCCCATGCTTCGTTTAATCGTACTGCTCCCTACGCAGTACAGGTTGTCTACAGGCGTCTCCACGTCCCCGAATCCGGAGTTTATGCTCCAGCAGGCCTTCTCGGGCACAAGCTCCTGGTAGTGCACCATTTCAACCCTCCCCTCCAGCTCGGGCATCGTCGTGAAGATGGTGTTCATAGCTCTCCTCCTCATCTCCTCAGGATCAACGTCCTTGGGGACTATGAAGGCGAAGCCCACGAGCTGCTTGCCCTTCGGGGCTAGATGGGGGTCGTAGTTCGAGGTCGGGATCAGCCATGTGTGATGGTATGAAGGATCCGTCGAGACCCACATCTCCGATCCTGGTTGGGTGAAGGTCTCGCCATCGAGACCAAGCCACACCGTCAGCGAATCTACCTGTTCGACGTTCCTCAGGTTCTCAACGTAGTCGACGGGCAAGTTGCCCCCCGTTAACCCGGGCAGGTCATGCGGGGAACCAGAGTAGATCAAGGTGCTGCATTCGTACTCGTCCCTGTCCGTCGTCACCCTCTCTACCTCCTGGGCTTTTTGCCCCCCATCCCGCACGCCCTCAACGTCGATGGACACCACCTCTTCGCTCAACTTGACCTCCACGTTTTTAGGGAGTGAGACGATGATGGAATCGACTATCCTCTGGATCCCGCCTCGGGGATACATCTGATCGTTGGGCCTGCCCCCTATCAGCAGGTTGTACAGTCTACCGACGTACGGTATCGAGATCGAGCTCTTCTCGTTGGCCCTGTCCAGTTTGTACTCCTTTCGGTCGAGGAACCTCGCCACGGGAGCATTCGCTGTAGATGTCCCTAGCATGAAGTAGGACAGGTAGTCTAGGAAGGCGATGGTCGTCTTCGAGAGGTTGCTGGGAACGACCTCGTCAATCGTCACCTCTGACAGGTCCCTCCCCGCGCTGACCATGTACATGAGGTCAAAGGCCGTCTTCATCATGAGCGATCTGTCCTCGATGGGAAGGAGATCGAACGTCATCCATTCCCTGATGCTCCAGGGAAACGGCTTGCCCCCCCCATTCATCCGCACGTAGTACTTGCCGATCGGCACAAACTTCGGTACAACGTCGAAATATCTGTCCATGAGAATCTTCAGGGGCCCCGAGTCCAGGCGAGTGATGATATGGGGCCCCGTATCAACTCTGTAGCCATCAACGTCATAAGTTCTGCAGACGCCTCCAACGTAGTTGTCTTTCTCAATTAACACAACGTTTTTCCCTTCTTTCGATAGAGCCAGCGCCGACAATAGACCGCTTATTCCGGCTCCCACTATCACGACATCGAAGTTCTTGCTCAACTGGGGTCCCTTAATCTGATTCGATATACCATAAAAAAGATCCATTGGTAGCCTCGCAGGCGCAGTGTTTTTCAATGTATACGCGTGTTAAAGCGGGATAACCTTCGCGGCTTACTACGAGGCCAACAAGGCACGATGGAACGAGCTTGTGGAGATCCACGCGAAGTCTGAGGAGTACGACCTCGAGGGCTTCATGGTGGGCATGAACAGCCTGCACCAGGCGGAGCTGGAGATTCCTCGGCGACGTCGCGGGGAAGAGCCTCCTCCACCTCCAGTGCCACTTCGGGCTGGACACCATCGGCTGGGCCCGCCTCGGGGCGAGGGCGACGGAGGTGGACTTCAGCGAGACCGCCATCGAGCTCGCCACTGAGATAGCAAAGAAGGTCGGGGCGGACGCCGAGTTCGTCTGCAGCAACGTCTACGACCTCCCCCAGGTCCACGAGGGGCGTTACGACATCGTCTTCACCAGCATCGGCGTCCTCTGCTGGCTCCAAGACATCGACGGGTGGGGAGCATCACCGCGCAATACCTGAAGCCCGGGGGGATCCTTCCTGCTCGTTAAGTCCCACCGCGCGCCCGATGGAGAAGTGTAAGATGAGAGATAAGGACTTATTTTAGGATCTTTATCTTCGAGGGCTCGACCTGCTCCTCAAGTAGGCCGGTCAGCGAGACAGCGCGTCCCTCGATCTGGGTTATCTTCTTCCTGGCGCCGTCTGAGAAGGAGTGTGCGGCGACGGTGACGGGGTGGTCGAGTGCGCCCGATGCGAGGACCTTCCCCGGGACGGCGACGATGTCCCCTAGCTGGGTGTGCCTGTTGATCCTGCTTAGGTTCACGGATGCCCTTCTCCTCTTGGGCTTGTCCAGCCCCTCCGCCAGGGCGGCCCAGATGTTCTGACCGCTCTTCCTCGATGCGGCCTTGAGTGCCTTTATCGTCTCCTTGAGCTGTGGATTCATCATTCCTCTGGTTCCTCCTCTTCCTCATCGGGATCCGCTGAGCCTACGCTGTAGAGCCCTCGCGCCTTCTGCATCCCCATGTCCATCTCGACTATTTCCTCGGAGGTCTCGCCCCTCTCGATCTTCCCCGCCAGCTCGGTGAGCTTCTCGGTGAGGATCCTCCCGGCCTCGATGACTATCCTCTCGGGGGGCAGGCCTCCCGTCGACTCCACGGTGAACAGGAACGTCTTGTCCTTCATTCCCTGGGTCAGGGCGGCGGGGTCCACCGGGCAAGCATTGACGCAGTCCCCGCAGAGGATGCACGCGTTTATGTCTGCCACGCGCAGCTTCCCTCCCTCGATCTCGAGGACTTTCGTCGGGCAGGCCTCCACGCATTTCGCGCAGGCCGTGCATGTCTTCCCGTCGATCTCTATGTCGCCTATGTGCTGGTATATGGCTTCTGAGACAGGCTGCCATTTCGCGTGGGTCTTGCCTGTTCCCAGGCGGGCGTAGGCCTCGAGCCTGACGGCTTGTCCTGGGGCCAGCTTTGTTATCGGGATATCGGGGCTCACGGGGATGACCTTCGGGTCCTCGGATACGAGATCCCCTGAGGTGACCGTCCTGATCTCGTCTTCAGTCTCTACGTCCAATGTCAGTACGACTCTGCAGAGGCCGCAGCCGAGTTCGCTTTCGCACTCGCAGTTCTTGGGGAGGACGTAGCTGTCTAGGTCTGTCTTGAGGGGGATGAGCCCTATCCTGTGGGCCATGAACTCATCAGCGACCACAGACGAGTTGTCGAAGACGAAGAGGTCGTCTATTGTGAAGCACGGGACGTCGGCGATCATCGTGCGCCTGAAGGCGTTCGCGAAGGCGACGTCGACGTCCTCAAGGATGAATCTGACTGTGTCTTCCGTGAGGCTGAGAATCTCTATCTTCAATGTCATCCCTACAAGGTTCTAAGGTCTGCGGCCCCTTCTCCCTCCGGGCTTCCGTGTCCCGTCGTGGGGGACCGGCGTGGTCTCCTCGATCCTGCCGATCCTGAAGTTGCTCCTTGCGAGGGCCCTGATGGCTGCCTGTGCCCCGGGCCCCGGTGTCTTGGAGCCTGAGCCTCCAGGAGCTCGCACCTTGATGTGGATGGCGTTGATGCCCCTATCCCTCGCCACGTCGGCGACGTGTTGGGCCGCCTTCATCGCTGCGTAGGGGGAGGGCTTGAGCCTGTCGGCCTTGACGAATCCTCCTCCGGATGCGAAGGCGATGGTCTCGGCTCCCGTGAGGTCGGTCATGTGGATGATCGTGTTGTTGAAGCTGCTGTAGATGTGGATGACCGCCCAACGCTCACTTTCACTCAAATTACTCATCTCCCGTTGCGCCCGCGATGGCCAGCTCCTGCCTCAGCGGGTGCTCCTTCGCGTGGTATGGGCTGGACTCGGCGTAGTCCAGCTTCTCCTCTTCGTGGATAGTTAACGTGTGTCCTGGGGCCTTCATCTTCCTGCCATCGACGGCGACGTGGCCGTGGACGATGAGCTGCCTGGACTGGAAGAGGGAACTGGCCAATCCTCGGCGGAAGATGACTGTCTGGAGCCGTCTCTCCATGAGGTCCTGGACCGCAAGCTCCAAGATGTCTTCCAGGGTACCCCTCTCGGGTACAAGGCCCTGGCTATGGAGCTTGCTTATCATCGCGCTCTCCGCGTCGGCCCTCTCAACGGGGTCCTTGGAGAGCATCTCCCTCGCCCTGCGCCTCAGGGTGCTGAGCTTGGTGCGGCTGCGCCACAGCTCCCGCTTGTTGCGGAGCCCGTAGGCGCCAATTAGCTTGAGCTCCTCCTCGAGCCTAGTTATGTCGTAGGGGCGCTTAGGAGTGTTGTAGAGCTTATGTTTCTTCTTCGG
Source organism: Candidatus Bathyarchaeota archaeon (assembly GCA_016783455.1). Lineage (GTDB taxonomy): Archaea > Thermoproteota > Bathyarchaeia > TCS64 > TCS64 > BS750m-G28. The sequence continues at coordinate 58,055 of JADHWN010000011.1, forward strand.
GTCTCCCATCTCATATCACCTACTGCTGCCGCTGCTGCTGTACCCTGCTCCTGCTCACGCCGACGCTTCGTCCCTTGCGGGCCGTGGTCTTGGTCCTCTGTCCCCTGACCTTGAGCCCACGTGCGTGACGGTTTCCCTTCCAGCTCCTCGTCTCCTTCATGAGGTCGATGTCATCCCTGACCCTGAGGGTTAGGTCCGAGCCCAGGAGGTGGACGTCCTTCCCTGTGTCGAGGTCCTTCCTCCTGTTGAGCATCCAGTTGGGTATCCCCCCCGAGGCTGGATTGTCGAGTATCTGCTCGAGTCGCCTCACGTCGGTCTCGGATAGAGTTCCAAGTCTGAGGCTGGGGTCGAGGCCTAGCTTCTTGATCATGGTCCTGGATACCCTGATCCCTACTCCTTTGAGGTCGCATAGGGCATAGGGGAGGAGCTTGGTTCCATCTAGGTTTGACCCGTGGAGCCTGACTATATAGTTGAATTCCCTGGACACGCGGAAATCTCCCGACTCTGTAGGTCAATGTAAAGCATAAAAACCTTATTAAAACATATCGTATTCGGATGCTTCCCTTCTAGCTCCAATATGATAGATCTCTTAAGACCGATACTACCCTTGTACCCTGTGTCAAGGAGGAATGTGGTGTGAGCGTGAAACGGGCTGCTGTGCTAGGCTGCGGGTCTGGGGGGATGACCATGGCCGTGGACCTGGGCCTCAAGGGGTTCAAGGTGAACCTGTTCGACTTCCCGGAGTACGATCGGAACCTGAGGGCGGTGGAGGAGCGGGGGAGCGTCGAGGCGACAGGGTATCTTGAGGGTCGCGTCGAGCCTGATGTGATCACGACTGACATGGCCGAGGCGGTGGACGGGGCTGACGCTGTGTTCACCACAATCAGGGCGTATGGCGCTGAGAGGTTCATAGGAGAGGCTGCGAGACACCTGGAGCCCGGTCAGGTGCTGCTCAACTGGTCTTCCTACCTCTCCGCGCTGAGGACCTACGAGGCGTTCAAGGATACGGCCCCCTCGGGGACCATCCTGGGGGAGGGAGCGATCCTCCCCTACTTCGTGAAGCCCGTCGAGCCGGGCGTCATGCACGTCTTCGGAGTCAAGGCCCACCTCTGGGCAGCGGCGATGCCGAGCACTGATACCTCCGCGATGATGAAGGTCGTCAAGGAGTTCTTCCCCAACTGCGAGGCGGCGAGGAACGTCCTGGACACGAGCCTCACGAACCCGAACCTGCAGGTCCACGTCCCGCCGGCCCTCCTGAACACGGGGCTCTGGGAGACGACAGGCGGGGACCTGGAGTTCTACGGGACGCTGATGACCCCCAAGGTGGCAGCCGTCATGGACGCCGTCGACAAGGAGAGGATGGCCGTGGGGAAGGCCCTGGGCCTCGAACTCCTCCCCAAGCCCGAGGTCCTGAAGATGGAGTACGGACAGTACGGCGTCGAGGGCGAGACGATGTACGAGGTCTACAGCACCTTTGCCTCCCACAGGTCGTGGAGGCCGGGGCTGAGCCTAGACGACTTCGCCGCCAGGACGGCCTTCGGCGAGGACCTCATGTACGGGTTCGTCTTCATCTCCACCATGGGGGACCAGCTGGGGGTCCCCACGCCAGCCATTGACACAATGGTGTGCCTGGCTCAGCTTGTGATAGGGACGGACTACTGGGGGGAGGGCGCCACGGCTGAGACGCTTGGACTTGGGGATATGTCTGCTGCCCAGATAATCGAATATGTGACAACGGGAGAAAAATGAGGTATAAAGTTCAGCTAGCTTGAGCCCTCATCCGTACTTTCATCTAGGTCCGAGGCCGCCGGTTCAATCTCTGGTGGAGGTCTATTCATAATCAGGAGGATCTCGTGGACGACGATTGCGGCCACGAACCCAACGACCGAAGCTGGAACACCCCCCATCGTGGTATAGGCTCCCAGGAGCGTTGAAACTCCGAAGTAGATCACAAACGAGATCACGTTGATAATGATGACCTTAAGGCCGTGCTTCACGGGGAATGATGCATTCATCTATTATATAATACATGAGCGGAAGGAGGGAGTACACCCTCAAAGCGTGAACCCCTCCAGATCTGAGATAGCACACAACCGTTCTCCTAATGCTACAAAACTGCAGTCCTAGGTAAGCCATGCAAGATGTACGATTACTCGTGGGGGAAGACCAGCCCAAGGGAGTAGATCAACGCCATCCCCAGGATGAACACCACGAACTGGATCAGCGACCTCCTGAAATCCCTCTCATGCTGAAGCTCGGGCACGAGTTCGGACGCGGCAAGATACAGGAATGCACCGGCAGAGAATGCGATCAACAGGCCGCTCAACGTTTCCACGGTATCAAGGAAGAAGGTGGCGAAGACCCCACCCCCAACCACAGAGAGAGCGATCACGAAGTTTAGCGTGAGGGCCCTGACCCTGTCGAAACCAGCGTACATCAGGATCCCGTAGTCCCCCATCTCCTGGGGGAGCTCATGGAAGATCACCGCGATGGTGGCCACCAACCCAACCTGGAAGCTCACGGTGTAACTCGCCGCGATGACCATTCCGTCGATGAAATTATGGATGCCATCACCCAGCAAGTTCAGGTACGCGAAGCCCCTCGTCTCCTCCGCCTCGAACTCCTCCATATCCTCATGATGCCCGTGACCGTGATACCAGTAGATGAACCTCTCAAGGAAGTAGAACGCCAGATACCCGAACGTGATGTAGAGGTACACCACGCGCCCCTCCACCAGCTCCACCGCCTCAGGGAGGAGGTCGAACACGGCAGCACCGAAGATGGAGCCCGCTGAGAACGCAAGCAGGAAGAACAGTATGGAGTGGAGGCGCTCCTCATTAAGCGACAGCGCGAAGATACCGCTCAGCGAGAACAGGCTCACGACGAAAGTAGCTATAATAATCGTGAAAGTCTCAGGAATCATGGATAAAATGTGGACACCGGGCTATATAATATTAAACCTAAATCAGGCGCCCTCATCCGCGCCGTAGGTCCGAGCCCGGATGCCCCCCAGCCTCAGCGAGTTCAGGATCACCCCGAGGCTCAACCCCATATCCCCCACAGCCACAGCCATCCAAAGGCTCGCGAGCCCGAAGAAGGCGAGCGCGGCCACCCCCAGCTTAACCAGGATGGAGGCCGCGATGTTCTCCCTGATCCTGCCCATTGTCGCCGCGCTCAGCCTCACCAGGTAGACGATCCTCCCCAGATCATCCTCCATCAGCGCCACGTCCGCCGTCTCCAACGCCACATCGCTCCCGATGGCTCCCATCGCAATCCCCACATCCGCAGCCGCCAAAGCAGGCGCATCATTAACCCCGTCACCGACCATAGCCACAGCCCCAAACCGCTCACGGAGCCCCTCGATGGCCGCAACCTTCTCCTCGGGAAGAAGATGAGCCGAGTAGCCGTCTAAGCCCAGCCTATCTGATATGGCCCTTGCAGTGACCTCGTTGTCCCCGGTCAGCATCTCTACGTGGACCCCCATCCCTTGCAGCTCGGAGACCACCTCCACGGCCCCCGCACGTAGCCGATCCATGAGTGCAATCGCTCCAACGGTGCAGTTATCCTGAGAGACGAGTACAACCGTCTTACCCTGCCCCTCAAGCTCGTCTACGACGCCGTTCACGACGGGGATGTCCAGCTCCTCGAACAGACGCAGGTTCCCGATGCAGCAGGTGGTGTCATCCACGCACGCCTCCACCCCCCGCCCCACGAAGGCCCTGAACTCCGTCGTCTCCTCCACCTCGACGCCCTCGGCCTCTGCCCTCTCAAGGATCGCCCGCGCGATGGGGTGTTCCGCCTTCGCCTCCAATGCCACTGCCAGCCTCAAAACCTCCCTCTCAGGGACGGTAAACGAGACCACATCGGTCACGCCGAGCTCTCCCCGAGTGAATGTGCCCGTTTTATCGAAGGCGAAAGCTTTGGTTCGGCTGATCTGCTCAATGAATGTGCTGCCCTTAACGAGCACGCCATTCATGCTCGCGCTGGAGATGGCGGAGACCATGGCGACCGGAGTGGAGATGGCCAGGGCACACGGGCAGGCGACGACGAGCATGACCAGCGACTTGTAGACCCAGACCCGGAGTGGTTGACCTAAGAGCAGCGGGGGTACAATGGCCACCAGCATGGCGAGAAGGATAACTGCAGGAGTGTAGATCCGGGCGAACCTATCCACGAAGGCCTCAGTCGGGGAGCGGCTCTCCTCGGCCTCCTCGACCATCTCAAGGATCCTCGCGAGCATGGTCTCCTCCGCGAGCTTCGTGACCTGGACGCCGACGAAGCCATCGATGTTCATGGTGCCCGCGTAGACGTCATCCCCCGCCTGCTTGGAGACCGGGGCCGACTCACCGGTGATGGTGGCCTGGTCGACGCTGGAGGCCCCCTCGATCACCACCCCGTCCAGGGGCACGCGGTCACCGGGCCGGAGAACGAAGATGTCTCCGGGCCAGACTTCCCCCACGGGCACGACCGCCTCCCCCCCGTTCCTCCTCAGCGTCGCCACCTCGGGCTTGAGTTCCATGAGCGCCTCGATGCTGTGCCTGGCCCTGTCCGCGGCGTAGTCCTCCAGCCTCTCGGCGATATTGAACAGGAACACGACCGCCGCCCCCTCCTCAAGATGGCCGATGGCGAAGGCGCCGACGGCGGCGATGGAGATCAACAGGTTGATGCTGATGTGAGCCCTCAGCATCCCCCTCAGGCCGATCTCAGCGATCTTGTACCCCGACAGGACCATGGTCGCCACGAGGAGGAGATCCGAGGGCAGAGACGGCCCGTATAGATATCTCAGGGCCAGACCGAGGGCAAGGATGATACCCGACACCGCGAGGGGTATCAGGCCTCCCTCTGAGTGCTCGTGGACATGAGCTCCCTTATTGTCGTGCCCATCGTCATGATCGTGTCCATGGTCGTCGTGGCTGTGGTCCATCTATGAACTTCCCTACCTCACTCATCGGAACGGTCCGAGAGCGGTTTATTAATCTGATGCTATAAAGTGGAGGGTTATTCATAACATTTAATAAAAAACCGTCATGATCTTAATAACCGATATGACAGTCATCAGTCTCTCGATGACCCCCGAGCTCCTGGACCGGCTCGACGACTTCATAGAGAGGTCCGGCTACTCCAGCCGCTCAGAGGCCATCAGGCTCGCCATCCGGGACGCCATCTCCCAGTTCGCCCTCCAGAGGCTCGAGAAAGGACAGGTAATGGCGACAGTCACCGTACAATCAGACAGGGAGCGCCACGAACACAGCGCGAACCTCATGGCCCTCAGACACGAGTTCGACGAGAACATATTCAGCAACACCCACTTCCACCTCGGGAGAACTTACTGCATAGACGTATTCATTATACGGGGGCCCTTGGAGGTCGTCCTCGACTTCATCCGGAAGACGAAGGCCATCCGGGGAATATCCGAGGTCAAGTTCACCATGACTCCCATCGAGGACGACCTCGACTGAATCCATGACCCACACCCCAGAAAATCAGTCATTTACAATTTGGAAGCCAGGGCTTGAATCGAAGGGGGTTTCTACTCCTGCTACCTGGCTTCCAGACACAACTATCGCCCTCAAATATTTCGGCCTGATGTGACACACAGTAGCCAGTGAGAGTAACAACCTACCTACTAGAAGCTTACAAATGGGTTAGAGGTAAAGGACTCTACTCTCGGGTGAAGCCTTCCCCAAAGGTTATCAGGGTGATGGTGGTCTTCACGCTGTCGAGACGCCTGATCTTGTTGAACACTATCTCCTTGACCTTCTCCATGGAATCAGCCTCTACCTGTGCAATCACGTCGTATATGCCGTACAGGGAGGAGATGTCCTTTATCCCCTCCACTTCTCTCAGCTCCGATACTACCTGAGCCTCCTGGCCCAGCTCCGTGTTAATCAGGACATATGCTCTCATTGTCATCGCTCCGATAGTTCCTACATTTAGTTTTACAGGGAGCCTATATCTATGTTATGCCGCGCGCGCATGTAAAAAATATCTGAGATTTTAAAAATCAGGAGAATAGTTATTGTTTTTCGCGCGCGCAATTACCCAACTAAGGAAACATCGTCAATTCTTACTGCATTATCAGTGAGTACTTCAAAAGTCAGATAATGTGTTCCTTGACTGATGTCCATATTGAGAGTAATTTGTATCCAATCATAATCCTCATTTGATCCCCCATACGTTTCTTCAAATATCAATTCTTCGTCAAAAAACACGTTGATAGTCGAGTAGTCATCATTTGGTTGGGGTAGTATCCAGAAAGTTAGTGTGGCTTCAGTTGCAGGCAGGTTTAACTCCTGTATGATTTTTCCGGGATGAGGGCAAATAGCTCTCCCTGTACGCCCACTTGAACTACTAAATGCTATAGACCCCCCTGAACCCGGCTCATACCAATATGGGATATTAAAATCTGGGTCGAAGATAATGGGATCGTCGAAATCACCATTTCGAATATATTCGATTGAGGATAATGGCGTTTCTTCAGGTTGATATCCTATTTCCAATAATGTGATATCGTCAAGAGCTACATTTGCGCCAGTGTTTTCACCTGCAAGTACGGTGAACCTAATATCGTATGTATCTTCGATAGGGAATCCGTATTGTTCTCTCATTTGTATCAATGGTCTGAATGGGATTATGATTTCCTCCCAGTCAGCATTTACTCCAGAATACTGTTCAACACATAGTTCTACACCTTTTACACTGATCTCAAAACTTATTACTCCTCCAAATGGCTGAGGCTTGATTCTGAATCGCAAGCCTTGATTTTTATGCGTCAAAGTAACTGATTGCGTAGTGAATGTGCCGAGGTCATTTTTATGCAGATATTTTACTCCGCCAACAAGATTGGACACGCCTTGGGTTAACCAGCCTTCGTTGCCGTTTTCCCAGTCTCCGTTGACGATACCTGAAATTGCGGTAACAACCATTTCTCCGACTGGTTCTCCTGAAGTCAAATTATTGTAGGCTACAATGAGATCAGCATACTTTTCCCAGACGCTTGAATATAAGCCCAATAAATGGCTGTTGTTTTCTTTAATGTCAATGAAATCATCTTTCAACTCATGGAAACTGGACAACACTTCTTCAAGGCTCAAAAGAGTATTTTCAAGTTTTTCTTGTTCATTCTTATAGGAGTCATAAGAAACCTGATAATCAAGCTGAACCTTTGAAAGATTACCCAAGACAACCTCTAACTTGGTTATTAATGCGTCATTTTCATCCATTACTTCTGTAACTTGGCTTTGGAGAGCAATATTGTCCATTTCTACTCTGTTGATCTCTTCATTCAATCCGGTAATTGGAATCTGACCAAAAACGTATCCGATTCCACTTGCCACAAGAATGCCTATTATTAATAGAGTCGTTTTGAACGGAGGTCCGTCCGACAAAATATCACCAGTCGGTATTAACACTAATAGTTATTATCTTTTATCAGTAATGAAGAGTAGAGATGGCAATTCGAATATCTAATAAAAAAAGGCATATTGACAGATTAAATTATATTATAGATGTTTTTGGAGAACGGAGACTCGTAGAACCTGTAAGATGGATAGCTTTTATTCGAGACAATATTGAACAAGAAGCTCTCTCCAACTACAGGCAAGACTTCAATGAGGTTCTAATCGCCTATGAAACGATACTTCGAAAAAAAGGTGGAACATTCCATTCTTCTTATGAAGAGATCGTTAAGATTTTCAACCAAGCGTTTTCTAATATAAAAGAACTGTTAGAAGACGTAACCGAATTTTCACGAGATTGGATCAAATCGAGAAAACAAATAAATCATGCATTGTGGACTATTAGGAAAAACTTATAGATCAGACCTGGCTACTCCCTAACCAATGGACTGGAAAGCAGTCGATGAGAGGCTCATAAAACGAGGAGAACTCATCTTGGACCTGGAATCCCTCAGAAACCACGAAA
>JADHWN010000067.1 GCA_016783455.1 Candidatus Bathyarchaeota archaeon
GGTTCGGGCTTCGGTTTTGGGGGTCTGTTTGGGTGGTTGATAAACGCTTTATAAGGTTGGGTGGAGGCTTGGGGTGGAGAGAGCTGGCCACCTTTCGTATCCCCATACGATTCCTCGACCTCAACCTCTCTCCAACCCTTAATTTACTCTAATTAGAGGATCTTTTAGAAATCCTTGACAGAAAGCTAGGTCTCTACAATTCTACCTGCTTCTAACCCTCATATAGCGCATATCGCCCAAGTGCCTCAGAAGAATAGCTGTCGGCCTCTCGGGGCTATATTGAGAAAAACTAGTGTAGAAGCCGCTTACAGGGTCTCTCACAGGATAGGATGAGACGCTGAAAGCCAGAATGAGGTAAGTTGAATCCTCCAGGGGGCTAACTGTTATCGTGAACACTTCATGCTGGGACGGATCTATGGATTCATGTAGCTTGGCTTTGACCTCCGTGTAACCTTCAAAATGTGTTTCATCGACATCCTCTGGGGAGACAGCGCTCATGTTGTACAGCCAAATAGTAAGACCCACCTTTCCAGGTGAGAGACCGGTGTTAGTCATCTCCAAGTTAACATCGAGATTTCCCAGGCTTAGATCGATGGTTTCATTGTAGTCTACGTCGGTTGAGAGATGGTATTCTATCACTGGCTTTGCCATGAAGCCATACAGCAGGGCTAGGTTGATGGTAAATGCTACTGCGGCTAATGTAAAAGCCTCGCTCTTGGAGCCTGCGAAACCCATCTACCTAATCCCTACCCTACGTCATAGAGTCCCTAGTAGAAGAAATCTTCCTTAATTAAAAAATAAAAAAAGAAAGTGTAGATTGCGGTCTTAGATCAGCAGCTGCCCCAGCTCGTCGGACTTGAGCAGCTTCTCCCAGTTCTTCGTAGTGTCTTCCTGGATGCCCGCGAGCTGCTCATCAGTGACGTGCCTGAACCTGGCCTGGGGCTTGTAGTACTCCGTAACCGGCTTGAGCTCCCTGGGCTTGTAAGTCAGCTTGAACTTCTCGCCATCGGTGATCTCGTACAGCGGCCAGATACCGGTCTGGACGGCTGACCTGGCTACCTCTATTGTCTTCGCTGGGTCGTACCGCCATCCTACTGGGCATGGGCTCTGGATGATCAGCATCTTGAAGCCTGTCAGCGTCTTGCCGTACTCGATCTTGGCGATGAGGTCCTCGGGGTATCCGACGGAGGCTGTGGCGACAAAGGGCACGTGATGGGCTGCGAAGATCATGGGTATGTTCTTCTTACCCGTCTGCTTACCCTTTATCACAGACCCTACGGGGGTCGTGGAGGTCATAGCGTATAACGGTGTTGAGCTGCTCCTCTGGTTGCCCGTGTTCATGTAGGCCTCATTGTCCTTTGTGATGACCCAGATGTTCTCGTTTCGCTCAGCTGCCGCAGAGATGCCTTGTAGGCCGATATCGTAGGTTCCTCCGTCGCCGAAGAAGCCCACGACCTGTACATCAGTGATGCCTTTGGCCTTCAGAGCCCTCCAGGTACCAGTTAGCGCGGCTCCGCCGCCCTCGAAGACGCCTCCACCACCCCTAGGGGTCATGGTTGCGGAGTCTGGGCAGCACGGTACTCCGTGCCTGATTGTGTTGGGTCCTAAGGCCTTGAAGGCCAGTCGTGCAGCTAGAGCCGCGCCACATCCCTGACATGCGCTGCCGGGGGTGATGGTTAGCTCGTCCAAGGATACTTGGGCTCGCGTAATTCTTTGACTCATCTTTTATTCACCTTTTCCGCTCCTTTTAAACCCACTCCACCTGGGAGACTTTATCTCCCTTGGCGGCTTTCAGTATCTTTTCGCCGACTCTTTCGAAGTCGCCGACTCTGACTTCCTTGCCAGCCAGTCCTGCGTGGAACTGGAGAACCTTCGGTCGTTCATCCATATCGTAGAGTGAATTTCTGATCAGCCTGTATCCTGCACCGCCGTGTCCTAGGCAGACGTTCCTGTCGATCATGCCGATCGCCTTGAACTTCTTTCCGTATTCCTTGAAGTCTTCGACAGCGAAGGGCTGGTAGCATTTCAGCTTGATTAGGCCTATGGGCTTCCCGTCTGCTTGCAGATTGTCGATGGCAGCTCTCGCCGTTCCAGCCAATGAGCCCATCGCCACCATTACAGCCTCTGCGCCCTCTGTCTTATAGGTCTCAGTAAGACCGTTCCCGTACTTGCGTCCGAAGACCTTGCCGAAGTCCTCGTTTATCTCCTTGATGACAGGAAGTGCATTTAGGAGTGCTTCATGGTGGGTGATCCATCCCTGTTGAGGGTCTCTACCTCCTCCTCCGAAGCCTCTACCCCCTGTTGCAGGATCGTAGTCCTTGGGCAGGATGCTCTGGTACTCGTAGGGAGGAAGCCAGTCGTCGACTGACTTCTGGGAGGGCACCTCAACCGGTTCAGCTGTGTAGCTGAGGACGTATCCGTCGTAGCCGATGGCTACAGGGAGCCTTACCCTCTTGTCTTCGGCGATCTTGTAAGCCATTAGATGTGTGTCAAGTATTTCCTGGTTGTTCTCGCAGTAGAGCTGTATCCATCCAGTCCATGTCTGGGACATGAGGTCCGTGTGGTCGGGCTGCATGCTCTTATTGCCCCTGTGGACTGTCGCCATGACGACGGGTAGCCTGCTGGATGATGTGCTATGCATCGGGTGGTGCATGTAGAGCTGACCTGGGCCAGAAGTACACACGAAGGTACGGGCTCCAGCCCTGGAGGCAGCTTGCACGATGACCTGAGTTGATAGCTCACCCTCTGCGTTCACGAACTCGCCCTTTATCTCGCCGTTGGCGGCGAACTCGGATAGGTACTGCGTGATTGTCGTCTGAGGAGTTACAGGGAAGGCCGACAGGACCTCAACTCTTGCGAGCTTAACGGCCGTAGCGGCAGCCTTGTTACCTGTCATTACGTCGAATGTGCTTTCACTCATTCTTTATCTCAACCCTCTTGAACTCGATTGCCCCGACTGGGCACTCGTTTACACAGATGCCACAGCCCTTGCACTTGCGCCATTCTATCTCGGGTTTGTTTTCATCGGTCCACTTGATAGCGGTCTCGGGACAGTAGATCCAGCAGTTCTTACATCCGGTGCACTTGTCCATGTCAATGACGGGCTGGAAGACACGCCAGGAGGAGACGTCCTTCAGGACGCCGTATCCGCCCACGGCGATGGCTTCACTTTCACCAGCAATTTTGACAGGTGCGGGTATAACCTCGCTGCACTCATCGTAAGATCTTTTAATAGCCTCAACGTTCATATCGGCTATTCTTCCGCTGAACTGCTTTCTGATGGCCTTCTCGATTGACTCAAGCTTCGGCCACCCAACAGCCTTGGCGAAAGCGCCGAGGATTGCGGTGTTGGTGATGGGTCTCCTCAGAGTCTCCAGGGCGATGTTGGTTGCGTTGACGGTCGCTACCCGGATATTACCGCCGGTCTTAACCTCCTCGGGAGGATAAGCGGCGTTCAAGAGTAGAAGTCCGCCCTCAGCCATGTCATCAGCCATGGTCTGACGTGTGCTCAGCAGAGGGTCCAGAACCATGACGATTTCTGGTGTGTGAACCAGCTCCCTCTCCCTGACCCTGACGTCGTCGACACGTACATAAGCCGTCACCGGTGCGCCACGCCTCTCAGTACCATACATCGGGATGGCCTGAGAAAACTTGCCGTCGTAATAAGCTGCAGTTGCCAGCAATCTAGACGCAGTGACGGCCCCTTGGCCGCCCCTGCCATGTATTCTTATTCCTACTACCATGTTTTTGCCTCTCGTGAATCGTTAAGGGATCTGACAATTACTATAAAAAGCATGCGGATCCGTCGTTGAAAAAAGACGAAATATCGATTCCTAGGTTCGCTACGACGTGTATGTCCACAGCCAAGTTGAAACCTTAAATTAGAGTATGTAAGTATGAGGATGAACTTAGATGTCCGGTAGCGACGAGTTACGTTTTCCTGAGCTGCTGCAGAAGAGCATAGTTGACGGGATTCGAATAGAAACCCAGGTGATCCTGAAGGGACAATATGATACGGCTTACAAGCTGTTGATGGACAGCATAGACTCTAACGTAACTCCTTGCCTCGTAGGACCCCCTGGAGTAGGGAAATCTCTCCTTGCGAGGAAGGTCGCTGAGGACACAGGTAGAGGGTTCTACGAAGTCTTCTTCGATGAGAACATGACGCCTTCACGCCTGATAGGTGCTTTCGACCCTGCCTTGGTGGTGAGGAAGGGTAGAGCGGTCGAGAGCTTCGAGCCCGGATCGTTGATGAGGGCCATGGTAGAGGGAGGCCTCTTCGTCGCCCACGAGCTCAACAGGGCGACCGAGTTCTGTCAAAACAGCCTAATCGCCCCACTCGAGGAAAGACACTATCACCTCTACCCTTTCGGAATGATTAAAGCCAGCGACAACTTTGCATTCATCGCCACGCAGAACCCAATCGAGACCTCCGGGACGTACAGGCTCTCCAGGGTCCTCGTGGACCGGATAGGGTGTTGGATAAGGCTGACATATCCTGACAAGGAGACGGAGATCGAGATATTGAGGGTCAATGCCCCCGCTTTCAACATGGCCGAGAAGACTATCAATAAGATATACGCGATAGTCAACGACACACGGCAGAACTCGGATCTTGAGATTCCAGCATCTCCGAGGGCTGGTATATACCTCACTCGACTGGTGGACCGATACATGGAGCGCTTCGAGGATGATAATGAGGCCATCAGGTTCTTCGCTCCTTCAGTGTTATCCAAGGAGATGCGGGTCAGGGATCCGACCAAGACAGTCGAGAGCATCATCAGTGAGATCCTCGAAAAGCGTTTGGAGTAGTGGATTTTGACGGAGCTCCTCCACTATCCGTTCTCCATGGTACGCTATTTCGTCCCCGAGTTCATACACAGGATGAGGCGGATCAGGGAGGTCGTGGAGAAGCCAAGCCCCAGACAGGGGATCGCCATGTGCGACCTCCTCATGCCTAGGTACATGAGGAAGGGCGAGTTATCCATACAAGACCTCGTCGATGTGGCTGTCTACACCTCGAAAGTGGATAATCAGGATGTGGCTCAGAGAGTGGCTATTGAGATCCTGATGGACGTTGAGGAGTCCGATGCTGAGCTGCCCGAACTGGATACGGATGCCCTCCTCGGCCTCATGGCTCCCCGTAACGAGGAGAAGCTGAGGTTTGAGTTCGGTGAGGAGAACGACGCTATCCCGGGGGAGATTAAACCCCTCTACGACTCCGATGAGGACATCTTTCGTAAGTTCTCTAGCAAGCCTGATATCGGTGTCGGGCCGGGCGAGGATGAGCTCATCAAGCAGGCGATCAAGGAGTACAAGAACCGGAGAGATAGAGCGACGAGGATGAAGCTCGCGGAGTTCCTGAAGCTCAAGCTCCTGAACCTGGCAATTCAGTTCAGGAGGAAGATGGAGTTCCTCAACAGGCCCATAATCAGGCCATACCAGTATGGCGACGACCCCGACGACATTGACGAGGATAGATCCCTCGAGAACATCTTCGACCAAGGCAAGAAGGCTGAGGACGTGACCTACGACGACTTCTTCATCAGGAAGAAGGAGAAGCGGAAGAAGGCCATCATATTCATCCTCGACATAAGCAACACGATGTTCTACCAGCTGGAGGGATTAACGTCTATCCACTACTCTGTCATGTCGCTTGTGCCGCTGATATGGAGTCTGCAGAGTGAGAAGTACGGCCTAGTCTTCTATGAGAGCAACAGCCACATCCATAAGGAGCTCCACGAGGAGCGGGACATCGACGACATCGTCGACGGTCTGCTCTACCTTGTGACCTCCACGACCGGTGACGTTGAGAAGATATTCAAGGGCACCCAGGGGACTCAGACCTGGGGTGGCACGATGCCGACGATGAGCCTCCGTTGGGCCCTAGAGGAGCTCCGTGATGCAGGTGATCGGACCGAGAAGATCTGCTTCTTCTTCAGCGACTTCGTCCTCGATGAGCCGGGGGTTCTGACTCCTGAGAAGGTGGAGAACTACTCGATCATCGGGAAGATGGAGGATCTTGGTATCCACGTCGTGGCGTGTGTCTCCCCGTTGGCGAAGGGGGATGTGTTCTCTCCGTATACCGAGAACGTGCTTAAGATGGTGCGGGAGTCCGGGGCGGAGATGATTGAGACGGAGAAGCCGAGCGACTTCCTGGACAGGGTTCAGGAGTTCCTGGAGCAGATCTAGGCTTCGCGCGTCGGTGGCTGGTCATAAGGGTTTGGCGTTGAACCTTCCGTGTGAAGGAGTCAGGGGGCGGCGGTTCATTGTTCCGTTGAGGTGTCAACTCTGCCATGTTTTTGAGTATGGTTGTAGTTTCTATCCAAATAGTGGTCCACGGCGGATTCCTGGGAGGGGCTACTGAATAGGGTTTTTCGTCAAACAGGGGGTATTTTATGCCTGGAATCGTTTTTCTGAGTGTTTGTGATCGTCCTCAGCGAGGGGCGTCTGAGCTTTTTTCTGGGTCCTTTTCGGGAAAGAGACGCGTCTTTTACTACGCCTTATAATATAGGTACGTGTTTAGCTCAGATTAAAATAAGCGAGATTTATTTATATTCTATCTAGTTTTTGCTAAATAAATCATGAAAATGTTAAAATAAGCACTGTTTAGAATTTAATTTGACTTATATGCGTAACGAGCTAAACA
>JADHWN010000068.1 GCA_016783455.1 Candidatus Bathyarchaeota archaeon
ATGCATCTCCACGATAGCGGTGCTCGTGAAGGAGTTCGGTCTCAAGAGGGCGTGGATAATCACGGTCTCAGAGATCCTGCTGGCGGTCGTCCTCGGAGGCGTCATCTACAGGGTCATGCCCTTTTTAGGCCTTTGACTCCGATGTTAAACGAACTAGCTACTAACATTGGTTTCCCGCTTTGTGGCCCTCATCAGCTCCAGTAGAACTCGGGGAACATCCCGGCGTAGAAGCCGAAATGTATGATCAAGAAGAGGAAGCCCAAGCCTGCCAGTGCGAAGAATCTTCTCCTGATCGATTTTGCGTACCTGTATGCCAGGACTCCGACACAGAAGACGTAGATGTCGTTGAAGGCCAGGTAGATTAGCAGGGTCGATCCCGCCCCGTTCTTCACTAGATGCTCGGCGTCGTTCACGTAGGGTATGACGGCTCCGATGACACCGAAGATGAGGAGGCCGACCGCCTGGAGCCCCATGCTTCCCTTACTCTTCCCATGGTCGAATATCTTGAAGGTAATGTAGAGGCCCAGTGCGGCCATGGAACCGTTGGCTGCGTGCCCCCATATGGTGAAGCCCGGGGGAACATAGGGGCCGTAAGGCTGGAAGTTGAACCCGTATGCAATGGAGAGCAGCCTGTCCAGGATCATGAAGGAGAAGTAGAACAGCCCGATCACCAGGACGACGGATACAGCCCGTTCTCCGGAGGATCGTGCCATGCCCTGATTCAGGCTGAGGCGGTTTAAATGGTTTCAGAGTCCGGGATCAATTGGCGTCCGGATGCCTCTCCCTTCGCATCCTCTCCGTGTAGGCCTCTGACTGTCCTTTGGGGATGCTCAGGGACTCCCACTCCTCGCCCCTTAGGTGCTTGGCGAGGAAGATTATCTGGCCTACGTGCTGGGCGTAGTGGACGAGCTGGCGGTTCAGTGACTCGATCAGAGTGTACTCCATCCAGCGGACGACGACCCTCCTCTCCAGGTCAGCCTCGGTGAAGCCGGTCACGGCGTCGAGTAGAACGCTCCAACCCTCCTCCCAGAGCCTGAAGATGCCGTCCCTGGTGTCCTCCCCTGCCTCGAACTCACCCTCCCGATCCCGCACGGGCTTCTCCTCGTCGGGGGCGAAGGGGTAGGTCCAGTTGTGGATCATGTTCCCTGCCATGTGCTTCATGAGGACGGCGACGCTGTTGCTCACGTCGTCTATGGAGGCGAAGAGCTCTTCATCCCTGACCTGGGCGACGGCCCTGTCTGCGAGGGCCTTGAGGCTATGGAGCCTATGCTTCATGTCCTGGAGGTAGTGATAGGATAGATCGGTGCTCATATGTCATCTAATTGGTCCATGGATGCACGACGATAAAGATGTTGCCCAGTCCTGTCTTCCCGACGGAGAATCATTATTTATCTCCTCAGCGCATAGCTCATCCTTCAAGGAGCGGTGGCGTATTTGACCCGAAGGAGGAGCTTCGACGAACTCTACCCTACCCAGGCGTCGTACGAGAGGTACAACCCCGTGGGGAAGGGCGTGAGGAGCTCCGAGTTCGGCTACCAGACGGAGGCCGGGAAGGAGAAGAGGATCAAGCAGGGCCTGCCCGGGTTCTCCCTCCTCGACTACGCCTACAGGGACGCCTCCTATACTGCCAACCACACATTAGAGGGGGGGAGGAGCGGCATGAACCGGGAGTTCTACTCCTGGAGCCCCCCGGGCCGCGCCCGGAAGCCTGATGGTGTGCCCAGATGGGAGTCCTCCCCCGAGGAAGCCAGCAGGGTAGTCACCAAGGCCGCCAGGTTCTACGGGGCCGTCAGCGTCGGCTTCGCAGAGGTGGATCGCAGGTGGTTCTACAGCCACACCCGGGACGGGAAGGCGTTCGTCTTCGAGGACGTCGAGGAGGGCTACGTCACCGACGAGAAGGCCGTGGTACCCAACAGCCACCGATGGGCCATAGTGATGACTGTGCCCATGGACTACGAGGAGACCCTCTACACGCCGACGGCGATGGTGGGGACGGGGGGCCTCGCCTACAGCAGGATGCACGTCCTCGCGGGCTCCGTGGCGGAGTTCATCAGGGGATTGGGCTGGCACGCCATCCCCTCCGGGAACGACATGACCCTCAACGTCCCCCTCGCCCTCCAAGCGGGCCTTGGCCACGCCGGGCGCATGAACCGCATCATCACCTGGGAGCGGGGCCCCCTCGTGAAGATCTGCAAGGTCTTCACCGACATGCCCCTGGAGCCCAGCCCACCGGCGCCCGGGGGCATTTTGGAGTACTGCGAGGTCTGCAAGAAGTGCGCTCGGCACTGCCCCAGCGGCTCCATCGGGGAGGGACCCAGGAGCTACGAGGCCCCTGAGGGAGCGAACCCGGGCTCACTGAGGTGGTGGTGCGACGAGATGAAGTGCCGTGAGTACTGGGACGAGGTGGGGACCAGCTGCACCATATGCTTCAGGGTCTGCGCCTTCTCGAAGCCCCAGGGGATGCTCCACGACGCCGTGAAGTGGTTCATCAGGAACGTGCCCCAGCTCAACCGATTCTGGGCGTGGAGCGACGACCTCCTCGGCTATGGCGGGATGAAGGACCCCCGTAGGTACTGGGACGAGTGAGCAGGGCTTCCTCCTTGGAGGGGAGCTGGGAGACGACGAACTCGAACTCGGAGGGGTCGACGCTCCTCGTAAGGTAGGCGATGAGGTAGTCCTCGGGGTAAGGCAAGAAACTAATGATTTTTGGTAAAACCATGGCCGAATATAGGCATAATGTATATTTAACGGTTAATTTTTCATAGCAACCCCAGGCTCGGGCAGCGTCAGATGTCGGCCACCCAGAGCAGTGTGTCCCCGGCGTTCACGGAGTAGTGGGTCCTGAGGAAGCTCACCGCCCCGTCGAAGGGTGCAACCACCTCCTGGAGGGTCTCGCCGACGAGGTCGGAGACCTCCCCCAGCCGCTGCCCCTCAGTGACCCTCTCCCCTGCCTCCACCCCTCGCCTCCAGACGCCCCCCATCTCCGTCCAGAGGCGCTGGGCCTTCGGGTCCAAGGGGGGATTGTTGAGCGAGGCCTCCCCCTCCAGCATCCCGAGGTGCCTGAGGAGGTTCCTCAGCCCGTCTAGGTGGAATAGGACGTCCTCCTCCCTGATGGGGTAGGGGGTTCCCGACTCGGTCATGACGCAGGGGATGCCGTAGAGGTTGACCGCCTCCCCGGTGTTCCCTGAGATCTCTGCGGTCTCCACGAGGGTCGGGTTGAAGCAGGAGGCCACCTCCATCATCCTCGCCCGGAGCCCCTCGTCCTCGGTCTTGAAGATGAAGACCGCCCTCCTCACGTCCTCCCCCAGGTCTGCGCTGTGGCAGTCCACCAGATAGTCGGCCTTGGAGACGAAGCCGTCGAAGACGGCGTGGGCCACCCGCTTGGTCACGGAGGCCTCGGGGTCCCCCGGGAAGACCTTGTTCTGGTTGAGGTGGTCGAGGTCGTTGTGGTAGGGGGTGCGGGCGTGGAACCCCTCGGTGTTCACGAGAGGGAGTATGACGAGCGTCCCGCTGAGCTCCCCAGGCTCAACGGAGTCCGCCAGCCTCAGGGCGGCCTCCACCGGCGCACACTCTATGGAGTGGACCCCGGCGGTGACGCAGAGGGTCGGCCCCTCCCCCGAACCGTTGATGACTATGAAGGGCAGGTCCACGTCGTGCGTGGAAGCCCTGCCAACCTCCAGGTACCCCCGCTGCTCCTCCCCCCTCTCTACGGTCAGTTCTCCTACACGGAAAGCCATGGCCTCACCGGTGACCCATTCACCGAGGGAGTAGAAAAAACTTGGTAGTGGAGGATTTCAGTAGAACTTCTGTATCTCGATGACGTAGCCCTCCGGGTCCTCGAGGAGGAAGATCCGGAGGTTCAGCTCCGTGTCGTCGTGGGGCTCGTTGAGGGTCTCCACTCCGTGGGCCTTGAAGTGCTCGTACCACGCGTCGGGGTCGTCGACCACCACCGTCAGCATCACCGGCTTCGCGGGGTTGGGCTTGTGGTAGCCGACGCTTCCGTCGACGCAGCCGACGTAGGCGTTCTCTGCGACCTTGAATATCTTGGACCACCTCTGGTCGGTGGTGAGCTCGAAGCCCATGACCTCGCCGTAGAACTTGGCTGCCCTCTCCAGGTCCTCGTAGTAGAGGAACGTGATGAGCCCGCTCGTCCTGGGGTTCAAAGTGTTCACGGGGTCTTCATGGTCCCCCAGCGCTTAAAGTTGTTACCCGTGGGCGGGACACGAAACCTAAAAAACGTCTTAGCACAATTGGCGAGGCATGGAAGACATTCAGGGAACGCTCAGCGGGTTCCTCCGAGCCTTCTCCGAGCTGAAACTAGACGAGATGATGGCCTACTACGCGGACGACGCGACGTCATTCTTCCCCATCAAGCATCACTCCCAGCGTCTCGACAGCAAACAGGCGATCAGGGAGGCCTTTGCCCGCGTGCTCTCCAAGGTGAGGGACTCGGGTGCAACGCGGATCCGGCTTGAGGCCGAGGACGTTCACGTCCAGGAGTTAGAGGGCGTCGCGGTCGCCACGTTCCACATCCGGGACAACGACCTTTCCCGTCGCACCCTCGTACTGAGTTCTTCTCAGGGACGCTGGCTGATAGAGCATATGCACGCCTCGAACGCTCCGCTGCCCGAGGAGGCTTAGACGTGGACCCCGAGCAGGTCGCCCTGGTCCTCGTGGACATCCAGCGGGACTTCTGGGGGCCCCTCAAGGAACACCCGGAGTTCGCCTCCTTCCCGGGGAACGTGGAGACCCTGCTCTCCGAGGCCCGCACCCGGGGGCTCACGGTGGTCCACGTCCACTCGGCGTTCGACCCCGACCGGAGCAACTGGATGCTCTTCTACAGGCCCGAGGGGCGGGGAGAGATCCCATGCATCGCGGGCACCGAGGGGACCCAGTTCGAGGGATTCGCGGCTCCCATGCCCGGTGAGAAGATGGTGGATAAGGAGACCTTCGACGGCTTCGTGGGGACCGACCTGGAGGAGTATCTGAAGAGGCGAGGCATTAAGGCGGCCCTCATCTCGGGGCTCGAGACATCGGTCTGCGTTCTCTTCACGGCGACCTCGGCCTATCTCCGACGGATCGTCCCCCTCGTCATTACCGACGCCTGCGCCGATGAGCCCTCGAGGCACGAGGCGGCCCTGAGCATGTACGGCGACCTGTGCTTCAAGGCGGTCACCACCTCCCAGATGGTTGGGGACTGGGCTCACGTCATGGCCCTGGTTGAGCAGTTCGCCGACGATTAATGCCAGTTTACGTGTTCTTGACCACGTCGAGTATCTCGAGTATCGACATCACCGTCTCACCGGCGCTCTTCACGGGGTACTTCCTGATTGTCGAGACGTAGCCGTCCCGGTGGGCCTTCAGGGTCTCCAGGACCTCGAACGTCCGGGGGCTGTAGATGACGGCGACCTCGTCCCCCTCCTCGACGACGTCCCCTATCTCCACCTTCGGTATGAGGCACCCCCCCACGCTGGTGGCCACCGAGTTGGCCTTCCTGTCGGATGTCCAGTTGAGGATGTACTGGACAGAGGGGAGCTCTATCTCGCCCTCTATCATCCTGAGGTCGACCATGATGTTCCTCAGCCCCCTCTCGGTGATGGATGCCCCCTGGGGTGAGACCTCGGGGACTATGGCGGGTATCCCGTGGTCGACGCAGGCCCCCCGGAAGCTGCTGCCTCCCCCGTATGCCTCCAGCTGCTTCTGGACGAAGTCGGCGCTGTAGAGGAGGGCCATCCTCTCGGACGCCTCGGCGACCTCAGGGGCGATCCCCGGGGAGACGCCTTCAGCCTCGTAGTAGACGAAGGTCTTCGGGGGGACGCCGTGGATGTCGATGACGTAGTCGGCCCTGCCCTCGACGAAGTTGGTCCACCAGGCGTCGACCATCCTCTCCATGAGGGAGCCGTCGGGGTCACCCTTCCCGACCCTGTTTATGTCGTGGGTGATCTGGGGCGGGAAGTAGGTCGCGAACCTGAATCCGACGGTGTTGGGGAGGCTGAAGGTGACGACGCCGTTGAGTGCCTTGGGGTCCAGGGAGGAGAGGACGTTGTAGACTCCCTCCAGCCCCCACGTCTCTCCGGGGTGCTGTGCTATCTGGATGTAGAGGTTGGGGCCGTCCCCGACCCCGTTGTAGATAATGAAGGGCACCTCATAGGGCCGGCCGTCTGCGAAGAGGCCGGGGACGTGCACGGAGCCATGGTTTTTCTCCCCTGGTCCAGCTGTGGTTCCAGCGATTGTCACGTTTTTCGACAATAAGATCTCCTCATACACTAGATCAGTAATTCCTGTGTGCCTCTATTTCAGTTCACGCCTGAGCGAGGATTTGAATACCCTGTTTTCCCCAGGATGGGGGGTCGATTGAGGCACGCTCTACGAGAGTACTACTCCTTCCTCTCGTAGTCCATGTAGGTGGTATCCCTCTCGGCGGGAGCCCATGCCTCGAGCATCTTCAGCCCGTCCTCCCCCGTGCCCACCACGCCGTGGATGTCACCGGGGGACAGGTAGGCGACCGTCTCGGGCCCCAGGACGTG
>JADHWN010000027.1 GCA_016783455.1 Candidatus Bathyarchaeota archaeon
ATCCCCGATTTGCTCCCGGCGACCACGTAGACCTTCCATTCTATTAGCCTCATTACATGATGATAGCACAAAGACTGAACGTTCTCTCGATGAGGCCAAGAAGCCTTGAGGTAAACCGTTCTCCAAGAAGCGAGGCGCGTTCCTGCTGTGCGAACTTAAATCCGGGAGGAAACCTTCTTTGACACCTTCTTGTCGAGGAGCTCCCTCAGCTTGTCCTCGCTGAGGTCCACCATTATGGTGCCGTGTGTGCCCTTTATCTGGAGGACGGCGCCCTCCAGGATGTCGAGCTCCTCGATCTCCCCTATGGTGCCCTCCAGGAGGACCCCCTCCCGCTCCGCGTTGGTGAGGGAGATGCTCCTGACGTGCCTCTTGGCTTTCAGCTCCACGGAGAAGCCGTGGCCGCCATCATGCATATTCAATTCACTCCTAACACTAGGTAACGTGGCAGGTGAGGCCCCCAAGGAGGTCGGACCACATCTGTTCAAGGCCGCCGTATGGGACCTCGATGCTCTCAAAGTCTGGTACATAGATGAGGTAGAAGATCCTGTACCTGCCTGTCTCATCGCAGTACCAAGCACCTATGATCCCGGGGATCGTGTATCCTCCATCCGGGACGCCGAAGGTCTGGTGGATGACCTCGTGGCCGCCGCTTGTGGTGGTCTTACACTCGCTTCGTTCCACGATCTGGGTGCCCCCCATCCCCACGTTCTCGAAGAAGTAGTCGAGGGCTCCCTCGGGGCTCCGCTCGAAGTAGTTGGGTATGACCTTTGGCTTGGCCCAGGACACGCCGTACTGCTGGAGGTAGTCCCCGTCCTGGTAGGACACTTGGACGGATCCCACCGTATCCGTGGGGGCGCTGTAGCCTCCGAGGTCGGCCTCCCTCAGCTGCATCCTCATGTCGTAGTCGAATGAGATGTCGAACTTGTTGTACCGGTTGAATCCGAGGGCGGGGTCACCGCTGTGTATCCAGAGGTTGCCACCAGTGACGGCTCCCACGGCTACTAGGGCGATGACCAGGGAACGCGTGTTCATGAACTTCGTCTTATTGATTCCAAACTCCATCTTTTTTCACCTCATATGTACCGGAGGAACCGTGGGTACCTCCTCTTCAATATCTCGTACCTGGAGCAGAGCACCCAGAGGACTGCGAGCCCCACGGTCCAGAGGCCGAGGGTCTGCCAGAGGTCCAGGGGGAAGGGCCGGGGCACCTTGGGGAGCCTCAGCCTGTAGAGCCATAGGTGGGTCAGGTAGAAGAATAGAGGGAGCCTTCCGAACTGGTGGACGGCCCCCGAGATGTTCTTCCGCGACCAGCCCCTCTCCTCGATGAGGATTCCCAGCGCCATGAACAAGCAGGTGCCCCCCAGGGTGACGAGGAGGAAGGCGACGCTGGGCGGGTACTTTGAGATGTAGAGCCAGTCCAGGATGTCGTTGCTCCACCGCCTCACGAGGTTCCCGTATCCGTTGAGCAACCTCATCGCGAAGAACGTGGCGATGGATGCGACCCCGGTGGCAGCCAGGGGCAGCTTGAGCCCCATGATCCTCTCCCTGTCGTTGTTGTGGAGGAACGTGCCGAAGACCCAGCCGAGGCCCATCACCCCCACCCAGGGTATCACGGGGTAGAGGGCGAAGTAGGGGCGCCAGCTGAATCCGGGCTCAGCGAGTATCCTCCTGAGGTAGTGGCCCCAGGCGACGTCCATGGGGATGAAGCTGAGGTCGAGCCACTGCTGGTTTAGGATGACTATCAGCGAGACCGCGAGTATCACCGAGGTGGGGAGCTTGCGGCCGACGCTGAACAGTATGAGACCTACGCCAATGGCCGCGATGACGCCGAAGTAGAGGTAGGGGAGGTCGAATGCGGGGGACACGATCAGCGCCTCGAATATGAGCAGCAGGAGCCCCCTGATGACTATGTGGGACGTGATCTCCCAGTCGCCGTCTCCCCTGGCGACCCTCCTGTTCACCGAGAGGGCGAGGGAGACCCCCGACAGGAAGACGAAGGTGGGGGCGCACCAGTGGCTGACGAACCTCGCCATAAACATTGTGAAGTCCATGGCGGGGTTCCTGAAGGCGTAGATGCCCTCGAGGCCCCCGTGGACATCCATCCAGAAGTTCGATGCGTGGTCCCAGGCCATGAGGATCATCACCAGCCCCCTGGCGAAGTCTATGAACTGGAGCCTGCTGCTGAGCCTCGTCGGGGACTCCGTGATCTGAACCGTCTGCTGTACCAACTCTGTTCAGGCTACGAATCCTCGTGGTTTTCTAATAAGCCCATTTAAGCATCGATGATGGATTTTTAACATCAATGTTTACTTGATAACATCCAGTTTTATGAAGGAAAAAAGGCTGGGCTTTCATCCGATGTGAACTCAGGCTACTCCCCGTACTCGTCCACTATCTCCTGCCACCTGAAGCAGCTCGTGAGGTGGTCGTTCACCATCCCTATGGACTGCATGTAGGCGTAGCAGATGGTGGGCCCCAC
The DNA here is from genome assembly GCA_016783455.1 of Candidatus Bathyarchaeota archaeon. Lineage (GTDB taxonomy): Archaea > Thermoproteota > Bathyarchaeia > TCS64 > TCS64 > BS750m-G28. The sequence continues at coordinate 2,480 of JADHWN010000027.1, forward strand.
GAAGTTGAACCCCCTCCTCTTCAGGTCCACGCTCATGGCCCTGGAGACATCGGTCTCAGGGAGGACCTCGCTCCAGGAAGTGAACGCGTTCATCGCCGGCTTCCCTCCCACGAAGCCCCAGACGTACTCATCGAAGCTCCCGAGCTCCTCCTGCACCCTCAGGAAGGCCCCGGCGTTCCTCACCGCCGACTCCACCTTCCTCCGGTTCCTGATGATCCCGGTGTCCCGGAGGAGCTCATCGATCTTCTCGGGGGTGTACCCGGCGACAACGGCGGGGTCGAATCCTTGGAAGGCCCTCCTGTAGCCCTCCCGCCTGTGGAGGATGGTCCGCCAGCTCAGCCCCGCCTGGGCCCCCTCCAGGACGATGAGCTCGAACAGGGCCTTATCCTCGTGCTCGGGGACCCCCCACTCCTCGTCGTGGTACCTCATGGAGAGGGGGTCCTTGTCGCCGAAGCATCTGAAAACCTCGGAATCCGACATTGTTAGAGCTTGGCTCCCTCGATATTTTAAAGGTGGCACTGTCCATTGGGGTAGCTAGGTAACGTTAAATAGAGTGTGAAAAATGCATGCGGTGATATGGCAGCCGATTTCTCCGTCGTCGAGACATCGATAGGCGTGATTCATCGTGCGCTGGAATCCGGTGAGCTGACATGCCGTCAGCTCGTGGAGATCTACCTGAGGCGCATAGAGGCCTACGACCAGCCCACGAGGCTCAACTCCATCATACTCGTCAACCCGGGCGCCCTCAGGCGGGCCCAGGAGCTCGACGAGGAGTACGCCAGGACCGGGGTGCTGCGCCCCCTCCACGGGGTGCCCGTTATCGTGAAGGACAACTACGACACCCACGACCTCCCGACCTCCGCGGGATGCTTCGCCCTCAAGGACTCGATCCCCCCGGACGACGCCTTCCAGATCAGGAGGATAAGGGAGGCCGGGGCCATCGTCCTCGCGAAGTCCAACATGGCCGAGTGGGCCTTCAGCCCCTATCTCACCGAGAGCTCCCTCGGGGGGACCACGCGGAACCCCTACGACCTGGGACGCGTCCCAGCTGGCTCAAGCGGGGGAACCGCGGCCGCTGTCGCCGCCAACCTCGGGGCAGTGGGGCTGGGCACCGACACGGGTAACTCCATCCGGGGTCCCTCATCCCACTGCTGCCTCGTCGGCATCAGGTCCACCATGGGGCTCACAAGCAGGGACGGGATAGTGCCCCTCAACCTCACTAACGACATCGGAGGCCCCCTGGCCCGCACCGTGGAGGACGCCGCACGGGTGCTCGGGGTGATAGCGGGATACGACCCATCGGACCCCATCACGGAGAGATGCAGGGACAAGCTTCCCGACAGTTACACGCAGTTCCTGGAAGCGGACGGCCTCAATGGGGCCCCCATCGGAGTCTTCAGGCACTACACCGAGGCGGAGACGACGGACCCCCAGATCAAGGCGCTCTTCGACGAAGCCGTGGCCAGCATAGAGGCCCAGGGAGCAGCGGTCGTCGACCCCTTCGAGATCCCCGATTTCGAGGAGCTGTCAAGGGGGCTCTGGAAGGAGAGGTTCCGCGTAGAGATCGACGCATACCTCGCCGCCATGGGCGACAGAGCCCCCTATCGGAACCTGAAGGAGATCGTGGACTCGGGGCTCTACTATCCCGCGGTCGAGGACAGGCTCAGGAGGAACCTGGAGATCGACCCGGAGACTGTGAAGTCAAGCGGCGTGTACCATGAGCCCAGGAACATCGCCCTCAGAGACGCCGTGCTCGACGCCATGGATGAGCACAAGGTGGACGCCATCATCTACCCCACGTGGAGCAACCCGCCCAGGAAGATAGGGGACATGGAGAGCCCGGCTGGGGACAACAGCCAGAGGATCCCCCCCGGCACCGGACTCCCTGGGCTGACCCTGCCCATGGGGTTCACATGTGGGAACCTCCCCGCCGGGCTTCAGATGGTGGGTAGGCTCTTCGGGGAGCCCGACATCATAAGGATCGCCTACGACTACGAGCAGTCCACTGGGCACCGCCGGCCTCCAGGTGCCTTCCCCGAACTACCCTGACTGGGGCTCAGCCCCTCGTCACGGAGGAGGGGATGGTCCAGAGGATCCCCAGCTTCACGACCTGGGTCGCGATGAGGAAGTAGAACACGTACTCGGGCCCCAGCGAAGCCCACAGGAGGCCCCCTATGATGGGCGCGGCGATGTTCACCACACCCCTGCTGAGGGAGTTGAGCCCGTTCCAGCTCCCCAGCATCTCCCTGGGAACCAGCTCCAACCCGATGGCGGCCTGGGTGATGGCCCCAAGCATGAAGAACCCGTTCAGCAGCCCCGCCAGGATCAGCACAAGATCGCTGGGCGCAACGACGAGGAGCACCAGCGCCAGGCAGTAGAACGGCGTCAGAAGCGCCACCATCTTCTTCCTGCCGTACCTGTCGGCCAGGATCCCCACGGGAAGGGCCAGGAAGACGCTCGAGGCCCAGTAGGCGGAGTCCATGAGGCCTATCACGTAGGGGTCGGCTCCCTTGATCTCCTTGGCGTAGTAGGGGATGTAGAATGCGAGGTACATGGGCACTGTCGAGATCATGGTGTAGACGAGCCAGCGGGTCACCATAGTGCCCTCTCTGAAGACCCCGCTGAACCCCTGCAGGATGGTGCCTCCCTTCCTGGAGGGCTCAATCGGGTTGGGGAGGTACAGGTACACGATTATCAAGGCCACCAGCATGCACGCCGCCGAGATCCAGAACAGGGGACGAATGCCCCCGGCGTTCATCCCGCCGAACGACGTTATGAGATACGCCGCAACGACGGGGGCCACCAGGCGTGGGAGAGCCGTGACGGTGTCGCAGAGCTACATTCCGGTGACCCTCTCCTCGTTCCTGAGGGTGTTCCCGCAGATCATGGGGCATACCACCATCGAGAAGCTGAACCCCATGGTGAAGAGCCCCATCGCGAGTCCGCCCATCTGCCAGCTCTGAGCGAGGCCGAAGGCGAGGAAGCTCAGGAGCATCACGCTCAGCCCCGTTATGAGCATCTTCCTTATCCCATACCTGTCTGCCAGCCACCCCACGGGCACCGTGAGGAGGGTACTGGCTACTCCACCGACGCTGCTCACATAGCCCAGCTCCATGGCCCCCGCGCCGAGGGCGGAGACGTAGATGGACTGGTACTGCTGGGTGAGGCCGATGGAGAACTTGGAGATGAGGTTCCTGTAGATGTTGACCTTGAAGGCCCTGTGCTGCCTCCTGATGAAGTCGACGCCCTTGCTGGTCACGGACTCGAGCATGACCCTATAGTCACTGTCTGATAATAAAAGGATGACACGGGAGAAAGGCCCCTACGCCCTCCAGAATCACCGACCTGAACCGGGCGAACCCCATCCGTGACGGGAGGCTGAGAACCATCGTCACGCGGTTGTTGCGTAGCCGACCCTGGTCCTGGGGCTGCTTGCTCCCCTTCAACCGCCTCCACTGGGTCCTGTCCTCCAGGGGGAGGAACGAGCTGAAGCCGAGGAAGAGGAGGATGATGGGGTCGAGGGGCCCCGGGCTGCCCAGGACGGCCCTGATGAAGGCGTTGAGAGTGTGGACATAGTCCGCCCGGGAGACCTCGGCGACCGCCTCCCCCAGCCCGGTCTTGGAGGCGACGTAGCCCTCCGCCCAGCCGATGGCCCCCCTGTGCCTGGACCTGTACCTCATCCACTCGCCGAGGCCGCCGGGGAGGCTGATGCCGAGGCCGCAGTCAACGCTCCTGCATCGGAGGCCCATCGCGGCGGCGGCGAGGCAGACCACGTGGTCGTCGGCGTGGACGGGCTCCTCGAAGAGGCCTGCTCCCAGGAGACCGGCGACGGTGCGGCGGCTGAGGGCGATGGCCTGCCCCCCCATGTTGAACTTGCCGCGGGCCTGGAGGTCCCGGTGCATCCTGCCGTAGATCTCGGCGATGCGCCCGGCGAACGGGGCCGTGCCCCGGGGTGGCAGGATCTCCTGGTAGGCGGAGGCGACATCGGCGTTGTCCAGGGCACGCAGGAGGGTGGCCGGCTCCCTGATGACGACGTCGGAGTCGATCTGGAGGAGGGCGTCGTAGGGCAACGCGGCCTCGAGGGCTGTGCGCCAGGCCCTCCACTTCCCGCCCCGCTCCCTGTGGACGACGTCCAGCTTGCCCCCCCGGACCCCCCTGAGGTACCTGAGGCACCGGGGGTCGTCGCTCTCGTCGATTATGAGCACCCTGGTGACCTCGGGGAGCTCCTCGAGCTGCCGGGCTATGGCGTGGCCTGAGACGACGTCGTTGTACGACGGGATGAACGCGAGGGCCCTCATGTCCGCTCCTCGAAGCGCACCTCGTGGACCAGTATCTCGGCGTTCCCGTAGGTGAAGCCCACCACCTCGAGGGAGGGCACCCATTCGGTGAGCTCGACGTCGAACAGGGCGGTGAGGGGCCTCCCCGTCACCAGGTGGCCCCCCCAGAAGACTCGGTCAGCGTAGACCCGATGCTTGTACCAGTAGACCTGTAGCCCCAGGACGGGGGCGTCGGGGAGCTCCTCCGCCTCCAGCCTCACCATCACCGTGTAGTTCCCCGGGGGGACGGTGACGTAGGGCCCCCACCAGACGGGGCCCCTGAACCGTGGCTCCAGGAGTAGGCTGCCCCCCTCTATCTCGACCCAGCCCGGGACGTAGAACTGGGTCTCGGGAACCCTGTCCTCGAAGGAGATGAAGTGGTTCCTGGCGGTGGCGGGGTCCAGGACGAAGCTCAGGGGGGCCCTGTACCTGGCGGGGCCCTCGTGCCCCCTCATCAGTATTATGAAGCCGTCGACGTTGGCGTAGACCCCGTACTCCCCTGTGGCGTAGAGCTCAAGGGCGGCGCCCTGGATGGTGCGGTGGCCGGGGACGTGGTAGAACCAGTACTCGTGGACGTTGAAGACCACGAAGTCGGGGGGCTCAGCGTCGGGGGGCCAGAGGGTGTAGGCGGTCTCCCTCTCGGCGAGGTTGGGGAAGATGTTCTCCTGGGCGAGGACCGTTGCGTCCCCTGGTATGCTGTCAAGGGCCTCATGCCTGAGCCCGGTCATCTCGTCGGGGATGTGGAGCCTCCAGGTCTCCCCGAAGCGGGACATCAGGGGAGTGCAGGGGGCGAGGAGGACGAAGGAGATGAGGGCAGCCGCCGCGAGCTTGAGATGCAGCCTGCGGGGCTCCTCGCCTACGCTGCCATGGATCGCGGAGACGAAGAAGGGCACCGAGACGAGGACGGGGTACTGCCAGGTGATGGTGAAGTAGGGGGAGTAGTCCGTGGCCAGGGCGAGGATGAGGTAGGGGGCGGCGGGGATGAGCTCGAGGACGGAGTTCACCTGGAGGAAGGCGAGGGGGGCGGCGAGGGTGGCGAGGTAGGCGACCTTGATGAGGAAGCTCTCGTAGGTGAAGACCCCGAGGAGGCGGGTGGGCTGGAAGATGGTCCGCTCGGGCCAGATGCCGTTTATAACCGACTCGGACCAGAAATAATAGGCCACGGCGACGACGGCCAGGGAGACCAGGGTCGCAGTGGAGCGTGCGTCGAGGCTCCATCCGCTGGATCCGTCCCCCCGGTGGAGGTAGGCGTAGAGGAGGGCGTAGGCTGAGAAGGCGATGACGATGAAGACCATCCTCTCCATGACCGTTATGAGCAGGAGGGAGGAGAGGGCGAGCCCGACCCTGGATCCCCTATGGAGATAGTAGTACATCATGGCCATGAGGAGGGGGACGAAGGACTCGAGGTGGAAGTCGTACCAGTTGGACCACAGCGTGGCGGGGTAGATGAGGTAGGCGAGGGCGAAGACCAGGGACGTCCTCTCGCTGCCCGTCACCCTCTCCGCGATCCTGTAGATGTAGTAGGCGGGCGCCGCCAGGGCGACGCTCTGGACGACGAGGAGGACGTAGGGGCTCTCCACGAGGCCGTAGAGCCAGATGAGGGGGTAGACGACGGGGGCGAAGTGGACCCCGAAGAAGCTCTCCGGGTTCTCCGGGCCCCACCTGGGCTGGGTGTAGAGGGGGTTGCCGTGGTTGCTCTGCCAGAGGAGCTGGACGAAGATGCCCATGTCGAAGGCGAGGGACCTGAAGCAGTAGAACTTGAGGGAGGTCAGCGCGGAGAGGACGACCGCATAGATAATGATGGATAATGACAAAATTCTTCCATATATGCCTATTCCGATCTCCTTGTAACGCTCCCTCAGCTTGAATAGATAGGCGCTTGAGATGACTTTTCTAAATTCTGCCAGCGACAAGTGTATGATTTCTTTGGCCAGTTTTCAGATAAGACGTTTGTATCGCACATATTTCGTGTTAAGAAACATAGTGGAGCAATCAGAAAATACGGGATGAAACACCTCCTTAATCGTACGTCTTAAGTTCGATGAGGGGGAGAGGGTCTCTAACATGGCTGGATACGAGGCCGTCATCTTCGACTTCGACTTCACCCTCGCTGACTCCTTCAGGGGCATCGTGGAGTGCGCCAACCACGCCCTCAAGACGATGGGTCTCCCTCCGGCCACACCGGACGAAATCAGGAAGACCGTCGGCTACTCCCTCCCAGAGTCGCTGGTCAGGCTCACCGGGGAGGAGCAGTCGGGGAGGGGCGGGGAGTACACGAGGCTGTTCGTGGAGAGGGCCGACGAGGTGATGGCCGACCGGACGGTGGTCTACGACTACGTTCCCGAGACCGTGGAGCACCTCAGGGGCAAGGGATTGAGGCTGGGGATCGTCTCTACGAAGTACAGGTACAGGATCGTGGAGGTGCTTGGGCGTGAGGGGCTCCTGGAACCCTTCGAGGTCATCGTCGGAGGCGAGGACGTCTCGGAGTTCAAGCCAGACCCCGAGAGCCTGAACCTGGCACTGGAGAGGCTGAGCATCCCACCTGAGGCGGTCCTCTACGTGGGTGACAGCGTGGTCGACGCCGAGGCCGCCATGAGGGCAGGCGTGCCCTTCGCTGCTGTCCTCTCAGGTCCCACGCCCAGAGATGCTTTCTCGGAGTACGAGGCCAGGATGATCATGGACTCTGCGCTGGATTTGACGTCGAGTATCTGAGCCTAACGATAAATTGCCCCTGAAGTTATCGCTGCATTTTTCATTCGGGGCGTGACATGTATTCATCTCTCTACATGTTGAAGTCTGTCTCTCGCCGGCTGCAGTTCCTGAGGGGTAACCTAGGGGTGGTCCTGGTCAGCTCCGGGTTCTGGCACCTGGCGGGGCAGATGGTGATGCCCTTCTACGCCCTCTACGTACTGGGGCTGGGTGGGAGCTACGTCGACATCGGGCTCATCTCCGCCGTGGGCGCTATCGTCAGGATACTCCCCGCGCTGGCGGGGGGATACCTGGCGGACTCCATGGGGAGGAAGCGGATCGTCTACACGATGACTTTCCTCATGGGGCTGAGCGAGCTCGTCAACGCCATCGCCCCCAGCTACCACTTCCTGTTCGTTGCGGCCGCGTTGGGCTCCATCTTCTCGGGGATCAGGGAGCCCGCGTTCGGATCCCTCTTCGCCGACTCTACAAACCCTGATAATCGGGCGCTCTCATATGCCCTCTGGAACGTCGTCCCGCCCCTGTTCGGACTTTTCTCACCCTACATCATGGGGGTCCTCATCGACAGGTATGGCATCGTCGTCGCCATGAGGTGGGGGTACCTGTTCGTCGTTGCGATGTACATGGTCGCCGGCTTCCTGAGGTTCAGGTTCCTTGAGGAGACCCTTGTCCCCGTGGAGGAGGAGGTCAAGGGGCTACGGGCTGTAATCAGGGACCTCTTCGGCGACTTCAGGGCCACGTTCAGCGTCCTCCCCCGGCAGCTCTGGGTCTTCGTCGGCGTCGACATGCTGTACGTCTTGGCCTGGGCGTTCATCGATCCCTACTTCGTCACGTACGCCACCGAGGAGGTGGGGCTCTCGTCCTCCCAGTGGGGGCTAACCATGACGGTGATGACCGTGGTCAACATTCTGGTGAGGCTCCCGGCGGCCTCTGCCTCGGATCGTCGCGGTCGCGTGAGGTTCATTCGGCCGACGGTGTTGATGTTCCCTGTGGTCGTCTACTTCTTCCTTAACTCCCGGGGATTCGTGGACGTCCTCCTCATCCGGCTGGTCTTCGCGGTCGTCGTCAGCTTCAACACGCCGGCCTGGCAGGCCCTCTTCATGGATTACGCCCCCAAGGAGCACCGGGGGAGGTTCAACGCCGTGCTGAACGTGATGAGGCCCCTCCTCTGGAGCGGGGGGACCATCCTCGGGGGCTACCTCTATCAGACGTACTCAAGCAGGACGACGTTCATGGTGGGGATCGGCGCCCTGGCGTTGGGAGCGGTCGCCGCCCTGCTCTTCCTGAGGGAGCCTGAGAAGAGAGAGGAATAGAAACCTCTAACCCCTATTTCTCCATTCGATCTCTTTTCCTCCTAGGTCTGTCGAAAATAACTCACGCGTACTACGAAATTTATTATAGGTAAGGTCAGTGGCTGACTTAGCTATGGGCGAAGATGAGGACGATTTCCAGAACGTCGTGAGGCTGGGTTTCGTCAGCTTCTTCACGGACGTCTCGAGCGAGATGGTGTTCAGCATCCTCCCCGTGTTCATACTCGGACTGCCCGGGGGATCCGTGGCAGCTCTGGGTCTTATCGAGGGCGTGGCGGAGTCCCTCAGCTGCATGTTGCGGGCCGTCTCGGGTATAATGAGCGACAAGTTCAGGAAGCGGAAGCTCTTCATACTGATCGGTTACTCCGTCTCCAACGTCGTCAAGCCCTTCTTTGCCACAGCATCATCCGTCACTGATGCGCTGTTCATCAGAGTCGCCGACAGAGTTGGGAAAGGGATAAGGACCGCTCCGAGGGACGCCCTGATTAGCGACTCGGTTTCCTCGGACAGGAGAGGGGAGGCCTTCGGGCTCCACAGGACACTTGACCAGACCGGCGCCATCATCGGCCCGCTGACGGCCACAGGGGTCATGGTGCTCCTAGGATGGACCGTAAGGGACGTGTTCTGGCTCTCGCTCCTGCCGGGGAGCATCGCCCTCCTTATAATCCTCTTCGGCGTCAAGGAGATAGTCGGCAGCCAGGAGAGCGAGCTCAGGTTCCTAGAGGGACTGCGTGAGGTGATGAGAGGAAGGTTCCTCTGGCTGCTCGGCGTCGTCGGGGTGTTCAGCTTAGGGGCGTACAACTTCAGCTTCATACTGCTCAACGCGAGGGAGATGGGGGTGGGAGACGCGTTGATCCCCATAGTGTACGCGGTGGTGAACCTGACCCACACGATCATCGCCATCCCGGCGGGGAGGCTGGCAGACAGGATAGGCAGGGAGAAGGTCCTGGCGCTGGGATACGGCGTGTTCCTGGTGAGCACGCTGCTGCTCCCGATGATGCCAAGGATGGTCGCCTCGGCCTATATCATCGCGGCTGTGTTCGGCGTCTACATGGGGGTCGTGGAGACAGTGCAGAGGGCCTTGATCCCAAGTTACGTCGACAGCAGTCTGAGGGGCACCGCCTATGGAGCCTATTACCTCGTGGTGGGCGCGGCTTTCTTCGTGGCCAACACCGTGGTCGGAAGCCTCTGGGAGAGCCAGGGGCTCTGGATGTCCAGCCTGTACAGCGTTGCGCTGGCAGGCTTGGCGATACTCGGGATGCTTGCCTTCACGAGGCGTTCTACCTAAGCCATTTCGTTAGCTCAGGTAGCTCCCTTCCAGTGTTCGGCGATCTCCTTTGCCGTGGCGAACCAGACGTCCGGGTACTTCTCAATGTAGTTGAGCAGCCTATCCAGGAGCATCATGTTCCCCGGCTTCCCGATGATCTGGGGGTGGAACATCGTCGTATAGCAGAGGCCGTACCTGTAGTAGCCATCGAAGGCGTTGCTCCAGATCTCCCAGCCCACCTCCGGGCTCAGCATCCGGGCGTGGTAGGGGGCGACCCCCGGATAATCGGCGAAGAGGTGGAAGTCGTCCATCTCGTAGTAGGATGGAACGATGAGCAGCCCGTTCTCCAGCCTGTAGGGCATGTCGCTCCCCCTGAGGCTGCTGTCGTAGGTCCACCCGTTCTCTGCGAGGATGGCGTGCGTGTAGGGGCTCAGCTCCCCCCCTGCGGTCCTGTTCCCCACGGGGTGGTATCCGCTGGCGTCGCTTATGGCGTCCCGGGTCTGCAAGAGCCTGTACGTCTCCTCGTCTTTCCCGACATCCTCGATGTTCTCGTGCTTCCAGCCGTGGGTCGCCAGATCGTGCCCCCTGGAGGCGATCTCCTCGATCACGTCGGGGTGGTTCACCGCGTTCATCCCCACGATGAAGAATGTGGCCTTCACACTGTGGGAGTCGAGGAGGTCCAGTATCCTCGGGATCAGGTTGGCCCTCCAGACGTACTCCCCCTGGGAGAACTTGCGGGGCATCTCCACCACCCCGGGGTCGTTCCCCATGAACACCCACTCTGCGTCCAGGTCGAAGGTCATGCATACGCAGCACCTCGCCCCGTCCGGCCATACGCCCTCAGACAACCAGAATCACCTTCAGAACAATCGGATTAGCTCTATTCGATACATTACATAAAATTTCCTCTTCCTACGTGACAGACATTTTTTCTCGACCTAAGTTAGCATAGGCACTGGATCTGTGCGTGCGCGCCATCACGTGTAAAGACTTCTCGCGGCCACGGCTACTCCTTGCTCCAGAACATCCAGGGCCTCAGCCCGAGGTCCTCGGGGGAGTCCGGAGGCGGCACGAGGGCGTTGTAGACATGACTCGCCAGTGCTTGGCACCTCGTGTAGGCCCTGATCGCCCTCCCCCAATGGAAGATAGACTCGTTCCCTGCTGTCTCAAGCGCGTGGGTTCGGTAGAACTCACTCTTCTGCCACTCAACGGCGGCCTCGTCGAAGATCTTGTCCAACGGGACGTACGGAGGGTCCCAGTAGTCGAGCTGCCTGAGCTCTACGTTCGCGTAGTACTGGTCCAGCTGGGCCTGACGCTTGGCCGCCTCCGCCACCTTCCTAGGGCTGGAGGCGAGTTTGAGCTTGAAGAAGGAGTACGTGGGGGCCACGCGGTAGTAGTGGCCTCCGGGAACCAGGGGAGAGGTCAGCCTCGCGGGGCTTCCATGGGACACGTAGTAGTCGCCGTCGTCCCCGTCGTCGGGTTTCAACACTCCCACCATGGCGTTCTCCAGCGTGCTGATCTTCTGGTGCCAGCCGTCCCCCTTGGTCGGGTAGTAGGCCTCCTCGGCCTCCTCTAGGGTCGGGTACGATGGCTGCTCTCCCGGGAAGCGGAACATCATCTTGGCGAACTCGACATCCACCTCGCCGTGGTAGTGATGGAGCATGTTCCAGAGCTGGAGGTTCCGGGTCACGGCGCTGACGGTCTTCCCCGTCCCCAACCACCCGGCGTGGGGCACGAAGACGTTCCCCTCGGGCGGTGGCCTCTGTGCGTGGCTGAGCTCACCGGAGAACAGGTTGTTGGTGGAGTAGATGAAGTCGACCTCGTCGTGGTCCCCAGGCCTTCTGATGCACCGTGGGTTCTCCCTGTTCTCTATGTCGTAGGCGTAGCCGTTTACGTCGGCCCAGGTGCCGCCCAGGCCCCCGACGTCGTTGCTCATCGAGAGCATGGTCTCCATCGCCTCCTCGGCGCTGTCAGCCCAGCGCAGGGTGTGGAGGTACCCGAGGAGCTTGGGCACTCCATAGCCCCAGTCTCTGTCCTTGGGCTCCGACTCCGCCCCCAGGTATCCCGTGCAGCCGTGGTGCACGAAGGCGACTCCCCTGTTGTTCATCCCGGGGTGGCAGGCTCCGCCGGTCGGCGGTGAGCAGATGAAGTTGTACCCCGTCTCCGGGAAGTGGATGATCGTGTACTCGGGCCTGTAGCTCTTGATGAGGTCGTGGTCGCCGGATCCGCCGCAGACGAGGGAGCCGTCCTTGGTGGCGCTCCCCCAGGCCGCGAATCCGCTGCACTCGGACTCCAGGGTCTCGTCCTCGCTTCCCTCCGGGGCCTCCTGGAACATCCTGTTCGCAGTGAGGTCGGCCAGAACGTCGTAGTATGAGAGTGGGACCCCAGCGTCTCTCGCGCCTGCGGCCATGCCTCTGATGTAGTCGATCAATTCGGGCGTGTACTTCCGAAGGTGCCACTGGTACGCCTTGAGGGCTTCCCTCTGCTCCTTCGAGTACTCCTCCTGGATGATACGGTTCAGGAAGAAGGGGCCGAACACCTGCACGATCTGGTGGTTGTGCTGGTAGCCCATGTCGAAGTCCGAGCCGGTGACGACTATCACGGGCCTCACGTTGGGGACTATGGGGACCTCGCCTACGTAGGGTATCTCGGGTGCCATGAATGAAGACCATGTTAACTGTGTGAAGCATTATTATTGTTTATGCCGCCGGAGGATCTAGTTCTTCATATGCTCGATCAGGGGCCTTTTTAGCGCTCTCTCTATCGGTTCGATGTTCTCGTGCTTCCAGCCGTGGGTCGCCAGGTCGTTCCCCATGAACACCCACTCTGCGTCTAGGTCGAAGGTCAGGCAGACGCTGCAACGGGCCCCGCTGGGCCAGGCACTCTCAACCATCATCTGCACCTCGAAAAATCTCGGGAATAGGTCTCTCACTGAGATTACTAATGTCTCAAGTTCATCGGGGTTCAGACACATTTTTATCTCCATTCCCGTTTGCTTAGGCACTGAATCCGTCCCGTGAAATATCGGAGGGTTACACGGACTTCTGGGGGATTATGGAAGGTGGCACTCAACGTCGAAGGGTTCCTGCTGCTCGTATCGGCCACCCTCTTCCTCAGCTACATCAGCAGCCTCATCTACTCCAAGACCAAGATACCCGACATCGTCTGGCTCCTCTGCCTCGGGTACGTCCTGGGTCCCGTGCTCGACTTCTTCAGGTACGAGGACTTCATCAAGATATTCGAGTACCTCATCCTGGTCGTCGTCGCCCTCTTCTCCTTCGACACGGGGATAAACGTCAACATATCGTCGGTGATGCGGAACGTGGTCAAGGCCCTCACCCTTTCGGCAACGACATTCATCGCCATAATAGCCGTCGTCGGCTACTCAATGCACTACCTGATGCCCAGCCGGTTCCCCCTGTTTGACGGCATGCTCCTGGGGGCGATGATCGGGGGCGTCGGCGGCATCTCCGTGACGGGTATCCTGGATAGGCTGAAGACCCTGATCCCCTCCATGGAGAGGGACGGGGTGGTCCTCAACCTGGAGTCGACCCTGTCTGACACGTTCAGGCTCGTGGCCGTCTTCACACTGTACAGCCTGAAGAAGATAGCGCCCTACACCATCGAGGAGGCCCTCAAGGAGATAGTCTGGGTCTTCACCATCGCCACGATCTTCGGCATCATCATCGGCCTCCTCTGGTCGGAGGTCCTCAACCTCCTCTGGGCCCGACCCTTCAACTACATAATGACCATCGCCGCCCTGTTCCCCGTCTACATCTTCTCGGAGAACTACGTCGGCAACGCCGGGGGGGCCATCACCGCCCTAGCCTTTGGCCTCGCCGTCAACAACCACAACTACCTGTACAGGGTCTTCGGGTGGAAGCGGAAGCTGAAGGTGAACAAGTTCAGGATAAGGGAGTTCAACCAGGAGATCACGTTCCTCGTGAAGGCCTTCTTCTTCGTCTACGTAGGCCTCATAGTCTCCCTCTCCGTGGACTACGCGATCCTCGGGGTGGGGGTGGTCGCCCTGATGCTCGCCACACGGTACGCCGTGGCCACCGGTGTGGGGAGCCTCCTCAGGTTCTCCGTGGGCGAGACGGTGCTCTCCAGGCTAATCTTCCTCCAAGGGACCTCGGCTCTAGTCATGTCCCAGCTCCCCAGGATATGGGATCCCGAGATGGCGGTGTTCGCTGACCCGAACATCTTCTCGGACCTCTGCTACCCGATAGTGATAATCACGTTGGTCTTCGTGTCCATTCTGGGTCCTTTGATCGCAAGGCGTCAGCTCAGGGACGCCTGATCCCACAAGTTTCACAGCGAAGCGGTGTAGACGTTCATCCTCTCCTCGTCGAGGGTGAACCGATGCCCCGCGTCTTCTAGCTCCTTCGCTGAGAGCTTCAGCCAGCTCCCGAAGGAGCCCTCCTCCGTGTTGTCCGGGTCGATCTTCGAGAGGTCGCTGTGCCCCTTGAGCCTTGCCGCCTGCATGAGGACATTCTTCGAGGCCCAGTAGTCGAGGGCGACGGGGTCCGTGCCCGCCATGACGGTATTCAGCCTCGTGGCCTGGGCGTAGGGGCTGGATGGCCCGCTGCCGGGGTCTGCGTTGACCCATATGGCGTCCAGGACGTTCAGCGTGGGCATCCGGGTGGCGGCCATCTCGGTCCCCATCCCGCCCCTGCGGACGCTCCTGTGGGAGTCTCCCCCCGTCAGCTTGTCCGAGACCACGCCCATGTAGTGCTTGACGCTGGCGGTCACGCCGTAGATGAAGTGGGCCTTCAGCACCGGGACGTTGATCACCTTCAGTCTCTCCCCGTCGTAGCCCGAGACGTCAGGCAGCCAGACCCCATGCCGGAGGCTGACCCTGGTGCCGTGCCCCGTCTTGAACTTCGGATACGAGACCCTGAGGGCGCTGCTCCCGCTTGCACCCTCGTCGACGAAGTAGCCGTCCCCGTCGTCCCCCATGAAGTACTCGTCCACCTTCGTAGTGGTAATCGTGTCCCAGAGGTAGGTGGAGACCCTGTGGACCCCCGAGAATCCGTCCACCACCTTCTGGATGGAGCGGGAGGTGTCCTTGGCGTTGTTCCTCTCGTAGTCCAGGCTCCCCCCGCGTCGGGTCGAGCCGTACTGGGCCTGCCCATTGTCGGCGACCACGACCTCCCCCGCGTAGACATCAGGATGCTCAGTGACCGCTCTGATGATGGACTCTACAAGGTCTGTGTTCGTCCCTCCCCTCTCGTCCCACTGGGAGTTCACCTTGATGATGACCACGGCGTCCCTCGGGATGAGCCCCTCCGGCCCGGAATGCTCCCCCTCCTCCCCTGACCTGTAGAATTTCAGGCCTTTATCCGCCATGAGGCCCATGAGGGCCTTGAAGCCTCCGTCGTGTCCGCTGGTACCGGTCACGGCGAAAATGTCTGATGCAGGTTCGCTCCCAGCGCGTTTATCTTCTATCTTGAAACCTTCCATCTCTCAACCACCAATACAAGAGCGCAAAAACGGGTTGAGTTCACATGGATCCGGGAATTAATAATGGTTGACGTATCTAAGGCGGAACGAGGATTAGGCGAGGTAGACGTAGTTATAGTAGATCAGGTAAATGCCGACGGCGACGAGGACCACCCCACTCACCCGTTGAAGCCTCTCGGTCGCCCTGGAGATCCGCCCGATCATGGCCTCCTTCGCCCTGGCGACGAGGACGCTGGTCACGATGAGAGGGATGCCCATCCCCAGGGAGTAGACAAGGAACATCAGCACGCCGTTGAGCACCCCCCCTGCGAGGGCGTAGAAGAAGACCGAGATGAACACCGGAGCGGAGCACCCCACACCCGCGATCCCATATACTAAACCGAAAAGGTAGAGACCTACCAACCCCTGCCTCCGGGAGGGGGATGCACCCACCTGAATGAAAGGCAGGTTCACGTGGAGGAGCGTTGCCACACCCATGGCGATCATGAGCAGCCCCGCAACGAGGCTTACCGTAGGGATCACCGTCGAGAGCACGGCCCCCAGGCCCGAGGCCAGCACCCCTATCAGGGAATACAAGGTCATGAAGCCGAGCGTGCAGACCAGCCCCCCTGTGACCGCCTTCACGACCGAGAAGTCCGAGCCGAGGTAATAAGAGATGTAACCCGGCAGGAGCGCGTAGCCGCAGGGTGAGAATATTGACAGCAGGCCAGCCGTGAAGGCGAATGCGATGCCAGCCGTGTCCACGCTCATCAGAATCGCGTTCCTCTCAGACGGATATAAAGATTTGAGGGTAGATTAAGCTAATCTCCCCTATCGAGTTGCTCTAGTCGTTGTATCGTTTCCGGTAGAACGGCGCAAGGCGTAGCATTATCATCGTCTTCTCGAAGATGTCCACCCACTCGTTGAACTCGGCTGAGATGGCCTTCGGGGTAAGGATACCAGCGTCGAACTTCCTCCCAACCTCTCGAGCGGTTTTGGCCCGGTAGACCGAGAGGGTGCGGTCACCTTCGCGGCCCACCTCGAAGAAGTCCTCCGAGAGGAAGACGACGACGGGGACCCGTAGTGCACCCAGGATGCGGAGCTCGTTCTGGAGCTCCTCTGAGGTCGCACGAGCGATCACCTTAACCGTGGCCTTCTCGCCACATGCGTCGGCTATCCTCTTCAGCATGGGCCCCGTTCTGGCGCAGTCACCGCACCAAGCCCCGGCGTAGATGAGGACGTTCAGCTCCCGACCGTACCCTCTCAGGCGGTCCAGCTGCTCCTCCGTCAGCTCCGGCGTCCTCTCCGCCCGCTCCCTCCACCTCTCAGCGAACTTGGGGTTGGCCCCCTCAATGAAGGCGTCGTAGCCCTGGGCCATCTCCCAGTGGCGCTTCCAGAAGTCGCTGCGGACATCATAATATGCAGGTTTCTCGGTTAACATGACTGACGTATGAGGCTATCGGCTCCATTTATAGATTGAGTAGTAGATGTATGAGAAAACATGTAAAAAAGGATGAAAAAAGGGAGCTGTCCTACATCATGGGGGGCATGCCGCCCGGCATACCGCCAGGCATCCCGCCCATTCCACCCATGCCGCCGCCGGGAGGTCCTGCGCTCATCTTCGAAGCCGCGATGACGTCGTCGATCTTGAGCAGCATCGTAGAGGCCTCAGTGGCCGACTTTATGGCCTGAACCTTGACCGCCATGGGTTCGTAGACGTCGAGCTCAGCCATGTCGGAGACCTCGCCGTCGAGGCTGTTGACCCCCGCCCAGATGACGCCCTTGGTGTGCAGGGACTGCATCTCGGAGATGGCGTCGATGGGATCCATCCCCGCGTTCTCGGCTAGAGTGATCGGGATCACCTCCATGGCGTCTGCGAACTTGCCTATCGCGAGCCTCTCCCGGCCCGTCACGCCCTCGGCGTACTCCCTCAGCCTCCTTGCGACCTCGACCTCGGGGGCGCCTCCGCCCGCCACGACCTTGGGCTCCTGGACGACATCCCTGATAACGCAGAGGGCGTCGTGGAGGGACCTGTCGGCCTCGTCGACGATCCGCTCGGTGCCTCCCCTGATTAGGATGGAGACGGCCTTGGGGTTCCTGCAGCCCTCGACGAAGATGAGCTTGTCGTCGCCGATCTTCTTCTCCTCGACGGTTGCTGCATACCCTGCGTCGTCAGCGTTGAGTTGGTCGACGTTGGTCACGACCTTGGCTCCCGTGGCCCTCGCCAGGGCCTCCATGTCGCTCTTCTTCAGCCTCCGTGCGGCAAGTATGCCCTCTCGGGCAAGGAAGTGCTGCACCATGTCGTCGATGCCCTTCTGGCAGAGCAGGACGTTTATCCCTGCGTCCTTCACCTTCTGGACCATCCCGCGGAGCATGTCCTCTTCCTGGTTGAGGTAGGCCTGCATCTCGTCCGGGCTCTCTATGTGGATCTTGGCGTCGAACTCGGTCTTCTCTATCTCCATGGCTGCGTTCAGCAGGCCGATCTTGGCGTCCCTTACGAGTTTGGGCATGTCGGCGTGGACTGCCTCCTTGTCGATTACGAGGCCCTTGATGAACTCTGTGTCAGTCAATGAGCCCCCTGGCTTCTTCTCGATCTTGACGTTGTCGAGGTCCACCGTGTAGCCTCCGTCGGCCTCCTCGGCGACCTGGAGTATCGCGTCGATGGCGATGTCCGATAGGTAGTCACTGTATCCGTGGATGAGCTTGCTCGCCATGCTGGTCCTCGCGACCTTCTTGAGGATCACCTTGTCCATTGGGTCCACATTGATGGCGATCTCATCCAGGTACTTGAGGGCCTGCTCCTGAGCGTCCCTGTAGCCGTCGATGATGACCGTTGCGTGGACCTTCTTCTCCATAAGCTCCACGGCGTTTCCGAGGAGCTCACCGGCGAGGACCACCACCGTCGTGGTTCCGTCCCCAACCTCGTCATCCTGTGTCTTGGAGATCTCCACCATCATCTTGGCGGCTGGGTGCTGTATGTCCATCTCCTTGAGCATCGTAGCTCCGTCGTTGGTGATGGTGACGTCGCCGAAGCTGTCCACGAGCATCTTGTCCATGCCCTTGGGGCCGAGGGACGTCTTGATGGCCTGGGCGACGATCTGGGCCGCCTGGATGTTGGCGTCCCGGGCTGATGCGCCCCTGCTTCGCTCAGTGCCTTCCCTGAGGATTATAATGGGTTGTCCGCTTGCGCTCATACTCATCTCACTCCTCGTCCATGTCGGGCATGCCGCCCGGACCGCCCGCCGGCATGGAGGGCGCAGTAGCTGCGAGGACGTCGTCGATCCTGAGGATCATGGACGCGACCTCGACCGCCGACTTTATCGCCTGCTGCTTGACCACCAGGGGCTCGACGACGCCCTCCTTGAGCATGTCGATGACCCCCTCGTCGTAGACGTTGACCCCCATGCTGCCTCCATCCTTCTTCTCGTGGGCGGCCTTGATGGCGACCATCGTGTCTATGATGTCCAGCCCCGCGTTCTCTGCGAGGGTCCTGGGCACGACCTCGAGGGCGTCCCCGAAGGCCTCGATTGAGAGCTGCTCCCTGCCTCCGACGCTCGGGGCGTATGCCCTGACCGACTTCGCCAGCTCGGTCTCGATGGCTCCTCCGCCGGGGACCATCTTGGGCACTTTCACTATGTCGCTGATGACGTAGAGGGCGTCGTTTAGAGCTCTCTCGGCCTCGTCGAGCATCCTCTCCAGGCCCGCCCGGATGAAGATGGCGACCGACCGGGGGTCGTCGCATCCCTCGACGAAGATCATCTTGTCGTCGGAGATCTTGCGTTCCTCGACAAGCTCGCACTGTCCCAGGTCCTCGGCCTTCAGGTCGGAGAGGTTGGAGACCACCTTTGCGCCGGTGGCCTTCGCCAGCTTCTCCATGTCAGACTTCTTGACCCGCCTGGCGCATAGTACGCCGGCCTTGGCCAGGTAGTGCTGAGCCATGTCGTCGATGCCCTTCTGTGCGAATACAACGTTCGCGCCGGACTCCGTGACCTGGTCCACCATTTTCTTCAGCATCTCGGCCTCCTGGTCCAGGAACGCCTTGATTGCGTCGGGACTTCGGATGCGGATCTCGGCGTCGAACTCGGGCTTCTCCACCTCCAGCGCTGTGTCGATGAGGGCGACCTTCGCCTTCTCGACCTTCTTGGGCATGGCGGCGTGGACGACCTCCTTGTCGATGATGACTCCCTGTATCAGCGCGGTCTCGTCGAGGCTCTTGCCCTCCTTCTTCACGATCTGGACGTCGTCCACATCGGCGAGGGTCTGCCCGTCCCGCTCCTCCTTGACCTGCATGATCGCGTCGATTACTATGTTCGCTAGGCCCTCGCGGGCCCTGGCGACGGTCTTGCTCCTCATCGAGGTCATGGCCAGCTTCATCAGCGTCTCCCTGTCTTCGAGGTCGACGTCCAACGCGACGTCTTCCAGGGTCTGCAGGGCCTTCTCAGCGGCCTTCTGGTAGCCCGCGATGATGAGTGATGGGTGGATTCCCTCGTCCAGGAGCTCTTGGGCTTTCTTGAGCAGCTCGCCTGCAAGGATGACCGATGTGGTGGTTCCATCTCCGACCTCGTCGTCTTGGGTCTTCGCGACCTCGATAATCATCTTTGCGGCGGGGTGCTGCACGTCGATCTCAGCGAGAACGGTAGCTCCATCGTTGGTGATGGTGATGTCCCCGAGACTGTCGATGAGCATTTTGTCCATGCCCCTTGGGCCCAGGGTCGACTTCAGCACCTCAGATATGATCTGCGCGGCCATGAGGTTGGACCTTCGGGCGTCCCTGCCCCGGCTTCGCTCGGTTCCTTCCTTCAAGATTAGGACAGGTTGTCCTGTCATGTATACCATTTCATTTTTCACCTAATTGTATACTTGAAGAGGTGCCATTCCAGAGGGGGAGGATGTAAAAGGGTCACCTCCGACCTGAAGCAGCTAACCCATTCAATGCATACTTTTTATAGCGCATACGTTTCTTCAGAGCCGAGTTTAAAAACGTTGTGCGAAAAAACGACAAAGTTCCGGGAAATGTGCCCGTAAGAGCTTGGCTAGGGGAGGAATCTACGTCTACGTTACATCAGCCCAATCTCGTAAACAAGTTCGTCCTCATGAGCCTCGATACTCAGGATATCACGAAAGCTCAAGGTGACTGTGGTCTAATCGCGTCAGCTATCTCACCGATGTCAATTGACATCGTTTGAACTCCGCTCCCCTTCAGGGCTCCACCTAGGGGCAGTCTAACCGTGAATGTGGAGCCGACTCCCACCTCGGATTCCACCATTATAACTCCGCCGTGGGACTCCACGATCCTTTCACACACGGAGAGACCTAGGCCGGTCCCCTTCGCCTTCGTGGTGAAGAGGGGCCTGAATATCTTCCCCATGTTCTCCTCGCTGATACCCACCCCCGTGTCCACAATGTCAACGAAGACGTACTCGTCAGAACTATGCCCCCTAACGGTCAAGTCTCCACCATCGGGCATGGCCTGGACGGCGTTGTTCACCAGGTTTGTGTACAGACGCCTCATCAGGCTTATGTCGACGTATAGCTCGGGGAAGCCCTCGTCGAACACAACAGAGACGTCGACGTTGGAGGGTACCTTCACAGATGAGAGGACGTCCTCTATCACGTGTCTGATATCGACTTCGTCAGGTACAAGCCTGATGGTCTTGGAGTAGTCCTGTAGGTCCGAGACGATCTTGTTCATGTACAGCATCTGCTCATGGAGTTCATCGTCAACGTACTCGAGGTCGCGTATCTGTGACTCGTCTACTCCGAGCTTCTTGAGATCCTCGACTTTCTTTCTGAGTATCGAGCAGAGCCCATAGACCACCTGGATAGGATTACGTAGGTCGTGGCCGACCATGGCTGATAACTCTCCGATGGTCGCCATCCGTTCTCTCTCCTTCAAGCGGAACTGGTATTCCTTCAGGACTTCAAGCATGTCTCCGATGTTTTTTGTCAGCACAAATATCTCGTCACCACCAGGTGCTTCAACTGTAGTCGACTCAGAGGATGGTGTGTCTGCCCTGCTGACCGCATTGCTCAGTTTGGTTAGTCGGGATATGATCAACTTGTCCATGACCAACATCGCCAACACCCCGATGGTGATCCCGATTATCAGGAAGGATCCCATGACATACGTGATGCAGGTCAGCCCGTACTGATATACGTCTCTCGGTGCCTCCACCTTGAACAGCAGGGCCGGCTCATGGGATACGTCTTCGATGAGTGAGTATCCTGTTATCAGCTTCGGGCTTTGTTTTCTGATGGCGATCGGATCCTCTTCAGAAATGTCCGCCAGAGTGGCTCGGTATTCGCTTTCAGTGGATTCATCGAGTTCCAACATTTCCAGGGATAATGAGGTTAGCCCCATCAGTGTCTCCATCTCTCTAACGTCGAGACGTCGGGCACACACCACCGTGCCTCGTATGGGGCCCTCCTCCTTACTTGTGATGATGGGACGTGATGCGACGATCAACGGTCCTTCTGAAGTTCTTAATACACCGCAATAATTGCTGGATGTACCCTGATGGTCAAGGAGATCTCCGTTCTCACGGATTTGGTCCCCCACGTAACTGGGAAGGGGGGCCTCATCCACGTCGACTAGGTCGAAGGCCTTACTGAAGACAAGCTCACCCTCATTGGAGAAGATAAGCATCAGGTTGATCTCCGAGTCAATGAACGTCGAGTCTAGTACAAGGGATTCAATATTCTCGACATTTTCATCGAGGCTGAAATCGTACACGTCATCCCCTGCGGCGAAGTCGTGAGTGACAGCGTCCAACTTCGAAACAATCCAATCGAGGGCTGTCAAGCCCAACTCTGTCTGCTGCTGGATATCCGCCCTCTCAAGCTCGAGAACCCCTCGCATCAAAAACGTATTGGTGGTTAATTGAAGGACTACAAGGATTAAGATGTAGCTTCCCGCAAAAACTGTGACGAGCTTCCCCCTCAGCTTCAGTGGCCGTCACCCCCCGCGGATACCCACCCGCCATTACTGTGCTGGTAGGGCGTTCTCCACTGCCAGCAGTAGCTCCTCCTCAGTTATCGGCTTCAGGAGGATGTCGCATATCCCAATATTAGTGGCCTCTATGCAG
Organism: Candidatus Bathyarchaeota archaeon; assembly: GCA_016783455.1. Classification (GTDB taxonomy): domain Archaea; phylum Thermoproteota; class Bathyarchaeia; order TCS64; family TCS64; genus BS750m-G28. The sequence goes on from JADHWN010000027.1 coordinate 24,609, forward strand.
GCCTGAAACAGGGAGTAACCCGTGATGAAGATGATCTCCATGGACTCGTCAATCTTCTTGAGTTTCTCCGCGACCTTCTCTCCCCTGATATCGGGGAGAACGACATCCAACAGGGCGATCTGGTACTTGTTCTTCTCCGCCTTCTCTATCGCATCTAAACCTGTTCTAGAAGTCTCAACACTGTAGCCTCTATACTCCAACGTCTCCCTGTACAGGTCTAGGATGTCTTCGTCATCGTCGACGATCAGTATAGATGCTAGGCCCAATACTCTCAATTTCCACTGAAACCAATAATACCTATATAGAATATGGAGCCATGACAAGTATCTCCAGACCATCAGTTCCTGAGAGTAAACTCAACGAGATCACTTAATCTCAGGGTCAAATCCTATGGAAATGGTGGGGCCGGAAGGTTGCGGATATGCACATATCCATTTTAGTCCTTTTTTCCGATTCGTTTAGAAAGGCGCCTGTTTTATGCGGGGTGAAGCTCCGATGGCTCTAGGTATTCGAGGCTCAGAGTACATGTGGAATCTCTCCGAGAAGCCGCTGGACGTTGACGCCGTCAAGCTTGTGGAAGAGTCTTGGAAGGAGGCCTAAGCTCTGGCAGACATCCTCTCCGCATACATAGACACAAACATTTTCGATTACGTCGCCTTGAAGCACCCAAAGTATGGCTTGCCCTGT
>JADHWN010000069.1 GCA_016783455.1 Candidatus Bathyarchaeota archaeon
CGGGGCTTTCACGATTATCGCGAAGCCTTGGTAATCGTATCTGTGGATGAGCGTGCCCCTCCGGTTCTGCTCCCTGTACTCTCCGCCCTTCCCCGCCTTGATGTCCTCGGAGGCCTTCAGGACCCTCGATATTATCTCCTTGTCCACGTAGGTCTCGTTGTGGCTGGGCATCAGCCAGTCGTAGTGCTCTGAGAGGTCGACCATCTTCTGATAGCTCTCAATGAACTCGTCGAGGTCGGAAGTGTCGCTGTAGACGTAGAGGGGGGCGTTGTAGAACATGTCCCCCGTCCAGAGCAGACGGTTGGATCTGTCGAGGAGGCAGATGGAGTCGGGGCTGTGTCCCGGGATGTGATGAACTTCGAGTCTCCTCTCGCCCAGGTCTATTACGTCTCCTTCATGGAGCCATCTGCTCACTTCGAAGGGAGGTATCCTGAAGCTCTCGGGGATAAACTCCTCGGCATATGGCATCCAGACCATCCCCTCCTCCAGGGCACCGCCGAGCCTCTCTAAGCCCCTGTCCTGGGCGGCGTTCTCCCTCGCGAAGGGGTGGTCGAAGACCGCGACATCGTGGAAGGCGTAGTTCTGGCCGATGTGGTCAACGTGGGTGTGGGTGATCACCACCGTGACCGGGAGGTCGGTGAGCAGCTCGACTAGTCCCCTCATGTCGCACATCCCGTAGCCTGTGTCGATGAGGGCCGCCTTCTCCTTCCCGAGGGCCAGGTAGGAGATGACCTCCTGGAACTGTCCGGGCTCGTAGATGGCGTACGTGTTTGGTGTGACCTCGTAGACCTCGAACCAGGGGTAGCCCGTCTCAACCTTGTTGAACCTCTCCCAGGACCTCCGGGGGAGGGCTTCGTACCATTTCTTGGGTACTATGAGATCCTCATCCGTGTTGGATCTTGACATGTAAACCATGAAAATGGCTGCTCACTCATATACCTTCGCCAGGTTCAACTCAAGAGAGCCGAAAACGAGATCCTCTCTATTGAAAAAAGAGAAGAGGGGTCAGGCTTTCCTGTTCTTGAGACCCCGTACAACGCCCTCTATCAGGTTGTAGACGGCCTTCAGGGACACCCCGTCAGGGTCTCGACTCCACGGGTAGGAGGCTATGCCGAAGGCTGTCGCGCTGGGGTGCTCGAACATCATCTCCAGCGCGTTCCCCAGCTCGATGCTCGTGGGGCCATCGGCGACGGTTAGGCCGTGGCCGGGGACCTCCGCGGGGTCGAGGACGTCCATGTCGATGTGGACGTAGATGAGGTCCGTGAGGATCGCGAGCCTCTCCATCTCCAGGTCTATGGCCGGGGTGAGGCGCCGCACCTGGTCCACCGTGATGTGCTCTATGTTCGACCTGTCGATGATCTCCTGCTCTAGGGGATCCGTGTCCCTCACGCCGACCATGGTGACGTACTTCGTGGGAAGGGCGGGGTCGAGGCCGCACTCCCTCCGCAGCCTGTGGAGGCAGAGGCCGGTGGAGACCGCCACGGGCATCCCGCCCAGCATCCCGCTCAGGCTGGTCTCGGGGGTGTTGATGTCGCCGTGGGCGTCTATCCAGACGAGGCCGACCTTAAGTGGCTTCCAGCCGGGCCCGGAGTGCTGGAGACCAGCGAGCATGCCCATGAGGCCGTTGCAGTTCGCGAGCAGGCCGATGGGGAAGATCCCTCTTTTCACCTGATCCGCGACTATGTCGGTGAGGTGCTTTGAGGCGAGTCCGAACCTGTGCCTCGTGCCGTAGTGCGTCTCCTCTTCGGCTGTGAGCACGGTGGTCTGGGAGTCAGCGACTGTGCATCCCATGCGTTCGAGAATGTCTAGCAGTCCGCCCTGCTCCATGATCTCCGGTCCCTTGGAGGTCTCGGATCCGCCCCTGGAGCCCGAGTAGAGGAGCTTGGCGATGCCGATGTCTATCTTCTCGCTCATTGATATCACCCCTTTAGCCCCGGCTGAGGCATATATGTCGATGGGTGGCGAAGATAATCCCGTTTTCTCCCTATAACTTAAAGGCAAAACGGGCTTTCATAATGTGGTTCCCATGAACGTGGAGAAGTACGGGAATGGTCCATACAGCTGAAGTTGGGGGCGCCGACTGGTACGTCTCCATAGGCGGCTTCAGGGATGTCTCCGTGGGGGAAGTGGACGGCTTCATCTCGCGCGTGAGGGACGCGCTTCCAGACGTCCGCTTCCAGGCCTTCGACGCTGACAGGGTGGCCGGCTGGAGACATCTCTTCTTCGCTGCGGTCAACGCCGTGGGAGCCTTCAAAGGCGGGAGGGGGATCTCCCGGAGCCTTGAGGTGGAGGCGCTGCTCTACGCCTCTTGCCGTGACCAGATCTCCCAGGCCTTCGAGGTCGTGGGAGTCTCGGAACGGACCGTAAATGTGGCGCTCCTCGTCTTGGGTGAGAGCCCTGAGGAGACCAAGAGGGCCTTCACGGTTGTCTCCAACGTCATCGGTGAACCAGATGACTCGGTCCTGGAGATAAGTGTGGAAAAACGGGTCGAGCTGAAGACGGTCTTCGGGGTGTCGGACGAGGAACTCGGTGCTGTCCGCGGACCCGCCGAGGAGGCCCTGACGAAGCTGATAGTCGAGAGGGGGGCACTACTGCCCCTTCGCAGGTAGGGCCGCCCGCTCCTTCTGGACGTTGAGGAGGCCGTCTGGGGGGATCACGGAGATCCCGGTGGTCCTGCCCATTATCTGGATGAGGAGTACCCAGTCGGGGGCCTCCAGGTCCACCCGCCTCTCGATCCCCTCGGCGACGGCATCGATGACCTCCATGCTCCGTAGGTCGGTGCGCCTCTTCTCGAGGGTAATCCGGTATGCCTCATCTTCGGGTATCTTGGACGCCAGCCTCCGGGAGGCCTCCTTGATCTCCTCCAGGGTGGTTGGTACCCTGGCCTCTATGGGCATGACCCTCAGGAGCACCTTGAAGTGGCCCCTCTTCACGTGGAGCTCCTCCCTCAGCCTCCTGATGGCCTCCTGGGGGTCAAGGTTGGTCCTGGCGGTGATGAGCCCCTTGACTGGGCTGCGGTCCACCGAGGGGTTCTCGTCCCCCACCGCCCTGAGGAGCATCCAGAGCTCGCTGCAGGCCTGGCTCCGGTTGTAGTTGTCGGCGGTGGCGAGAAGGTTGAAGTCCCTTATCATCGGGGATATTGGATACCTCAGGTTTTTTATATCCTCGTCTCTCCTAGCGACTGAGTGCCTACATTGAAGGTTGGTTCACGCTGCGGATACTGCCTCCTCCACAGGGGGTACAACATAGTCTTACGTTCGACTGATGATGAGGATGTGCGTATGCGGGCCGTGGACGCCCTACTGGAGCTCCTGGGGGAGGGTTTCAGCCCCGATGTCGTGCCTTCGATACTGGGGATCGAGCGGGACAGGCTGATCAAGCGTATCACGGGCTGCCCGGATGCGTACGCGGACCTGAAAAGGCGGGCTGACGAGAGTGCTCTGAAGCTTCTCCCTGAGATGGAGGCGCTTGTCGATGCGGCCGTCCCCGAGAACCGTTTCAGGACGGCGTGTCTTGTCTCCTGCCTCGGGAATGTCATCGAGTACGACGTGCCAGGGCACAGCAGCGACATCGGTGAGGCCCTGGAGCTGCTGGATGAGGGGTTCTACGTGGACGACACCGATACGTTAGAAGGGCTCTTGGTCTCCGGGTCGGAGGTCCTCTTCCTGACCGATAACGCGGGTGAGATCGCGTTCGATAGATTGGTAGTGAGGGAGCTCCGGGGGCTGGGGTGCAGGGTGACGGTGGCTGTCAAGGGCGGTCCGAGCCTGAACGATGCGCTGATGGAGGACGCGGTGGCGGTGGGGATGACAGAGGAGGCCGACGAGGTCATCACGACTGGGACGGACGCCATCGGTGTGAAGCTGGACGAGTCGTCAGATGAGTTCCTGGGTGCGTTCCACGGTGCGGACGTGATATTCTCCAAGGGGATGGCGAACTGGGAGACCCTCACCGAGGTGCCCGCGCCCTGTCCGATCCTATTCCTCTTTAGGACGAAGTGTGAGCCTGTGGCGCGCTCCGTGGGGGTGCCTGTGGATAAGTGCGTCGCGAAGCTCGTGCCCGAGGGCTGGCGTCTCTAGAGGCTGAGGGCTTCCTTTATCTGCTCGGCTGACACGGGTCCGGCTCTGAGTATCCAGGCCTGCTCCCCGCTGATGTCCAGGATGGTCGAGGGCATCTCGCCGGGGGACGGTCCGTCATCGAGGATTATGTTGACCCCGTCGCCCAGGGCGTCGGCTGCCTCCTGTGCGGTCCTGGCTGGGGGTTCCCCTGCTTTGTTGGCGCTCGTGCTGACGATGACTCCGCCTGAGAGCCTTGCGAGCTCTCTGGAGACGGGGTGGCCCGGGACGCGGACGGCGAGGGTGCGGGCCCCGTGGGTGACCCATCGGGAGTACTCCTGCTTTGTGGGGAGGACGAGGGTGAGGGGGCCCGGCCAGAACCTCTCCGCGAGCCTCTCAGCGGCTGGGTTGAGTTCGACGATCTTGGAGGCGAACTCCGTGTCGTGGCAGATGAGGGGGAGGGATTTGTCGGAGCGTCCCTTGAGATTGCATAGCTTCTCGGCGGCCTCGAGTATGTGAGGTGCGCAGCCGAGGCCGTAGACTGTCTCCGTGGGGTAGATGACTAAGCCGCCCAGTTTTACGATTGCTGCCGTTTTACGGATGTTCTCATCTGTGGCTTCAAGGAGCTTCATGAGCCTGTCTCGGGTTCTCAGCGATTTAAGGGTGGCGGCTTCGCGTCCGTGGGATGATCACAAAGGTGTCTGCGTTGTCTGTTCGTTGTGACGGGGGGTTGTCGGCGTTTGTTTTCACTATTACGAGGATGGTCCCTAGCCGGGGATGGCCCTTATGCAGATGAAGCTAGGTCTCCAGGCGACGTCCTCGTATCCATCCGGGTCCGCCTCTTTGTACTCTGGAGTAGGCCTTGCCTCGACGAGTCGTTCGATGAGGAATCCCGTCTCGTGGAGGGGCTCTGTGATGGCCTGGATGGGGCGGCGGTAGCCGGGCATGAGGACTCGTTCTCCGAAGCCCGTCCACCAGATCTCGGTCATCTCGACGCTCCAGTAATCCTCCATCCCAAAGTCCTTGATTAAGTCGAGGGTGGGGTGGCCCACACTGAAGACCAAGGTGCCGTCGTCCCTCAGGGCTCGCCTGAACTCCCTGAGGGCGGGGGTCCAATTCTCTACGTAGTCTAGTACGAGGGCGGCCAGGACGAGGTCCACGCTGTCGTCCTCGACGAAGTCCAGGGGGTCGTTGAGGTCGTGGAGGCGCAGCTCCGCCCTGTCCCCGACCCTCTCCCGCGCGTGGGCCAGCATCTGGGGGCTGGCGTCGAAGCCGATCACCTCGGCCCCGTGCTCAAGGAGCCACTCGGTGTACCTTCCCGTGCCGCATCCGACGTCCAGGACCCTCTTTCCCTCGACGTCTGGTAGGAGGGAGAGGATGGCGGGTTTCTCGAGGTAGGCGTTGTGGGGCTTCGTGTCGACCTTTTCGGCGTAGGCGTCCGCCAGTTTCTCGTAGGCGTCGTAGGCGATGAATCTCTTCTTGGGGGCCATCTCGTTCTCATACTACGGATTGGAGTTTTAAAAATGGTTCATGCGCGCTTATCCGGGCTACGGAGATAGCTGGCGACTCCGACACCGGCTAGGGTGTGTCCCTGATGGTGTTTGGGGAGACTATCTTGTCGCCGGGTGGCTCGGTGGGCCAGAACCTGCTCATCTTGAGGTACTGCTCCTGGCGGTCGCCTGGCCAGTCCTCCATCCTTGAGAGGTTGCTGAGGCGGTCTGCGAACTTGACCATGACCGCTTTCCTTGTTCTCAGATGGGGGAAGTAGTATCCTGTGTCCCTGTCTCCGTGGTGGGTCAGCTCTTTGACGAGGTCTGCGATCTCCCTGTTGAACTCGTGGAGGATCTCCTCGAAGGTGGTGTCGGTGTCCTCGATGACGTCGTGGAGTATCCCTGCGCAGATGATCTCCTCGTCGTCGGTGACGTCTTGGAGGATGCCGTAGACCTGTACGACGTGGGCGAAGAAGTAGGGTCTCCCTTGGTCGTCAAGTTGCCCCTTGTGCTTTTCGCTGGCGTATTCCAGGGCCTTGTCGATGAGCCTGCTCATAGATTCTCAATTAGGGACTTTGGGTTCGTGGTTCAAGTACCTTGTCCTCCCCGCCCTGGGTAAAGGTTATAGATGGGGGCTGCGTGTGTGGTCTTGGTCGGTGAG
>JADHWN010000070.1 GCA_016783455.1 Candidatus Bathyarchaeota archaeon
GCAGCGGAGCTCTTTCAGAGAGGCATCCTGACGAAGGAAGACCTAGACGGCATCGAGCCGGTCTGGGGGGACACAAAGGCAATGGGTGAATTGGCCTACCTCATTGCGGAGAGAAGAGCTATAGGAGACATCCTAGCGGAGGGCACTTACAGGGCTGCCAAGGCCATCTCCCAGATGAAGGGCGTAGACGTCATGAAGTACGCGGTTCAGTTCAAGGGGATCGAGGTGGGAGCTCACGGGATACGCACAGGAGGACACTTCCCATACCTGGGCTACGCCCTATCCGTCCAAGGAGGAGACCACACATCCATACCACGCCCACCTATGAGTGAGGCGCGAAGCACCATAGGGGACACAATGGTCGTCTGCACGATGGGGGTACCAAGTTTGGAGAACGTCATCTGGAGGTACCTCAAGGTCGTGACGGGCTGGGAGCTGAGCCAAGAGGACTGGATAAACGTCAACGGGAGGCGGATAGTCCATATACAGAGAGCAGCCATCCTGCTGGGAGGCCCCGACGTCATCTGGGATCCAGACATAGACGACGACAACCCCCCAAGGTGGTACGAGCCCCTCCCAAGCGGACCCTTCGAGGGATCAGCCCCCGACAGGGCTACGTTGATGGAGGAGCGGAAGACAGCATACTCCGACATGGGCTGGGATAGCCGAGGGATCCCCTCCTCTGAGGAACTCCAGAAGCTTGGGCTTCACGACGTCGATAAGGTACTCGAACAGCTCCGAATCTAGCCTCCTTTCTTCTCTTTCTCCAGAAGGTGATGGGCTACATCCTTTACCCACTCGCCTGACTCCTGTCTCGCCACAACTACAACGAGGAAGTCCCTCCATTCGAGCTCAAGGGCCTCCTGCCAATCCCGGAAGGCGTTGAGAAGGTTCTTCTGGGCGGCAAGGTGATATGTACAGTACTCGGAGCCGTCCTCACGTCGCCTCCAGCAGAGAGGGCAGCCCCTATTCATCCGTAGATCCTCCCCTCTTTGACGGACAGTCGATGTTTATGCAGAGCTCCCACGGGCTCATGCCCCTCAATGTGGCCTTTATGATGGGGGCCCCACATTCGCTGCAGCTTATTTCGGTGGTGGTTATCCTGCCTCTCTGGGGCAACGGGTAGCTTGTGGTACACTTTCCAGCGAAGTAGTTGCTGCATCCAGCGAACCGTTTCCCCGTCTTCTTGTTCACGATGATGCGGAGGTGCCCGTCTCCACACCCAGGGCATCTACCCAAGTAGCTAGACCGCTCCTCTTCCCTCGTAATGGCACCGGATATCTCTGAGCCTATACGCACCTCATGAGCTTTGAACCCAGACAGCGTTGACTCCAACACCTCAACGGTTTTCGTGATGGCATTAGCCCTTGAGAACTCCCCTCTTTGAATGCGCCCCATGTCCTCCTCGAGGCTCCGGGTCATCTCAACGGACAGGATATCCGGAACATACCTCTCCAGATTCTCTATGATCGTGAACCCGAGATCCGTGATCTCGGTGGTGCTGCCCTTGACATAACCCCTCTTGAAGAGGGTGTCCACTATATCGGTCCTGGTGGCCTTCGTCCCGAGCCCCTCATCCTCCATGAGCCTCAGAAGGCTGCCCGGGTTGAACCTCGCAGGGGGTTTCGTGTACCTTTCGAGGGATCGCAGCTTAGCAAACGGCACCTTCTGACCTTTGCTGAGTTTTGGGAGCTCTGATCCCTTCTCCTTGACGTAGGGCTCGTAAAACTTGATCCATCCATCTTCGACGAGCTTCGTTCCCCTGAGGAAGAAAGCATAGTTACTCCCTTCCGCATCCACGGTGACCTTCGCCGACACGTTCTCTCTTAACGCTGGTCCGCTGAGAGAGGCCATAAACCTCCTGCAGATGAGGTCATAGACACGGGCGTCCACTCCAGTTATCATTCCAGGGATGGTTCCCGTGGGGTGAATGGCAGGATGAGCGGGATCATCCTTCGCGCCTTGCATAGGGCGCAACTTGGACTCTTTGAGGAGAGAGGCCGCCAGCCTCGTATATTCCTTTCTTCTCCTGAGGCCCTCGAGGATTCCCCTTACGTCTATCGTGGGTGGGATTTTCTGGCTTGAGGTCCGAGGGTAGCTGATATGGGTGCTCAGGTAGAGCCTCTCAGCAGAATTCAGGGTCGTCCGTGGGGTATACCTGAACTTGCTGAAGGCCTCTCTCTGCAGGTCCCCGAGGCTGAATGGAGGAGGCGGAGGCTGCTCGACCCTCCGAGTTGAGACCGTTGAGATAACGCCATCCTTGCCCTGGCATGCCCTCACGACCTTGCGGGCATCGGATTTCTTGCCTATTCGGGCCTCGGTGTAGTCTAGGGGGATCCTCCTTCCCTCAATCGTGGTCTCAGCTTTGATGACCCAGAACGGAGTGGGGACGTGCGTCTTGACCTCAACTTCTCTCTCCTTAACGAAGTTTAGGGTGGGGCCCTGCACTCGTCCTATGCTCAGTGTCTTGAATATGCCGGAGGCGTTCTTCAGGGACAGGGATAGGGCACGGGTCAGGTTTATCCCGAAGAGCCAGTCGACCTCGTGGCGGGTCCTCCCGGCCTCGATTAGTGGGTAATCTAGGGTGGGGGACATTCCTTCCCAAGCCCTTATGAGGTCCCTCTCAGTGAGCGTGGAGTACCTCATCCTCTTGGCCTCATTTAGGCTGCCCTCGCCGCAGACGTTCAGGAGCACCATGTAGGCGATGAGGCTCCCCTCCATGTCGAGGTCGCAGGCGCTCACGTACCCTGTGGCTCCTTTGGAGGCGCGCTCGATGGCCTGAATGAACCTCTTTGTCCTTGCCTGCCTCTTGTCAGCATCGTGGGCTGGAACCCAACTGTATTTATACACAGGATATGTCCACTTTCCGCCGTCCTGGGCGATACTGAACAGGTGGCCCAGTGCGGAGACCACTACCAGCTCAAAGTCGCCACGCCCAGCGATGAAAAGAGGGACTCCCCCCTCGTCGTATGCCTCAGGAGCACCGTCGTCGTCAAGGGCGTGGGCTATCCGCCTTGCGGCAGTGGGCTTCTCGCAGACGACGAGGATCCGTTCCTTCAAGTCACTCTCTTCATTGCCAGATCTAATCAAAAAGGGTTAGGTAGATCCAGTCTCCGGTAAGGGTGACTCTTTACGGATACAAGCCATGATAATATTGAGAGGGGTTTGGGCCCTCTTTGCTATTTCAGGTATTTCCTCATGTGTACGGGGGTCGCATGGGGGAGGGGGAGGTCTTTCATCGTCTTGAATCCGGGCTCGGCGGCTATTACCGTGGGTATCATGTTTGCGGTTATGGCTATGGTCCCGTAGTCTCCGTGTACGCACGGCGATATCCTCTGGTTGATGGGGGGCTCTCCTCTGATGGTTATGCTGTCGAACTCCTCGGGGGCCCCGATGTAGGCCCTGAAGTCCATGGTTATGAGGTCCTTTCCGCCCGCTTTGCCGTAGGCCATCTGCATTGAGCCCGCGTTGTGCCCCGTGGGTACCTCTATGGCGTCGCTCGCCACGTCGTGGTCCAGGACCACCGGGCCGACGGGGTCGACCTTGATCTCGTCGAGCTCCCATCCTAAGGCGTCCGCGATCATCAATATGGACTGCTCGAGGCCCACGTGTCCCGTGATCTCGTGGGCGTCTATCTTCTTCCTAAACTCCTCGATGGTGAGGCCCGCACCAATCTTCTTCTGGAAGGGTATCCTCCTAGTGGCGGCGTCCATCTGCCTGGTGATGTAGATGTCGTCGACCCTCGTGCATGGTCCCGTGAGGACGATGGGAAGAGTGTCCATGAGGAATCCGGGGTTGATACCTGTCCCCAGCAAGGTGGCGCCCTTCTCCTTCGCCAGCTTGTCGAGCTTCTTCGCGTACTCCGCACCCTCCTCCGTGTCGTAGGGGTAGGAGAGCTCCTCGCAGGTCGAGACGCAGTTGACTCCGTGGCTGAGGATCTGGGCGAACTGGTCGTAGGTCTGCTTGACGTATGACATCGTTGTGTGGCAGACGATGTCGGGCTTCGTAGTGGACAGCACCTCATCAGCGTCGTCGGAGATCAAGACGCCTATCTTCTCGCCCCCTAGGACCTCTCCCAGGTCCTTCCCCACGATGGCGGGGTTGATGTCGACGGCTCCAACGATCTCGATGCCATCCTTGGAGAGAAGGTGGGTTGCCAGCCTTCTTCCGATGACTCCTATACCGTATGATACAACCTTGACGTTCTTCAACGTGATTCGATATCAACAACAATCAACCGACTTAAAACTTGTGCTGCAGACACGAGCCGGAGACGACTAGGGGTATGAGATTCTCGTTTTCTAGGTTAGGATACAGAAATACAGCATTTTCCCCGACAGCTCCGGTGAAGGATCGAACACGAAGAGCACCTTCGCGTAGAAATCGGCGTAGACCGTCACTGACCCATGCTCGCCCTGTATCTGTCGCAGGCATCTAGGAACGGCCTGAGGCCCAGTTCAGCAGCTTTCCAGTCTTCCATGTTCGCTAGGTCCCACTCCATCTCCCCGTTAATCGAGTACCCCCTGCTCCTTACAATTTCAATTCCCTTGTCAAGAGAAATGAACGACTGGCTCAGACCGAAGTACGTAGAGATACCTAACATAGCGATGAGGAGGGAGAAATAGTATACCCTCATGTCTTTCAGTCGGATGATGGGCAGATCCATAGTGTCAATAAAAGATAAATATTAAGATGTTATTAAAAGGTGTGAGACAAAGAGAGGAGATATTATAACACATAAATATAATGTCCCAAAAATGTGAGAGATTATTACTAACATACAGTGTGCGTCGAATCCAAGATAACGTTAATCAAACCATGTGTCTCAGTCCATGTGAAATCCAAGAAAAAACGCTCACCACTAGCGACCATTACACAACAGAAAACACATAAAGAATCAAACAGGAAATGTCTTGATATGCACGAATGGGCTCTAGCGGAAGGAGTCATCTCAACCGCCACCAGAGTAGCGGGGGAACAAGGGATCCAAAAGATCACTGAGATTAATGTGGGCATAGGAGATCTGCAACAGATTGAGCACGATATATTTCTGTTCGCCCTTGAGCAGCTGAGGACACCGAATATTAAGGACGCTAAGTTCACCCTCCAAGCAATTAAGGGCAAGTTAAATTGCAGGGTCTGCGGAGAGGAATGGGAGTTCAGCAACCGAGACATGGACGAGGAGACATCGGAGGCAATCCACTTCGTCCCGGAGATGGCCCACGTCTACATAAAGTGCCCTAGCTGCGAGAGCCCAGACTTCGAGGTCCTGGAAGGACGAGGGGTGATACTGGCCTCGATTTCAGGGGTGAAGGAAGATAGCTGACCCCCGGCTAGACATCATCGCCAGACGCCTTGAGAACGTCGAGAAGATAATAGCGGTCTCAAGCGGGAAAGGAGGCGTCGGTAAGAGCGTAGTGGCCTCAGCACTCGCCATCAGGTTAAAGGAACAAGGTCAAAACGTGGGCCTGCTAGACCTCGACTTCACAAGCCCCTCCTCCCACGTAATCCTAGGCATCGAGGGGCTCTACCCAGAGGAGGAGTACGGTATCATCCCGCCCATGGCCCACGGCCTACGTTACATGTCCATAACGTTCTACTCTCAGGACAAGCCTGCGCCACTTAGGGGAGCTGACATCTCGGACGCCATCATCGAACTCCTCGCGATCACCCGATGGGGCAACCTCGACTACCTTATCGTGGACATGCCGCCGGGGATAGGGGATGCGACCCTCGACATGATACGGCTAATTGAGAGGATACGTTTCCTGGTCGTCTGCACCCCCTCAAAGGTGGCATACGAGACCGTCAGGAAGCAGATCAAACTGCTTCATGAGCTCAACATACCTACGATAGGGATCATCGAAAACATGGTCATGAAGCCGACTACATACGTTTCAGAGAGGGCAGGGGAGGACAACACGACCTATCTCGGGTCTATTAATTATGACCCAATGCTTGAAGACGCTCTGGGAAATGTGGAGCTCCTGAAGAAGACAGAGTTTTACGGCTCGATAAGGGATCTCACAGAAAAAATTTGTTAAAAAAACTGCATTGTGGACTATTAGGAAAAACTTATAGATCAGACCTGGCTACTCCCTAACCAATGGACTGGAAAGCAGTCGATGAGAGGCTCATAAAACGAGGAGAACTCATCTTGGACCTGGAATCCCTCAGAAACCACGAAA
>JADHWN010000028.1 GCA_016783455.1 Candidatus Bathyarchaeota archaeon
ATGGGTAGGAGCCTGGGCTGCATCGCCTTGGAGCTGGCCGGCAAGGTGGCCCTCTACAACATGCTGGTGAACATGTGAGGAGATTGTGGGAACCGGTGGATGGGGTTACAACCGATAAATGATGGTCCACAAAGCAAAATATTATACTAATATAAAAAATCCTGAAAGATCTCAAATCGTACTTAAATCAAACTCCAATATCGTCTACTCTACCGATGGGAGACGTATCCCAATTCCTCCAACTTGCTCACGACCTTCCTAGCACTCTCTTCCACGGTCTCCCTATCCGTGTCCAGAACGAGATCCGGATCCTCGGGCTCCTCATAGGGATCGTCGACGCCCGTGAAGCCTGTGATCTCACCTGCCAGGGCCCTCTTGTACATCCCCTTGATGTCTCGTTCTATGCAGGCCTCGATTGGGCACCGGACGTAGACCTCGACGAACTCCCCTATCTCCTCTCGAGACATCCGGCGCCTCTCCCTGTATGGTGAGACGAATGTGGCCAGAACGGCGACCCCGTTCCTTGTGAGGAGCTTGGCGACGAAGGTCACCCGTTTGATATTCTCATCTCGGTCTTGTTTCGAGAAACCGAGATCACTTGTCAGACCCTTCCTGACGATGTCTCCGTCAAGGCGTTCGACTTTATGCCCCCTCTCCCTCAGAATCTCAGCGACTCTGTCAGCAACTGTGGTCTTGCCTGAGCACGGGAGGCCTGTAAACCATGCCGTGAAGCCTTTCTGTCCGCTCATTGACGCTTCCCTCTGCATACGTCTACTAGGATTTAAAAATATTCAACTGATAAAAGAGAGCCCTTTTCAGATCGGATAAAAATGTAATGAAAAAAGGAGCTTGAAATTAATCCACAACTATCATCGTCAGTGTTGACCGAACGTTTTCAAGCGTCCTGATGCTGTCGCTTATGGCCGTCTTGAGCTTCTCCATCGTCTCGGCCTCGACCCTCACGACGAGGTCGTATACGCCGTAGACTCCGTAGACCTCCTTTACCTCCTCAACTTTATTCAGTTCGTTGGTCACTTTCTCTTCAGAGCCCATATCAGTGTTAATCAGAACGTATGCGAGGTTCATTCTGCTCGCATTCAACCTTATCCACTTCGTTTATAGCTTTTTTCTAGAGACTTACGACTATAACCTTGAACGGAAATAAAGAAAAAAGACAGAGATACTAGTAGTACAGATTATTTTCCCTTAAAGTCGGCCTTCCTCTTCTCCAAGAAAGCTGCAACGCCTTCCTTCATATCCTCTGTAGCGAAGAGCTCGCTGAAGGCCTCAGCCTCAGCCGATAGTCCCTCCGTCAGGCTGACGCTATCGTTCACTAGCTTCTTCGCCTTTCCGAGGGCAATGGAGGGCCCACTTACCAGGGTCTGGGCGAGGGCTCCAACCGCCTCAATGAGCTTGTCGGGCTCCACGACCTCGTTGACCAGCCCCATCTGGAGGGCGTCCGGGGCCTTCACCATCGCCCCTGTCATAATGAGCTCCTTAGCCTTGGCTGGGCCCACAAGGGAGGGCAGCAGCTGGGTTCCCCCCCAACCGGGTATGAGCCCCAAGCTGATCTCTGGCTGACTGAACCGGGCTCTCTCCGACGCAATCCGGAAGTCACACGCAGTAGCAAGCTCACAGCCGCCCCCAAGGGCATAACCGTTCACAGCGGCGATGACGGGTTTGGGATGGCTCAAGATCTTCTGAACGGTCTTCTGTCCCTTCTCCGAGAACTCCTTCGCGCCAGCAGGGGAGAGCTTCGGGAAGTTGGTTATATCCGCGCCTGCACAGAAGGCCCTCTCCCCGACTCCTGTGATGACAACGCAACCGACTGAATCATCCTTGACCACGTCGTCTAGGGCTTTCTGAATTAGATCGTGCATCTCCAGAGTCATGCTGTTGAGCTTGTCAGGCCTGTTCAGGCGGATCCAACAGACACCTCCATCGACCTCGACTAAGATGGGGCTCTCACCTGACACCTAATTCCCCTCCTTCAGTTCGAAGGGCCCCTTCGGCAGGTTCGCCCCCAGCTTCATAGCCGTGTCGATGGCCTCCCTGCCGGCGATCCCCTCTGCGACCACCTTCTCAGCCTCCTTGATCAGAACATCGAGGAGAATGTTGACGTCGAATCCCTCTCCCATCGCCTCATCGACGGACGGCCTCTCAGCGTAGCTGTAGAATCCCTCTCCCGTCTTCCGGCCCAGCTTCTTCGCCTCAAAGAGGGCCACGATGCTCTTTGCAGGTTTATAGGTAGTATCGAGGTTCTCCTCGAAGACCTTGAGGATATGGTGTACGATGTCGATCCCTATCAGGTCGGAGAGCATGAAGGGGCCAAGGGGCATCTTCGCCCCATACTGCATCGCTGCGTCAACCTGCTCGACCGTGTACTCGCCGGACTCTGCCAACTTGGCTGCCTCATTGAGGTATGTGATGAGGACCCTGTTCACGATGAACCCCACGACGTCCTTCTCCACCACGACTGGGGTCTTACCAAGCCTCTCCGCCACGGCCCTAACCCCCTCCAGAGTCGTAGAGTCTGTGCCTGCACCGGGTATCAGCTCCACGAGGCGCATATGGGTAGGGGGATTGAAGAAGTGCATCCCAATGAACCTCTCCGGCTTGGTGACCGCCTCTGCGATGCGGGTGATACTGAGGCTGGAGGTGTTGGTCGCAAGCAGCGCATCATCCCTAGCGAGGACTGAGACCTCCCCCCAGACCTGCCTCTTCAGGTCCAGGTTCTCGGGAATGGCCTCGATCACCAGATCGGCATCCTTGACGGACTCAGCTAGGTCTACGGAATAGGAGAGGCGGCTCAACGCCTCCTGGGCCTCCTCCTCGGTCATCCGCCCCCTCTCAACGTTGCGCTTGAGGTTCCTCTCGACCCTGCTCTTCGCGTTGTCAATGTACTCCTGCGCGATATCGCGCACGGTGACCTCGAAGCCGGTCGATGCCGCTATCTGGGCTATAGTGTGACCCATGACGCCGGCTCCGAGCACGGTTATTCTCTCAACTTTATTGGGCACCATAATCTTTCAAGTGCCTCTATCTTTGATGAGATTTAAAGCATTTTTCAGGGTACAGCTGCGCCAGAATCCACGTCATCCGGTGAAGATAAGAATTTGTTTCAGTCGGAGCCTACTTGATTATACACAGTCAGCCATAATGTGGGGTCTCGCTACATACAAGAAATAAAGTCATCGTGGCAGAGATTCAATTATTTAGGCGGTTTCAAGTGCAGCTGAAAAAAGGATCGATTAGTCAATTCAAAAAATCATGCCTGATATCGATGCTCATGATATTAACCTTGAGCGTCCTCCATGCTCCACTCGCGAAAGGAGGAGTCAACGGTAAGGTCGTTCTAATCGTCGGGGACGAGTCATACTACGCGGTGAACATGGAGGGGCTCCTGCTCGGGGAGGGGTTTGACGTAGAGCATAAGAGCGGTGGATTCAACGACCTGTCAACCCTCCTGACGTATGACGCTGTCGTGTTCAACCATTATAGCGCCACGATAGAAACCATGAACCTGGCCGCTGCAGTATCAAGCGGCCTTGGCGTCTTCATCCTGCCCTCACGAGATCAGGACCCCATAATTTCCTTCGCAGGGGTCGTGGAAGGTGACGGCGACGGCATGAGCACTACCTCGAGGTTCTTACCCCACTCCCTGATGGAAGGCCTTCAATCGATGTGGGTGAAGGGGAACGACCTGAGCACGTTCTCCTCCTCAGCCTACCCTCTTGTACTAGGCAACGACGTGGAGTATGGGGTCACAGACCCCGTTCTGGCGGTCGCCAACCAGCTGGGCTCAGGTAAGATAGTCCTCCTCAGTCAGGACAAGTACTTTGACAACTACCTCGGTTCCGAGGATAACGCCCTATTCTTCAAGAACGCTATCTATTGGCTCACGGACCTCGATGTCCCATCGTTTACTAGAGATATCCCGACAGTCTTCGACGTTGAGGACGAGATAGCCCTCCTCAACGCTAGCGTCGACTCCATCGCCCAGGACCTCGCGGAAGTAGCCAACGACATCGGTAACATATCGAGCATCGATGAGATAGCGGAGGACGTCGCAGGGCTGGATGCGGGATACGAGGAGATATCTAGTAGTCTGGCGGATCTGGGCACAGACGTAACTCTGCTGCAGGAGCAGATTGCCGAGTTATCGGAAGGCGTCTCAGGGTTTCAGGAGATCGTAGATGAGCTTGGTGATGCATCTGAGATAGTGGATCTTAAGAATCGGCTGTCCGTCTTGACAAGCCAGCTTGAGGTCCTCGAGAACGAGCTCCACAGCCAACAGCCTCAGGGTGGAACCGATCTGCTGCTGTACATATCACCAGTAGCCTTAGTGATCGCAGTGATCGCTGTCGCATTGACGATCAAAAAATAGAGCGAAGCTCCGCTGAAATCTGGATGAGCAGCTCTCATTTTCACCAGCCTCTCCGCTCAAAAAGGCTGGGTCGCATATATCAACCCATTATCTAAGCCTAGATCAGCGTTGATCAAAGTCGTTGAGCTCGGACCTTTCGGCTGTCGAATAGACCGGGGGGAGGTCGAGGACATCAGCCGCATCCCCAAAGACCTTAGAGTAAGTGGAATGGAGGAGAGCGATGTGACCACCGTCTACGTAGAACCGGTCACAAAAGACGGGGTATCATCCACTTAATCGCACTAGACTTTAGGACGGACAGCCTTAAAATCTGCTTCCTCACATTTTGTAGGAAGGACTAATTCACTGGATTGATGTGAGGTATCAGAATGACGAAGATTATTGTCCTCCTCAAGGACATCGTGGATCTGAACGAGATCAAGATCGACCCCTCGACCCGCCAGCCCAGAACCGAGGGGCTCAAGCGCAGAATAAGCGACGTCGACAAGCGGGCTCTCGAGGCGGCTATAAGGCTCAAGGAGAAGAATGACGGAGAGATAGCAGCACTCTCCATGGGGAGCGATAAGACCAGAACGGCCATGCTGGAGGCCCTCGCCATAGGGGCGGACTCTCTTTACATCGTCAACGACAGCGGCCTTGCAGGGGTCGACGCCCTCGTGACGTCAAAGGTCCTGAAGGCAGCTGTAGAGAAGATCGGGGGATACGACCTCATCCTCTGCGGGGAGATGACCCTGGACAGCCTCTCAGCGCAGGTCGGCCCCAGGCTCGCGGAGCTCCTCGGGCTCCCCCAGGTGACGTACGTCAAGCAGATGGACCTGGAAGACGGCAAGCTGAGGGCCGTCAGGGACCTAGAGGACGTGGACGAGGTCGTTGAGGTCGAACTGCCCGCCGTCGTCTCCGTGGTGAGGGAGATCAACGAGGCCAGGATCCCGTCTCTCATGAGCATCATGAGGGCGAAGAAGAAGCCCACAGAGGAGTGGGACGCATCAGCTCTGGGGCTCTCGGCAGAGGAGATGAGGGCGGGGTCCTCTATTGAGGTCGTCAAGTTGGAGGCCCCCCTCGTCGAGCGAAAGCGGATAGTGATAGAGGCTGAGACCGTCGAGGAAGCGGCTGCAAAGCTCGCAGATGCGATCATCAGCGAGGGAGTGATGGAGGCCTGAAAATGACGGGAAAGACGGTCGTAGCCTACTCAGAGGACCGCGAGCTGGGACTCCAGATACTCTCAAAGGGGCGGGAGATATCGGACAAGTTAGGAGCCAAGCTCAACGCTCTGGTACTCGGTGAAAAGATCATTGACCCAAAAGAATACATCACACACGGCGCTGACAGAGTGCTCATCGTTGAAGACCCGGCACTCGGAAGCTTCGCTGTGGAAACCTACCGGGGGGTCGTTCTCGATGCTCTGAAAGATGTGGACCTGGAGGTCCTGTTAATCGGGGCGACGAAGAGGGGAAAGGAGCTTGCAGCAAGGGTGGCTGCCGCCCTCGACACCGGGTGCATGACGGAGTGCATCGAGATCGACGTCGACGAGGAAGGCAGGCTATTGGGTGAACGACTGACGTACGGGGGGTCGGTGATCTCAAGCCAGGTGAGCACGAGGAAGCCGCATATAGCGACGATTCCGCCCAGGACATTCAAGAAAGCGGAGCCCTCACCAAGGGAAGGGGAGATCTCAGTTCTCGATGTTGACATTCAGGATCGGAGAATGAAGGTCGTTGAATCTCGGGAGAAGGCAAGGGGAGACGCGGGACTTGCAGAGGCCCCCATAGTTGTCTCCGCGGGTCGTGGCTTCAAGGATGAGGCTGACCTGAAGCTGTTGGAGGAGCTCGCGGAAACCTTAGGAGCAAAGGTCGGGTGCTCCCGCCCCATCGCCGCCGACCTGGGATGGATGGAGGAGTGGATCGGAATCAGCGGATACAAGATCTCCCCCAAGCTCTACATAGCCTGCGGGATCTCAGGGACCATCCAGCATGCCGCCGGGATAAGGGACGCCCAGATCATCGTCTCCGTTAACAACCAAGAGGGGGCGAACATCCACGAGATCTCTGACTACTCCATCGTAGGCGACATCTATACCGTGATCCCAGCGCTTACGAAGGCACTGAAAGAGAGGATGAAGTAACCTCCCCCAACCTTTTTTGATACATGAACCCCCAGTATAGTTAATGGACAACGGCGATTCCTCAGATCTCATCAAGAGAGCTGCCCAGCTGATTTTCTCCGCTGAGTACGTTCTTGCCCTCACCGGGGCCGGGGTCTCCGTGGAGAGTGGTATACGCCCCTTCAGGGGTCCTGGGGGGATCTGGACAGAGAGGGGTGAACCCCCCATGGATGGATATCGTAGATTCATGGCGGATCCCAAGGCTTACTGGGAGAACCGCACTAAGCCCGGTAGAAGCGGTGGATCGCGGTATCGGGAGGCCAAGCCGAACCCGGGGCATAAAGCCCTGGCAGAGCTGGAGGAGATGGGGCACCTTAAATGGCTGATAACGCAGAACGTGGACAACCTGCACACTGAAGCAGGGAGTAGGAACGTCCTGGAGATCCACGGCAACTCGCGGAAGCTCAGGTGCACCTCCTGCAACGCCAGGTTCCCTCGTGAGGGCTTCGACTTCTCGGAGCTGCCTCCGAAATGCCCTGTGTGTGGTGGGATGGTTAAGGGAGACACGGTGATGTTCGGGGAGCCAATCCCGTCTGACGTGCTCAACAGATGCTTCGAGGAGTCCCAACGTTCGGACTGCATGCTTGTGGTGGGCACGTCCGCTGTGGTGCACCCCGCCGCCAGCCTCCCCCTAATAGTGAAGCGGAATGGGGGAGTCCTCATCGAGGTCAACCCCCATGAGACTGAGCTGAGCGGCATCTGCAACGTCTGCATCGAGGCTCCATCTGGGGAGTCCCTCCCCGAGTTGGTGTCAGAAATAAAGCGGCTGAAGGGTTAGGAGAGCTTCTCCCTGGTCCAGTCTGCGACCTCTTTGCAGGTAGCGAACCAGACGTCACCCTTCGCTTTCATCTCAGCTAGAAGCTTTTCAAGAATCTTGAGTCTGCTTATTCTCCCAATCGCCTGAGGATGATTTGTCAGACCGAAATACCGTCCCAGCTCATAGATACCTTCGAACTCCGGTTTCCATACGTCGTATGCGGCTTGAGGACCTCTCCGATGAGTCTCAAACTGGGGCCAGTCATCGAGGATCCACTCGACGGGAAGCTCCACGAGACCTGTCTCCTTCCCCCTCCATACAAGCATGTAGGGCATATCTGAGTCCATCATGTTGGAATCGTATCTGAAACCGAGTCTCTGGACAAGCTCAAGGGTCCTGTCGCTGATAAGCCAGTAGGGGGCCCGGAACCCTTCCGGCTTAACACCTACCTTCTCAAAGGCAGCTAGCCCTCTCTGGAAGACGCTCTCCTCCGCCTCCTTGGAAATCTCTGCGAGCCTCTCATGGAGATAGCCGTGAGCTGCGAGCTCGTGGCCCCTGCTAACGATCTCTTCAACGGACTCGGTGAACTGATCCACCGTCCAACCCAGGGTGAAGAACGTGGCTTTTATCTCGTATTTTTCGAGGAGGTCCAGTATCCTCGGGATGGCTACATTAGGGGCGAATCGTCCCCGACTCTGGGCTACTATGTCCAGAGGTGCACGCCTCATCAATGCGCTGTTTGAGTCGTAGTCGAAGGAGATGTTTACGCAGCATCTGTAACCGTTAGGCCAAAATCCCATGATATCACCGATCACCACTGAGAACATCGAATATATGTCAATACTGGTCGCTGAGGATTCCAATGAACATTAAGTAGGTCTGAGATAGCTCGTAGATGAGGGAAGTTGGATAGTTAACATCAGTTTCTCACGATCCACTGCTCTCTAAGAGTAAACGAATGTACGATTTCTGTGCTATTCAGCTAAAAAACCATTGAAAATACTCTGCCAAACCCCTTTTGTCGAAGGTATTATATTAAGAATAATGCTACAAGAATAGACCTGAGGAGTATACTAAAAATGTTAGATTTCTCGTTCACAGAAGAGCAGGATCTCTTCCGTGAAGCGATCAAGGAGTGGCTGGCGAAGAACCTGCCAATGGAGAGGGTAAGAGAGAACGACACTAACCATGAGCTTCCCAAGGACATCATTAAGGGCCTGGGTGACCTCGGCCTCCTCTGCATGACGCTGCCCGAGGAGCACGGCGGAGCGGGGGCCGACTGGGTGACCACCACGATTGCCGCCGAGGAGCTGGGATACGCTGACATCTCCGTCGCCTTACCAGTCTTCTTCCTTGTGCAGGCCAGCTGGGGATACGTCGTAGACAAGTACTGCACGGATACCGTGAGAGACGCCTGCATAAGGAAGGCAGCCAAAGGCGAGTCCTTCATCGGGATTGGCGTCACAGAGCCCGGCGGAGGCTCCGACGTCGCCGGCTTCAAGACTAACCTGACGAAAGGAGACGGTCACTGGGTGCTGAACGGTGAGAAGACCTACATCAGCGGGACCGCCGAGTGCAAGGAGATGGGCGGAGGATACTTCGTAACCGGATATACCGACAGATCCAAAGGCCACAGGGGAATGACAGCGGTCTACCTCCCCCTCAACACGGAGGGCGTCGAGATCACGAAGAGGTTCGACAACTACGGAAGGATGGCCATCAGCACGGGGGGCTTCAAGATGACCGACGTGAAGGTCCCCGACGAGTACCAGATCGGTGACACCAACAGGGGCTTCTACCTGACCATGGAGGGCTTTGACGCCGCCCGGGTCCTGGTCTCAGCCAGCTGTGTTGGAGCAGCCGAGCGCGCCATGGAGATTGGCATGGACTACATCAAGGAGCGGAAGGCCTTCGGCCAGGAGCTGGCGAAATATCAGGGCATCCAGTTCGACCTCGCTGATATGGCTGCCCACCACGAGGCCATCAAGACCCTGGTCTACAAGACAGCCTGGATGATGGACCAGAAGTACCAGCACGAAACGTTCACCCCGCTGGAGGTCTCCAAGTACCTCTCCATGTGCAAGTACCTGGCACCCCACCACGCCCTAGACGTCTTCAGGAGAACGATGCTCTGGATGGGCGCATACGGTTACACCAAGGAGTGCCCCCTGGAGATGGGCATCAGGGGCGTGATGAGCTACTGCATAGGCGCCGAGGGAACAGCAAACGTCCAGAAGATCGTCATCGCCCGGGAGACACTTGGAAGGGACTGGACCAGCACCAGGTAAAATCCTCCTTTTTCCTTTTTTCTTATTAACAACAATCTTGCTCATCCAATACACCATCTGCAAAGAGAGAGGAAGTCAGATAGTCCCTCTAAAAGAGCAGGGAACCTATCCTTTGACTCCTTCGATTAATATATGTGCGTCCAACTACGAATAATCTAACCAAATTACAAGTAACAACCCACAAATAGGTTACGAATAGTAACGAACGCCCCACATCAATTTACCATCTGTTAACTTAAATTGGAGAAAAAATAACTAATCGCATCCTCCCAATCAGTAACCTTTATTTAATCCTACGAACATTGAGGCGGAAATGAAATTCGACACAACAAAGGATGGGCTTTACACCCTGTTCAAACCCTACCAGGTCTTGCTCCTCGAGCACATCTGGAAGCTCAACGAGAATGAGAAAGTCGGCGTAAACTCAAGTCGCGCCCACGAATACCTACTAACCACGTCGGAGAAGAAGTCACGTGCATCAGTCATCTTCTTCCTTAACGATCTAGTCGACGACGGCATCCTAGACTACGAGGAGAGAACGGGTAAAGGGGGACACCACAGGGTCTATTCCCCCAAGATGAACCGAGACGAGTACGCCGCCTACGTGACTGAGACTGTGACTGTAAAACTTGGGAAAGTATTCCCAGCGGTACAGAAGCTGAAGGCCTAGACTCCCACTGCTGTATAACCTAATGTGTTTTAAAAAAGGGATACACCTTTTTTTATTTTTTTTTATAAGTAATAGCACACACGTCGATAACTACTTAGCACCAGGAAGATTATCTCGACAAGGTCTCAAATGGTAACACTGCAGCAAATCCCAAATATATGGAGACAAGGTCTAAGAGGATAGGCGACTGTTGTGGAACCAGCTATAAGAGGAAGCGTCGAGAAGATCATAGATATCTCACTGGACGAAGACAGCCTTCTTAGAAAGTACCAGATATTCAAGTACTACCAGGAACAGGGCATCATCAGCTCGGTCGAGAGCGCCCTCTTCGGATCAGTGTGGACAAACGTCATCACAGTACTTGTGGAGATGAAATCCAGGGCTAAACAGGAGATAAACGAGAGCGAGATGGAAGAGTTCAAGAGGATATTTGCCTCAAGAGCCCTGGAGATAAAATCGAGGATAAACGAGATAGCCAACCTGTAATATCATTACGATATTCGCATTAATAATACGTAATCAAGAATATTAGTAACATTTTTTATAGGTTTATGTTAATAAAAACACGAAATACTGAAACATTTATACAGGAGCGTCCACATCCTAGGGACGATTTCAATGTCTCTCGAGCCATGTCCTCGCGTTATTATTGGAGGTACCTTGATAGACGGTACGGGTCGTCCCCCGATCAAAGAATCAGTGATTGTGGTTAAAGACGAATGGATCACCGCTGTAGGTAAACGAGACCAAGTGGAGATCCCCCCAGGTGCGGAGATAATCGACGCATCTGGAAAGACCGTTCTCCCCGGACTAATCGACGCTCACGTCCATTTCGTTGGCCTGGGTGTGCGCATGATTCAGAACATCAACCTAAGAGGAACCAAGACAATAAGCGAAGCTCTAGAAAAGGTCAAGACAAGGGTCTCAGAGGTCGAGAAGGGAGTCTGGATCCTAGGAAGAGGATGGGATGACAGCAAATGGGAGGATAGACGCTACGTCACCAAGTACGATCTAGACCCGATATCTCCCGATAATCCTGTGATACTGACGAGGGTCTGTGGTCATCTCGTATCGATCAACTCGCAGGCCCTGGAGATCGCCGGGATCACAAAGGACACACCGGATCCTAAAGGGGGGGAGATCGATAGAACCCCAGAGGGGGAGCCGACAGGGGTCCTCAAGGACGCCTCTCAACTGGTACGGAAGCACATCCCCGAGATAAATGACGAGATAAACGTGGAGGGCCTGAAGAGAGCCTCCGAGTACGCCCTGAGCCTGGGTTGCACCAGCATTCAAGAGGCAGGAATAGGAGCACCTCAGATGAAGGCATATCAGACCGCACTGGAGAAGGGATACCTAAAAGTACGAGCCTATCTGATGTGGACGGAGCGTAACATCGAGGCGATGGAGGCTCTCGGACTACGAACAGGTTTCGGGAACAACATGATCAAACTTGGCTCCGCGAAGATGCTGGTAGACGGCTCCATAGGAGCAAGGACCGCAGCCTTCTTTGAGCCATACGAGGATGAGCCAACAAACAAGGGCATCGTGATGATCCCAGAAGATGAACTCATACAGAGGGTGAAGGCGGTCCACCGATTGGGCTCACAGGTAGCCATCCACGCCATAGGCGACTACGCCATAGAGACCACAATCAACGCGATTGAGGAAGCAATAAGGGACTCCCCCCGGAAGGACCATCGCCACAGAATAGAGCACTGCGAGGTCCTCACCTCGACTCAGATCGAGCGCATCAAGCAACTGGGCATCGTACCATCGGTACAGCCAAACTTCGCAGGGGAATGGAGCGACCCCGGCGGACTATACGAGACAAGAATAGGGAAGAAGCGTCTTCGGCAGAATAATCCTTACCGCTACCTCCTTGATGAGGGGATCAAGCTCTCCTTCGGGTCGGACGGTATGCCATTCAACCCGATCTACGGCATCTGGTCTGCGGTCAATCACTGGATAAGGGCAAGCCGGATCACATTGGAGGAGGCAGTGAGAGGGTTCACTCTAGATGCGGCCTACGCCTCATTCGAGGAAGACGTGAAAGGAAGCGTGGAGGTGGGCAAGCTAGCCGACATAGCCATACTGGAACAGGACCTCACGGAGATACCATCAGACGAGATAAGAGATGTATCTGTCCACATGACCCTCGTAGGCGGGAAGATCATGTACTACAACGAGTAGAACCCACATATCAAGTACCGCAAAAACCACATTTTTACATAATTTAAGGCGAAAACAGATGCTTCCAAACATAAAATGCACAGAATACCAATTTTCAATGTGATATACTATAACGTGTCAAAGAGCAATATCGAAGATTCATAAGGTCTAAATAATGTAGAAAACCAATACCAATGTAAAATATCAAGGAAAATTAATCATTATAAGGTGGCTGAAATGGCAAAAATTCCCCGGATCCTAGTGGTTGACGACGACGAGAACATAAGGACAGTTTTCAAGATGAACCTGGAGGACAGGGGATACGAAGTAGACTTAGCCGCCAACGGTCAGGAGGCCTTGGATAAGGCCGGTAGAGGTTTCTACAATATAGCCTTGATAGACATCAAGCTCCCAGACATGGAAGGGACTGCCCTGTTAAACACTTTTAACGAGAAACTTCCCAAGATGAAGAAGATCATTGTTACCGGGTTCCCAACCCTCGAGAATGCTATGAAGGCAGTGAATGAAGGGGCCGACGGATACATCCTCAAGCCTGTGAAGATGGAGGTGCTCATAGAGACAATCGAGGAGCACCTCAGCAAACAACGGGAAGAGGAGAAATATAACGAGAGGAAGGTCGAGGAGTTCATTGAGGCACGAGCCAGAGAGCTAGATACAATGACAAAATATCACAGGCCAATATGACGATGTTCTTTCCTGGAGTCAAGAGCATGAATACAAATCCCAACAGATCGAAGGGATCTCAATATGACCGAAACTTCAACGACGTTCTCCAGGTAACCATCAAGGAGACGCTTCTGGGAATATTCGGAGAAAAGTCAACGAAAACCATCTTCAAGACGATGGAAAAAGTCCACTCTATCAGGCTGGATGATGTCTCCTCGAAGAGCCATGTTTTTGATGTCGCATTGAAGGATATACTGGGAACAGGCCACCAGATAGTGGAAGACATGATATTAGAAAATCTGTTCGATAGGAAAGGAAAGGTATTTGAATACAGAGAAAATTTTTCTTTCTCTGATTATGTTAACTCGATAAAAGATTAGAGCTCTAGTTAAGAAGAACATAACGCAAGGTCCTTTCAACTCACACTTTCCCTATAATAACTACTAGGTCAACTAGGGATCATCCTAGAAACCTCTTTTAATAGATGACACTAAACAAGATTGATCTGGATGGGAAAGATAAGGACCGTTGAGATAATAGTGAGAGGAGACATAATTGAGAAGAACATCATCCTCACCTTGGCGGAAAAACTTAAGACATCGAGACTTCGAGCTGACTTCAGCTCCAGCATCGCGGTCCCTCCCTTTCTCATGGCTGTGGAGAAGAGGTATCCAAGCATCGCAGTGCTCTACGGAACAGTTGACCTCGAGGATATATTCCAGTTCAAAGCCCTGATTGAGGACGTCTGCAGTGAGGAGAACTGCAGCATGGTATCGTTCACGGAACTCTAGCGGGGAAAGATCGTGGATTCGAAGAAAGCCATATCCTTGGCTGCAGTCACGGTCATTGCGATATTATCATCATACGCGACGTCTGGTATACTGAGTGAAGTCGAGAGGTCAGCCCTCGTCGTTCTCGTCATAGCAGCAGGGCTTTGGACCACAGAGGCTGTACCCCTTGTAGCTACATCATTCATTATTCCCCTCCTCCAGACGCTCATGGGCATCCAGAGCTTCAAGGCCGCGCTCACTCCCTTCTTCGACCCTGTCGTGATGCTCCTGCTTGGGGGATTCCTGCTCGCCTTAGCAGTCGAGAAGAACGACCTCGACGAATTCTTCGCATATCAGATGATATCGAAGTTTAAAGCGGACGCCCGATTCATGGTCCTGATATTCATGGTTACAACCGCATTCCTCTCCATGTGGATCAGTAACACAGCTTCGACAGCACTGATGCTCACAATGGCGTTGAGACTAACCGAGACCGTGAAGGACAAGAGAGGCAACTTTTCCAAGATAATAGTATTGAGCATCGCATACTCCGCAACCGCTGGAGGCCTCTCCACACTTGTGGGCACCACAACATGTGCGATGGCTGCGGGGTTTCTGAAGGATATGATCGGCTATGAGATCACATTCCTTGGCTGGATGGGTTTCGGGCTACCAATCACACTGCTGATGGTCCTCACCATCTGGGTTGTGCTCCTTGCCATATTCCCCATAGATGTCGAGGAGATAACAAGCCTATCAATACACAGGAAGCCTTTGACTGAAAAGGGAATGCACACGCTGGTGGTCTTCATCTTTTCAATTCTCCTCTGGATCACAGGAAGACTACCAGAACCCTTAGCCCAGGCCCTCGGCTGGCCTGGTCATGGTTTGTCCTCAAGCGTTGTAGCGGGCATCATTGCCGTTCTCCTCTTTGCCTCAGACATCATAGATGAGAGAGACTTGGGTAGAGCAAACTGGAGCACTCTCCTGCTTATAGGGGGGGGTTTGAGCCTGGGGGGAGCCCTTGATGTCTCAGGTCTGGTTCTAAGGATCAGCGACAGCCTGATGCTCCTGACGGGCGGCAGACCTGAGATAGTGACCATCGCTTTGGTGGCTGTATTCGGCCTCGGCATAAGCATCTTCGCCAGCAACACGGCAAGTGCCGGCATACTTCTCCCGATAGCGATCAGCCTTGGAAGCACAACCAGCATTAGTCCAATAATACTTGCAGTCGTTATAGGCATCTCCACGAGCCTTGACTTCATGCTCCCTGTCGGAACGCCCCCCAACGCAATTGCTTATAGCACGGGCAAGGTCAGCATGAGAGACATGATAAAGGCAGGATTCGCTCTCGACGTCATTGGGGCAACCATTACGATATTGCTTGCCAGTTATCTCTGGCCTTATCTCATTTAATGATCAGGCAGAACAGAGCAACGAATGTCAGGAGGTCTGCATTCAACATAATGCGCTATTCAATTGCCCACGTTTCCCTAAGCCTTAAACGGATCAAATCAAGAGGGTTAAGATATGATCACCCGTGATGAGTCCCTGGACCTGGTAAAGCAGCACGTCAAGAACAAGAACCTCGTCAACCACATGATAGCGGTCTCCGCGATAATGAAGCGTCTGGCTGAGTTCTTTAACGAGGATACTGAGTTGTGGGAGGCCGTTGGTCTGCTCCATGATATTGACTATGAGGTAACAAGCGATGATTTCAGCAAGCATGGGCTTATCTCAGCTGAAATAGTGTCCGAGCTCCTTCCAGACGAAGGGATCCATGCGATAAGAGCTCATAACGAGATGACGGGCTTCAAGGCTGAGAGTAAAATGGACGTCAGCCTCTTCGCTGCAGATGCTCTCTCAGGGATGATTGTAGCTGGGGCACTTGTTAGGCCTACGAAGCTTGAGGGCATGAAGGCCAGCAGCATCAGAAGGCGGATGAAGGACAAGTCCTTTGCCCGTCAGGTGAGCCGCGAGAATATTATGCGCTGCGAGGAGATAGGCATCCCCTTGAGCGAGTTCCTAGCCATGGGCGTTGAGGCCATGCAATCTGTGGGCCAAGAAATAGGATTGTAGTCATCCATTGATGAGGATCTAGAGAATCAGGGTATTCGAAATCCCGCCTACACTTGTATCGTGGTTAGAAAGGAAATAGCCCCGCTGAAATCCATGATAAGAGCAGTGTGTTGAAGACGACACCCATACCGATCCTGCGCGTAATCCTATGGAACCACCAGGAGTGGGCTATTGTTATCATGAATATCGGTATTATGGCCCACAGGAACTCGATTAGGAACCCTATCATCCCTGTGAACACTCTGCGCTCAAACATTATCATGACCCCGTATTGAACTATTATCAGCCAGAAGTAGGGTGCGACCTTCAGCGCTATGGCCCTTATCAGGCTCTTAAAACCGGGCTCATCTGCTTTCTGGATCCTCAACTGATGGAAGTAGAGCCCCTCGGCGATGAAGAAGACTCCGAAGAAAGGTATGAAAGCCGGGAACACGGAGAGACGTCTGAATGTCAACGTCCTGAAGAGGGGTATAATGAATGTGAGGGTCACCCCCAGGTATGATTCTCCTATATAGGTAATGGTGTAGAGTAGTAGGAACATACCAAAGGCCGTGAGGACGTCTTTGAGTTTAAACGATTTTTTTATGATTTGAATCAGATCGAGGGCTAGGTGGGGCGCCCTTTTCTGAACGATATAGAGTATGATGAGCCCCCCAACACCAGACAATAGAAGCCACCACGCCATAGATGAGCCGATTCGAAGCGGGGGAAAGGGGATAAGATTCCCGAGACCGGAAAGGGGGAGGAAGAGAAGTAACCCTAAGCCTCCCCAAACCAGGAAGGCCCAGAGATCAGGGAGAACGCCACTCACAGGTTTCTCCCCTTTATCTCTTAGAAAGCCCTGAGCCAACGCGGCGACGGGGAAATTTATCCAGATCAGAGCTACCAGGGCGACCATGTTCGCAGTCACCAGAATGTTGTTTACGATGATGGGATCTGGAGGCGTGCTCCCCTCGGCCTGTAGGTGCTGTCTCATCCAGGAGGCTGCCTTCTCTATGATTAAGGGTTCAACAGGCTCCAATAGGTGTATGGTGGAAGGTAGGAGCAGCTGTCGGGCGGTCCCGTCAGCCGCGCTCCCGTAATACATCTCGGGGACCACGGGGACCTCGGTGTTGAAGGCGTCCTCCAGGTCGATCTTGATCTTCTCTACGTCAAAGAGTACGTCTAACTGGCCTATGATGACCAGCATATTGGGGGGATGGGTGGCGCTCATTGGGGGATAGCCCGTTCCTCCGCTCTCGACGTCTACGCCCCCTGCTATCAGGACGACCGCCGAAATCCCCTGGGCGTCGGAAGCAGCTCTGGCGGCACCTGCGCCAAGGCTGTGACCTACTAATCCTAGACGCTCCGGGTCTACGTAGTCCAGGGACTTGAGGTATGCTAATGCAGGGGAAACGCCGAGAGATGGGTCGCCTCCCCCAAGCTTCCCCCCGGATTGACCATGTCCGGCTAGGTCTAGCGAGAGGGCTACCATGCCCCTTCTGGCTATCTCCAGGGCGAAGCCCGACATGGTCTCCTTCGCGTTGGTGAGCCCGTGGGCGCAGACGACCGCTGGCCTGGGATCATCTGGCTGGACGTCAGAGGGGACGTAGAGCACTCCAGATAGGGTGTAGCCGTCAGCGTCGATCAATACCTTCTCTACGCTCAAGGTATCTCCGACTGTGCTCCGGATGGTGGCACCGCCATAGTTAGAGATTAGCATGAAGGAGAATAGCAGGAGGAATAGGGCAGCGATCGCCTTCTTCATTTCAGTCCACCTATGTAGTCTCGTGGGTCATAAGATTATCTTCTCAGGGCTAGCATGTTTCCCGACCTTAAGTTGCACGTTTCTTCAGTGCCGGTTTTAAACATTGATATTGATGCAGTTTTTCGGAGAATAGAATTTGATATTTAATAAAAACTAGAGGGGAGACTCTAGGCGTCGTAAACCGTCTTCCCGCCTAGTATGGTCTTAAGGATTTTAGTGTCCTTGATCTCATCCTCTGGGCAGGTTAGGATGTCTCTGTCGAGGACGATCATGTCAGCTAACTTACCCGGCTCTATACTTCCCTTGATGTTCTCCTCGAACGTATAGTAGGCGCTCTTGATGGTGTACATCCTGATCGCCTCCTCCCGAGTCACCTTCTGCTCGGTCCCCATCTGGGTTCCCAGCACCTCTGTCTTCCTCGCGATGGAGGCCCAGAGACTCGGAAACGGCGGGTACGGGGTGACGGGTGAGTCAGTTCCTGAGGCTACTTCTATTCCGTTGTCTATCCAGGCCCTGTGAGGCTTCAGCCACTTAGATCTGTCGTCTCCCACGTTCTCGTGGTAGCTGTCTCCAAGGTAGTAGAGGAAGCTTGGCTGAGAGGCTACGACGATCCCGAAGCGCCTGCATGTCTCGAAGTTCTCCTCGGTGGGCTGGTACGCGTGGATTATCGAGAATCGCCTGCCCTTGATGGCTTTCTTCTTGTCGGTCTCCTCGAATGCGTTGAGGACGACGTCCATGGCGCCTCCTCCGGCGCAGTGGATCCCTATGTTCATCCCAGCGAGGTTCCCTGCGTCCACCCTCTTCTGCAGGTCCTCTATGGGCATGATGAGGATCCCCTTGTTGTCTTCCTGATCCTCGTAGGGTTCTCTGAGGAGTGCCGTCCTTCCGCCGATGCCTCCGTCTATGAGGAGTTTCAGCCCGAGGAATCTGAGGAGGTCATTCCCGTATCCGGTGGATAAGGGGAAGTCGCTTATTCTGTCCACGCTCTCCTCCGCGGTCTCATCCCCAGACTTCCCGTGGAGCATCATGTTCACCCTCACGTTGAGCTCTCCGTCATCCGCCGCCCTCTGATAGGCGCGCATGGTCTTCGAGTCGATCCCTGCGTCCACGACCCCTGTGAGACCTGCCTCGCTGAAGGCCCGCGACGCCAGTTTTATGGCATTCACCGTGTCCTCGAAGCTCGTCGGTGGGATATGCTTCCTGACGAGGTTCATGGCGGGGCCCTCCTCGAGCAGCCCCGTGGGCTCCCCGCCCTCGTCCTTCTCTACGTTACCACCTACTGGCTGGGGCGTGTCCTTGCTCACACCCCCTATCTCGAGGGCCAGGCTGTTGCAGACGCCGATGTGGCCGCATGTCCGCGTGAGCCAGACCGGGTTCTCGGGAGAGACCTTGTCGAGGTCCCATCGGGTGGGGTTCCTATGATCGGAGAGCTTCACCTGATCCCATCCACGGCCCAGGATCCACTCCCCTGGCTCCGCTTTGTCCGCTACTTCCTTGACTGCGGTTAAGATGTCCGAGATGGAGCTCATGGGTGGCGTGCGGCAGTTTATCTGTGAAAGGAGCATCCCGGTGCTGACCACGTGGAGGTGGGAGTCGATGAGACCGGGTAGCACCGTCTTTCCCTCGAGGCCTATTACCTCCGTCCCCTCTCCCTTTAGCCCCTCGATCTCGGGCGTCATGCCTGTAGCGATTATCTTTCCGTCCTTGACGGCCACAGCCTCGACGATGTTGAACTCGCTGTCGACCGTTATCACCTTCCCGTCTAGAAGCAGGAGGTCGGCTTTGACTTCCATTTTAAACACTGATACATGTAGGTGATCTAAATTTAACGTTTGCACGGGACTGGATTACCAGAGGAGAAACGTGATCTCGTGGACGAGGAGTTCCGGGACCATGCTTCTGCCCTCCTTCACCAGCCTGATCAGGCCCAGGCTCTCCAGTTTCTTGAGGTCCATGTAGACGTTCTTCACGTCCCTTCCTATCTTGGCTGCCAAGTCGTTAATTGACTCGGATCTTACCCTTGAGAGCTGATCGAGGAGATCCAACCGTCTCGGGGTGAGTTTGGAGAACTCCTCCCATTCTAGTTCCATCACATCCTCAGTGAGGTAATCGAAGTCCTCACCCTCCCTCCAGGCCCTGAGGGCGTGGACCATCCCCATCCACTCCACGTAGTCTTCGAATACGTCTCTGCCCACGAGTCCTCTGTTGAATTTTTCGGGGATGTCCTCCATGTTTTCTGTGTACCTACGTTCGATTTCAGTTACACGTTGAATGACCTCTTCAAGGGGGATAGTCCTCGTCACCTTGAGCTGCATATCGCGTCTATTATTGGTGTTGGCACCAAAAAAGTCTTATTACCTCCCAATTGATTACGGATCTTGAGATTTAATGGATATTCCGTTTAAGAAAGTAGATGATCTGATCTGGGAGGTGCCCGTGGAGTATAATCGTCACATGCGGGTTCCTGCTCGTGTGTACGCTGACGAGGCTCTCCTTAACATGATGAGGATGGATGACACCCTCGTCCAGGCTCTGAACATCACCCAGCTGCCTGGGATTCAGAAGTACGGTATCACTCTGCCCGACGGTCATCAGGGGTATGGTTTCCCGATTGGGGGCGTAGCGGCCTTCGACTCCGAGGAGGGGATCATCACCCCTGGAGGCGTTGGCTACGATATTAACTGCGGTGTGCGCCTCATGCGTACTGATCTCACGTATAAGGAGGTGAAGCCGAAAGCGCAGGAGCTCATAGACAGGATCTTCAGGCTTGTTCCCTGTGGTGTGGGTGTCGGGGGCAGGATCCGTGTCTCCACGAGCCAATTGGACCGTGCCGTCTCGGAAGGCGTCGACTGGGCTATCAGAGAGGGTTATGGCTGGGATGGTGACTCCGAGCATATGGAGGAGGGGGGCTGCATGAGAGAGGCGAATCCGGATAAGGTCTCTAATCGTGCTAAGAATCGGGGTTCGAGTCAGCTGGGGACGTTGGGTGCCGGGAATCATTTCCTCGAGATCGCGCGCGTCCGAGAGGTCTTCGATGAGGGTGTGGCGAAGACGTTCGGTATCACGGAGCAGGATCAGATCGTCTGCTGGATCCACACTGGTTCCCGGGGGTACGGGCATCAGATCGCGACGGATTATATCCGGGTCATGGACAGGGCGGTGGGGAAGTATGGCATCCGTATTCCGAGCAGGGAGCTGGGGTGTGCCCCGCTGAAGAGTCGGGAGGCTGAGGACTACTATGAGGCGATGTCCTGCGCGGTTAACTGGGCGTTCCTAAACAGGCATGTCATCATGCATCACGTGCGTACGGCGTTCGAGGAGACGTTCAAGCGGTCGGCGGACGACATGGGGATGAAGCTGGTCTACGGGATGACCCATAATACGGCGAAGAGAGAGACGCACGTCATCGATGGGAAGCGGAGGGACGTGATGGTCCACCGTAAGGGGGCTTCCCGTGCCTTCGGTCCTGGGAGGGCGGATCTGCCGGATGACTACAAGTCGACGGGTCAGCCCGTGCTCCTAGTGGGGACGATGGGGACGGCCAGCTACCTGCTCGTGGGCACGGATAAGGGGGAAGAGTTGTCCTTCGCCAGCACGGCCCACGGAGCGGGGAGGGTGATGTCTCGGACCGGTGCCCGTAAGCGGTTCCAAGCCCAGGAGATCGTGCAGCAACTGAAACGTAAGGGGATCGTGGTGAAAGCGGCTAGTGGGCGCATCTTGGAGGAGGAGAGTCCCGACAGTTATAAGGACGTCCACAGGGTCGCTGATGTTAGCCATTACCTGGGCTTAGGGCGTAAGGTGATGGTGTCTGTTCCGGTGGCTGTTGCGAAGGGCTGAGTGATCCGTTTATATTTGGATCATACTCTTTTTTTGGTAGTTTGGTCTCGTCTGATGGTCTGGGGGTTGGGCCGTCCCTTTGGTTCACCCTGTTGGAGCTCATGAGGCTGGGGTGTCTACGGAGGGCGGTGAGGGTCTCCACGACGGAGCTCGCCGCGAGGCTGGGGTGCTCTCAGCAGTCCGCTTCGAGGCATCTGAGGATGCTGGAGGGGGCGGGGCTGGTGTCCCGGAGGATAGGGTCCGATGGCAGCCTCATCCGTGTGACCGCTGAGGGCAGGAGGGCCCTCGAGGAGGTCTACATGGTGCTCAGGGGGGAGCTGGACGAGGTGGGGGGGGAGGTCTTCGAGTTCGAGGGGGCTGTGTTCAGCGGGATGTATCAGGGGGGGTATTATATCACCCGTCCTGGATACCGGGATCAGATCGTGGAGAAGCTGGGCTTCGACCCGTATCCGGGGACGCTTAATTTTAGGATCGGGGAGGCCGATCTGGAGCAGAGGCGGAGGCTGGACGCGCTGCCGGGGGTCCATTTGGAGGGTTTCAGGGACAGCGACAGGGCGTTCGGGGGGGCTCGGTGCTATCCCCTGCTGGTGAATGGGGAGGTGGAGGGGGCGTTGATAGTTGCGGACAGGACGTCGTACGACCTCTCGGTGTTGGAGGTCATCTCGCCCGTGGGGCTCCGGGAGAGGTTTGGGTTGGAGGACGGTGACACGGTGAGGGTGACCTTCGTCGGTGGGCCTGCGTCTGATGCTGATTCATGACGTGCTCTTATTGGCCCGTGTTTTGACCTGAATAGATTCGTGGGGGAGGGTTTCCCTCGTTTCTTTTAGTACTAGGACCGTTATTCTTAGGGGATCGGTGTACCCCCCCCTATTTCTTGAAGCTGATTTTTCGCCTCCGTTCGGTGAAAAAAGCCTCAAAATCGCTTAGATGACTTATTTTTACGTAGTTTTTCGTATTATTATCTATTTTTAAGTGGCTGAGGACAGCGATCGAGTATCACGTTTAATAAAAACATTTACCGTGAGGCGTGAAGCGTTCATCGATAGCAGCTAAAAGTGTGTCCTGTATTGCTATGCGCGTATAGGTAGTCACGTATTGTGAGTATTTCCGGTGACCTCAAGCTGTGAGTCGGCCTTAATAACGGTCTCGCAGATTCCGATCTCGGTGGTTGATGAGATGGAGATTAAAGTGAGAACGGCGGTAGGCATCGAGAAAGGCGTGTTGACACGGAGTCGGGTCGCCAACACGGTCGTGTCCCAGATGATGCGCTATCGTGCTCGAAGCATCTGCTGAGCGCGAAAGCGGTTGAATGAACGTCACTTCTGTTTTGAGGGGTGTGTCCCTAAGGGGTCGCTGCGACACCGAGTGTATGGTTAAACATTGTATCGGTGTTCAGGCTGCACCTATGAAGTCCTCGACTATCTTACGCTTGATCTTCGAGGAGCTGTTGAGGTCGGACGTGCCGAATCTCTCGAGCCTGATGACCTTTATGTCCAGCCCCTCGCCCTCGATGACCCGGCGGGCCTCCCCCTCGATCTCGTGCTGGTCGTAGCCGACGGCGATAACGTCGGGCTTGACCCGTTCGATGACGGAGGCCATGTCGATGTCCTCGTAGCCGAGGAGGGCCTCGTCCACGGTCTTTAGGGCCTCGACCACGGCTCGGCGCTGGTCCTCCGGGATGACGGGCTTCCTTCCCTTGAGGCGTCTCACGGTCTCGTCCCTGGCGACGATGACGACCAGCCTCGAGTCTGGGCCTCCCAGCTTCTTGGCCTCCTCCAGGAGCCTGAGGTGGCCGTAGTGGAGGAGGTCGAATGCCCCCGAGGTCAGGACGGTCGTCATTTTTTCACCACTCGAA
This sequence comes from Candidatus Bathyarchaeota archaeon, assembly GCA_016783455.1. Classification (GTDB taxonomy): domain Archaea; phylum Thermoproteota; class Bathyarchaeia; order TCS64; family TCS64; genus BS750m-G28. Next base: position 23,411 of record JADHWN010000028.1, read on the forward strand.
GTCGACGAGTCCGAGGAGGCGGAGGGCGTCGAGGATGCCCTCGGCGTAGCTCACGGAGGCGAGGGCGGTTGCCTTCCTCTCCGTGGAGTAGTACTCGGCGTCTTCTAGGTATCTGAAAGCGTGTTCGATTAAAGCCTTTACCTCCTCCCTGGTGACGCCGTGGGGGAGTTCCGTGTACTCTAGTTGCTCTATGGCCTTGCGGCAGCTGGCCTCGTACTTCTCGATGAGCCTCTGGACCTCTCCGGTTACCTTCCTTCCCTCGAGGAGGTCTGGGGGGCAGTCTGCGAGGACCTTCAGGGCCTCGGCCTCGAGGAAGTGGAGGTCTCCGGGGACCACGAGGGCTTGGGGGGGTCCGCTGAATGTGTGGTCCTTGAGTTTGAGCGCTGTATCCGCCTTGACCTTCGCGCTGTCCCAGCCGATCCTGCTGACCCCGACGGTGAGGGTGTCCTCGTCGTAGGTGTCGGGTCGGTCGGCCTCCAGTAGGGTGGTTATGGCCTGCTGGATGCTGAGGTAGCTGTCGGCCGGGGTGTCGAGGTCGAGGAGGATGAGGGTGTGGAGGCCGTGCTCCCTGTTCTCGTCGAGGGTCCTGAGGACGGTGTCGGGGGGGCCTTTCTCGGGGAGGGGGAGGGTGACTGTGCGGCCGAGCTTGTAGAGGCTTAGGCCGGTCTCGGCGACGGCGGTGAGGATGGAGGAGCCGTGGATGATCTTGGTGGGTATGCCTCTCTTCCGGGCGTCCAGGAGTAGGGAGATGTGTGTGGTGGCTGAGAGGGCGTCGCCGCCGACGAGGATGCCGACGTTGGTGTCCTCTGCCTTGTTGAGGAGTTCCTGTGAGGCCTCTTCGTAGGCGCTCCGGGGGAGGGGTTTGACGGGTTTCCCTATTAGGGTGCTGAGGCGTTGGATGTCGGTGTCGAGGATGGTGGTGTAGGTCTCGGCGTAGAGGGTGTCGCATTGCCTCGCTTCCTCTAGGGCTCTGAGGCTGAGGTCGCGCTCGTCGGTGAGGCCGATGCTGATGAGTGTGAGGGTCAGGCGGTCTTCCTCCGGAGGGGGATGCGGGTGATGTGGCCGCAGCCGAGGCAGGTGATAGCGACGTGGGGTTCCCTGCGCTGGCGGATGCGGGTGCGGCTGTTGGCTCCTGGGACTAGGTAGGCCTTGCAGCTGCGGCAGACTCTTCTGCGTAGATCTCTGGGGAGGTGGGTGCGGTTGCGGGTGCCTATTTTGCGGGCGAGGTCTACGTATCGTTGGGCGCGTTGGGGGTCTGTGGGGTATGTGGATTCGGCCTGTTTGAATAGGATGCGTATGCGTTCTTCTGGGATCTTGGTTTTGGGGGGCATCGGTGTTGGCCTTTTTTTCGGGTTTTGTGTGGTGGGGTGAAGTTTATAAGAGTATGGAGGGGTATGGCTTGTTGGAGCGGGGTGGGGCAGCCAGGCTAGCCCGCGGGGCTCATAACCCCGAGGTCGGTAGTTCAAATCTACCCCCCGCTACCATCAATTATTTCTGAAAGTAAGCAGTATTGAGGCTTCTTTCAGTTAGTAATTCGATATTCTTGGACTATGAAAACTGCTTTTCTTGGAAAAATATTGTTTGGATTTGAACTTCCGACCTCAAAGGC
>JADHWN010000071.1 GCA_016783455.1 Candidatus Bathyarchaeota archaeon
CCGTCGAAGACGAAGACCAGCTTTATCCCGTGGTCCGCGATGAGGCGCGTCGTCCTGAAGGCGAGGCCGACGAGGTGGGAGGTTACTCTGCCCTCGCTGTCTGAGAGGAGTCTACCCTCCCGTGTGCGGATGAGGGCAAGGAACTGGTAGAGGACGTTGAAGGCATCGACAGCTATGGTGCGGCCTCTGAATGCGTCCAGGTCGACGACCTCCTTGACGATGATGGGCGTGAGGTTTACTCCCAAAGGGACCATTCTGGTCTATCGGGACATAGAATAAATCGGTTGCCCCTAGACGGGCAGCCCACCATACATTGTCAGGTGGTACACCACCGCCACGACATAGAGGAGGGCCAGGGAGGGGACCAGGTACCTGTAGACCTTCCCCAGCTCGGACTTGTAGTAGCTGTTCGTGAGGATGAGGCAGAGGTGGAGGGGGCTGGCCATGTACCCGGCTATTATCCCAGCGTAGATCACGCTCACGAGGTGAACCCCGGTGCCGCAGAAGGGCAGCAGGAGGGGGAGGACTATGGCGGAGCCCATGGAGGCCGTCCCCGAGATGGAGCCCACCAGGAGAGGGGTGACGATGAACAGCACGATGAGGGGAATCCCCATCTCGGTGACCGAGACGATGAGGGAGGCCACGGACCCGGAGGCGGACACCACGTTCCTGAAGAACAGCATCGCGACGACAGCGGCCGTCGTGTCCCACCTGACGCCCCGGACAACCATCATCCCCCAATCGCCAATTGGGACCTTCATGACGGCGAAGACCATCACTATTCCCACGACGAAAGCGGCCCAGAGGGGGATCCCGGCGTAGCTCAGCGCCAAGATAGATACTATGGGGATGAGCCCCTTGACGATGCCGTTGTTCCCCTCTACGGGTGCCCCATGCACTCTGTCCTGCTTGATGAACGACCGCGACACCACGAGACCGAGTCCCACGGTAAAGGCGAAGAGGGGAAGCTGGGCGAACAGGAACGCGTTCAGGTTCAGGCAGGCTATCGTCGTCGTCAGAATTGCGAGGGGGGCGGTGGGTGAGGCCCAGTACCAGAGGTGGCGGAACCAGATGTTGATGAACGTCCTGTGCTCCGGCCTCAGACCCAGGCGATCCGCCTCGGGCTCGTTGAACGGCGCCGATATCAGAGCCCCCCCGGGCATGGCGAAGAGCCCGAAGATCGCGGGTATCACGGCCATGAGAACACTGCTGGGCAGGACTCCCCTGAGGCCCTCGATGAGCTCGGAGATCAGGTCTGTCTCCTTGAGGACGTAGCCGAGGACGGTGATCAGGGCCACCGCGACGGTCAGGTTCCAGGTGCTCGGGTCCGTGATCGTACCGTTGATGGAATCGATCAGAATACCGAGGGGCCCGGATGAGGTCAGCACGATTATGAGGGACCCCGTCAGGAGCGAGACGGAGAAGTCGACGTTGCGAAGCCTCAGGGCTACGATGATAGCGAAGGCGACGACAACGCCGATGATGTGTATCATGGGAAGGTACCTGCGGCTCCTCTCAAAACGAGTAGCCCCCTATAAATAGTTTAGGAGAACGAGAAGATTGAAGGAAAAAATGCTGTTGACGCTGGGTGGTTTTAGTTCTTCAGCTTCTCGAGGACTTCCTCAAGGGCCTTCTTCGGCAGGGCCCCCACAGTCTTGTTTACCATGTTGCCTCCCTTGAAGTAGAGGAGGGTGGGTATGCTCATGATGCCGAACTTCATGGGCACCTGGTTGTTCTCATCAACGTTGAGCTTTCCGAAGGCTACGTCCTTGTGCTCCTCCGCCAGCTCTTCTATCACCGGAGACAGGAACCGGCAGGGACCGCACCACGCCGCCCAGCAGTCGACGACCACCAGGTCGTTGGTGCTTATGAACTCCTCGAAGGTCGCATCCGTTATCTCGTTGACCATTAGGCTTCAAGGCATATTTTCTTGGGGAGAATATAAAGGTATTTAAAGATGTTCAACAGCATTGAACATAGCATGAGCCTTAAGGACCTCCAATCCCTCATCGCCACACCCCAAATGAGCGCCGACGCCATCATGAGGTGCGCCCTGGGAGTCAGAACTACCGAGATGGAGGCCTACTGCGCCTTGGCCACAGGCGGATCCTCATCGGTGACCAACGTGGCGGAGCGCATCGGGAAGAGCCGCCCCACGGCCCAGAGGCTTCTCCAGAACCTCGTCGACAAGGGGCTGGCCCACAGGGAGGAGAACCTGATCGGCCTCGGGGGCTACCAGTACATGTACTCCGCTGTCCCACCTGAGATCATGAAGCTGGCTGTGAGGGAGTCCCTGGATAGGTGGTACCAGAGGATGATCCGGGAGCTCGACGACCTCCCCTCAAAGCTAGACGAGATGGGGCAGAGATGCCTCAGGATCTCGTAGAGATTAGAATGTAGGCTCCGACACTCCTCGCTTTCTATCGAGGCAGGCCTTGATGAAGCCGTAGTAGGGCGGTGACGCGTCCCAGGGTCGGCTCTTGAACTCGGGGTGGAACTGGGTGGCGAAGAAGAAGTAGTTGTCGGGTCTCTCCATCACCTCCTTGAGCCTGCCATCCGGGCTCCAGCCCGTGAACTTGATCCCCGCCTCCTCGAGGCGATCCCAGAAGTCTGGGTTCACCTCCCACCTGTGGCGGTGGCGCTCCTGGATCTCTGTTGAGCCGTATAGCCTGTTGGCCAGTGAGCCAGGCTTGACGATGGCCGTGTGGGCTCCAAGCCTCATGGTTCCACCAAGCTCCTCCACCTCCACCTGCTCAGGGAGGAGGTCAATTACAGGATGGGTAGTATCAGGGTCACACTCGGTGGTATGAGCGTCCTCCATCCCCAGCATGTTCCTCGCCATCTCGACGATGGCCAACTGCATCCCGTAACAGATACCTAGGAAGGGCACGTCCTCCTCCCTGCTGTACTTGATCGCGAGCATCTTCCCCTCGGCACCCCTGTGGCCGAAGCCCCCTGGAACCAGGATGCCATCATACGCGGAGAGAGAGGCGACGCATGAGGGGTCCTCCTCGAACTCCTCGGTCTCTATCCAGACGATGTCGACGTGGCACCCCGCCTTGGCTCCAGCGTGTTTCAAGGACTCGTTGACGCTGACGTAGCAGTCGGCCAGCTCGGCGTACTTGCCACACATGGCGACCCGTACGGTCTCGGTTGGGCTCTCGAAGCGCTCCACCATCTCGCTCCACAAGGACCAGTCGGATTCCTCGGAGTCGATGCCCAGGTACTCGCAGACGACCTCTCCCAGCCCTTGCTCCTCCAGTAGCATCGGGAGCTTGTAGAGGGGGTCGACGTTCAACGACGAGTAGACCGCCCTCTCCTCGACGCTGCAGTAGAGAGCTATCTTCCTCTTGGAGTCATCATTCAGGGGCCCTCCCTCGACCCTGGCCACGATGAGGTCGGGCTGGAGGCCTATGGCCCGCAGCTCCTTGACGCTGTGCTGCGTCGGCTTCGTCTTGGGCTCACCGACGGCGCTGAGCACCGGCACCAGCGTCACATGCACAAGTAGGCTGTTCCCCCTACCCTCCTCCATCCTCATCTGCCTGAAGGCCTCGAGGAAGGGGAGGCCCTCGAAGTCGCCGACTGTCCCCCCGCACTCGATGAGGAGCACGTCAGCATTCGTCGTCTCGGCCACGTGGCGGAGGCGGTGCTTTATCTCGTCTGTGATGTGGGGGATTATCTGGACGCAGGTGCCCAGGTATCCGCCCTCACGTTCCTTCCTGATGACGTGCTCGTAGACCTGGCCCGAGGTGATGTTGTTGATGCCCGTGAGCTCGATGCCCAGGAACCTCTCGTAGGTGCCGAGGTCCATGTCGGCCTCGTATCCGTCGTCGAGGACGAAGACCTCGCCATGGATGTAGGGGTTCATGGTGCCTGCGTCGACGTTGATGTACGGGTCGCACTTCACGGCGCTGACGTTGAGCCCTCGGACCTGCAGGGCCTTCCCGATGGAGCAGGTCACCAGTCCCTTACCCAGCCCGCTGAGCACCCCGCCAGTAATGAAAATATACTTGGTCAATGGAGATGCCTGCTTTACAACACTCACACCCATCAGAGCATCACGTATAAAGTTTTGTAGCATTATCCGTGAAAGGTTGCTCGCGCGCGGGACAAAGAAGGGAAGGATATACGAGAAAAGAGAGTGAAAAAAGGATCAGCAGCGCACCAGGTAGCGATCGAGCTCCCAGGACGTTATCGCGGGCCGGCTCTCCTGCCAGCTCTTCCCCGTGAACTCGTTGTACTCATCGAACTCGCGCGTCTTGATCTCCACGAGGTTCTTGGAGATGTACCCTCCCAGGGCCTCCGAGACAAGGGAGTCCTTGACGAAGCTGTCGACGGCCTCCCCCAGGTGCTCCGGGAGCATCCCCACGCTCTTCTCGTCCCTCTCAGCCTCTGACATGTGGTAGATGTTGTCGGAGGTGGGCTCGATGGGCTCCCTCTTCTTGGACATCCCCTCCATCCCCGCCTTGAGCATGGCGACCGCCGCCAAGTAAGGGTTACAGGAGGGATCTGGGTGCCTGTACTCGATCCGCGCGGTCTTGTCCATGCCCTCCGGGTACTGGGGGACCCTCACGAGCGCCGAGCGGTTCCCGTAGCCCCAGGCGATGTATACCGGGGCCTCGTAGTGGGGGACCAGCCGCTTGTAGGAGTTGACGAGGGGGGCCACGACCATGGAGAGCCCCTGGGCGTGGTCCAGGATCCCGCCAATATAGTTGATCCCTCTCTGAGAAAGGCCTGCAGGCATATCAGGATCTGAGAAGATGTTCTCCCCCGTGTCCAGGTCGACGAGGCTCTGGTGGACGTGGCAGCCGCTTCCGTTCACCCCCCAGAAGGGCTTCGGCATGAATGTCGCCAGCTTGCCGTGCTTCTGGGCTATGGTCTTCACCGCGAGCTTGTAGAGGAGGACATTGTCGGCGGTCTTCAGCGCGTCAGCGTAGCGGAAGTTTATCTCCTGCTGGCCTTTGGCGGCCTCGTGGTGGACCTTGTCCAGCTGGAAGCCGGCGGCCTCGAGGCACATCATGGTCTCCATCTTGATGTCCTCGGTTGGGTCGAGGGGAGGGAGATCGAAGTACTCTCCCGAGCCGAAGGGCTCGTAGAATCCGTTTTCCTGGGTGATGTAGAAGTACTCAAGCTCGGGGCCGGTGTTCAACCCGAAGCCCTCGTTCTCAAGGTCCAGGATGGTCCTCTTGAGGAGCCCCCGCGGGTCCCCCTCGAACAGCTCCCCGCCGGGGACTGAGATGTAGCTGAACATGATGGCTATCCCCGGGGTCTCCCACATGGGGATGAGGAAGGTGGAGGGGTCCGCGTTCGCGATGAGGTCGCTATCGTTCACGTCCCTGAAGCCCGCGATGGAGGAGCCGTCGAAGCCTATACCGTAGGTGAGGGCGTACTCCATCTCGTACTCGGGGATGAGCATCGCCCGTGGGCTGCCCTCGAGGTCGACAACGATGAGCCTGATGTACTTTATGTCATGCTTCTTGACCAGGCCCATGATGGTGTCAAGGGACTCCTCGCTCGTCAACTTGAAATCGGCCATAATGGAAATCTCCTTTATGCTTCGCATATATTAAGGTTATGGATATAATACTATACATATGTATAACAAATCGTTTAAAATCTGAATGAGTGTATAGTGCAGATACGACACGTCTTCTGGATCTTCACAGATGTTCAGGGAGTCCATATAGCCTGGAAATCTAATGACAAATACAGTGGGGGGGCGATATTTCATGGATCTGTCAGTCAATCAGACTTCCAGAAAACAGCAACGATCGCTTCTTTATGCGCGTGTCCATTAACATGCGTCCTTTTGTTGAATGCATATGAAGTTTTTCGGTAAATTCATATACATCTGTATACATCATAAACAAGAAACGCATCAATTGTATAGGTGATATATGTGTTCGCGCTTGACGAGATAGACAGGAAGCTCCTCAGGGAGCTCCTCACGAACTCGAAGAGGTCCTACCGTGAGCTAGCTACCGCCATCGGCGTCTCAGCGGCGACGGTGATCAACCACGTCCAGAGGCTCGAGTCAGCCGGGGTGATCA
>JADHWN010000029.1 GCA_016783455.1 Candidatus Bathyarchaeota archaeon
CATACCCATGTATGGCGAAGAGAAGCCTCGCTGCAGAGATGGTGAACTCCAGAGATAATGGTAAAACCCGATCAGGAAAAGATATTGGCACTACTCCCCCGGTCAATCCTTAAATTTACGTTACACGCTGGCGCGCGTCATGCCGTCAGTCGCCTTTGCTTTTCAACTGGAGCGGTTCGAACATGAGCACATAACTAGGGCCAGCGCTCACCGGGCGGTGCTCCACGTCCCTGGGTATCACGGCCATCTCTCCGGAGCGCAGCTCGACGTCCCTATGCCCCTTCACCTCGATGCGGACCTCGCCCCGATAGACGTAGAATAGCTCGTCCTCCTCCTCATGCCTGTGCCAGTGGTACTCGCCGTGGAACAGGGCCATCCTGATGACCTGGTCGTTCACCGTGGCCAGGTCCACCGGAGACCAGGGCTCCTCGATCTCCTCCAGCTTCGTCTCGATGTCAATGACGGGAATCCAGGGGGCGTCCATCTGGGCCAAACCGATCTCTCCTGATACATCGAACTATACTGTTATTCGCCTTATAATTCGAGCCCTCCACCACATGCGCGCGCAAGTCTGTATCGCGGATATCCATCTGAATCATCGGTTAGCTTATCCCTTGAAGCCTCCTGGGAGTAATGATGAGTTTCGATTCCATCAGCGAACACATCGTACTTATCGATGCACCTTTTCAGGGTAGATCAGGCGTGCTGGGCACCTATCTCATTCAGGGGGGAACATCGGTCATCGTCGATCCCGGTCCCACTGCGTCTATCCCGTATGTTGAGAAGTCCTTGTATGAACTCGGGGTCTCAGGTGAAAATCTACTGTTCATTGCACCCACCCATATCCATCTAGATCATTCAGCTGGTAGCTGGCGGTTAATGCAGGCATATCCGAGAACAAGACTCCTGGTCCATCCGCACGGAGCATCCCACATGAAGGATCCACGAAAGCTCGAAGCTGGTGCGCGTAGCCTGTTCGGAGATGCAGTCTCAGACTACGGTGAGATCAAGGGCGTTCCAGCACAAATGGTGGATGAGTCAAAGGATAATGAGGAAATCGATCTAGATGGCGTCACTATGAAGGTGATCTGGACTCCTAGGCACTCTTCTCATCATCAGTGCCTGTATGTTCCAGAGGATAGAACTTTGATCTTGGGGGATGCTGGTGGACATTACGACCCTATGTTCGATGTCGTGACGCCTACAACTCCCCCGCCTTTCAACCCAGAAAAGGCTATGGATAGCCTCGATCGGTTGATCTCGTTGAGACCAGAAAAAGCATGCTACGGTCATTTCGGGGTCACAAATAACGCTGTGCAGCGACTCGAGGCCCATAAAGATCAGATACACCTCTGGAGCAGAATTGTGAGTGAGAGTTTAGAAGATCAGTTGACACCCAAAGAGATTCTGACACGCATCACGGCCAACGACTCCGATACAGCGAGGATGAGAAACGATCATGTGGAACGATCTCCAATGATAAGTATAATGGGCTTCATAAGATATCATGAGTGGAGATCAACCGTAGGTAATTAATCTGGTATCCCATCGTACAAGTGCGCGCGCGGATAATCCTGAAGTGCGAGGGGAGGGGGTCGAAGTGGAGAAACCCGCTCGGTGTATTGATTGCACCCAAGTCCGCCATCCCGAGTGCGGCTGGCTGGGGATAGGGGTTCCCGGGCGCGAGGTTGGGTTTTGTTCATGGTTATCTGGGGGCGAAAAAGGGATAAGCTTGATGCGTGGAATCCCTTATCCCATGCCTGTCGTCTCCCGTGGATATAATCCGGAGCTGGATTTCCAGAGGGTCATGGGCTTCCTCAGGGACTCCTTCGCCGAGACCGGGAGCCTCCACAACTGGCTGCCTCCCCGTTTCGAGAACAGCCGTGCTGAAATGGCAGCGGGGACCCGTCTCTGGGAGGAGGTGGGGGGCCCGGAGCCGAGGATCGTGGCGGTGGCCAACCCAGAGGCGAGGTTCCTCTACTTCATCCAGATGGATCCCGACTACGCCTACCTGGAGGAGGAGGTGGTGGGGTGGATCGTCGATTATTGCACTTCCCAGAAGGCTTCTGGCGAGGAGCTGAAGATCTCCGTCGTGGCGTTGGAGGGAAACCCGGCGAGGGAGGCGGCGCTCAGGGAGCACGGGTTCGAGAGGGGGCAGGTCTACGGGATCTTACGCCTGCGGGATGTGGACACCCCCATTCCAAACTACAGACCCCCGGAGGGGTACGTGATCCGGTCCGTCCAGCCGGAGGAGGACTTCGACAGGATAGCCGCGGCCATCAGGGTGGTCTTCGGCCACGGGGAGTGGTTCACCGGTGAGATACTCGAGGAGCTGTCCCAGGCGTCCTTCTACCGCGGGGACCTGGACCTCGTAGCGGTCGCCCCTAGCGGGGATATCGCCTCCTTCTGCACCTTCAGGATGGATCCCCAGAGCCGGGTGACGGAGCTGGAGCCCATGGGCACCCTCCCCCAGTATCGTCGCATGGGCCTGGCGAAGGCCATACTCTCCGAGGGATTCAGGCGGCTCGCGAAGTACGATCCTACGCTTCTCTACATAGGTGGGGCGGCGGATACATTGGAGGCGAACCGTCTCTACGAGGTCACGGGCTTCACGGAGAGGTACGACTACTATCACTGGCACAAGACGATCTAGACAGCGTTTGAAAATTTTCCTCGAACGAAAAGATAAAGCATTAAAGAGTTGATCCCATATCATCTGGCAATGGGTCTACGTGATCAGGGCTCCCTCTGGGGCATACGGCTCGACGTCTTCATCTCCGGCGCCGTCGTCATGGCCCTGGAGATGGTGGGCAGCAGGCTCCTCGCCCCCGTCTTCGGGGACAGCATCTTCGTCTGGGGCAGCCTCATAGGAGTCGTCATGACCTCCCTCGCCCTCGGCTACTACCTCGGCGGAAGGTACGCCGACAGAGAGCCCAGCTTCCGCACGTTCAGCCTGATAATCAGCGCGGCGGGGGGCCTCATCATACCCATCCCCGTCTTCGCCAACCTCGTCCTGGAGACGGCGCTCAAATCTGGCCTCGGAGAACGCTACGGGCCAGTGCTCGCCTCCGCCCTGCTCCTGGCGGCCCCCACCACCCTCCTCGGCATGGTCTCCCCCTACGCCATCAGACTCGCCACACGGAGCCTCACGAACATCGGAGGCGTCTCCGGGACCCTCTACTCCGTCTCCACCGGGGGCAGCATCTTCGGCACCTTCTTCACCGTCTTCGTCCTCATCCCGAACCTAGGCGTCAGGGCCATCCTCCTCGGCCTCGGCGCCGTCCTGATAGCCGTCTCCCTCACGGGGCTGGCGAGGGAACAGAAGGTTATGACCCTGCTCCTCCTGGTGCTGGTGATGCTCATCCCGTCCTCCAGCTTCCTGGGGGGCTCTATCTCCGTCTTCACGGGGGACGTCGTCTACCAGAAGGACACAGCCTACAGCTCCCTCACCGTCGTCGACCAGCCCGGCCAGGGGACCCGGGTCCTCTACCTGAACAACATGGCCCACAGCGCATGCTACCTCAACGGCTCCAACAGCGCCGTCTTCACCTACACAGACTACTTCAACATGGGCTTCGTCCTCAACCCCGGCATAGAGGACGTCCTCTTCATCGGCGGCGGCGGCCTCTCGGGCCCCAAGCAGTTCCTGGAATACTACCCCTGGGTCACCGTGGACGTCGTCGAGATCGACCCCGAGGTCGTCAGGGTGGCGCGGGAGTACTTCTACGTCCCCGACGACCCACGCCTCAACGTCTACGTCGCAGACGGCAGGGCGTTCCTGGGCAGGGCGGGGGCCTACGACCTCATCGTCCTCGACGCCTACTCCAAGACCTACGTGCCGTTCCACCTCATGACCCTGGAGTTCTTCGAGGCCCTCGCCGAGCACCTCAACCCCGGCGGGGTCGTCGTCTCCAACCTCATCAGCTCCATCATAGGGGACACCTCGGACCTCCTCATGGCCGAGGTCAGGACCGTCGAGGAGGTCCTCCCCCAGGTCTACCTCTTCACAACCCGGAGTAGGTCAACCTCCATGGTACAGAACATCGCGCTGATGGCGACCGCGACGGAGCCCGCGTACACCAGCCAGGAGCTCCAGGCGATGGCCGGGGACGCCCCCTTCAGGGGCGAGGCCCTGGCGAGGTACGCGGGGAACCTCTACGAGGGGGAGATATACTACGAGGATTCAAGGGTGTTGACGGACGACTACGCCCCCACGGAGAGCCTCCTCAACCCCGTCACCCTGTCCCCCTACGGATGGGAGTGACCCCCCTCCTGGTGGATGGCGGGCGCACACCGAAAAAATGAAAAAAAGTATCAGACTCGTCTCTTGAGCTGCTCTACCTGCCTGCGGGTCTGCTGGACCCTCTCGTCGTCCTCTATGTCCTTGACGTCGAGGCCGATGTCCTTCTCGGTCAGCTTCTTGACCATCTTCAGCAGCTCCTCGATCTCGTCCTTCTCCCTGTCAGACATACGCTCACACTCCTACAGCTGGATGCCCAGCTTGGCCAGGTCCTCCACTATCTTCGTGTCCTTGATCTCCTCTTTAATCTTGTTGAACTTGGCCGCTATCTCCCGCCCCTCCTCCACCCTCTCCGCGAGCATCGCGACGACCTTCTCGTATCCCTCCACGATCGAGGCCCGCTCACCGTTGATGGCGTCCAGCTTCTCCTTGTACCCCGCCAGGTTGTCCTTGATGATCCCCTCGTAGTTCCCCATGATCTCGTCCAGCCTCTTGCTCCTCACCAGGGCCTCGTCCTTGAGGTCACCCGTCTGCATGTAGCGGCTGATGATCCCCGACCAGCCGGCCCCCACGACGACGGCTGAGAGTATGGTCTGCACCTGCGGTGTGCTGTTCTCAAGGAGGGTGCCTGACGTGAGGAACATGGCGAAGAATCCGCCGAGGGCGACGAAGATGAGGGCCCCCTGGAAGTAGGTGCCCCTCCTCAGGGCGTCCCTGGTCTTCCGGAGGTCCACGACCTCGGCGTTCCAGTCGTCCCTCTGGTTGTTGATGCTCCGCTCCATGGCCCCGAACTGCTCCACGGAGATCTCAGCCTTGGACAGCCTGTCCTGCTCGGCCCCGAGCTTCTCCTCTGCCTCCTTCACCTTGTCCTTCAGCTCGTCGATGGACTCGGTGAGGTTCCTGATCTCGGTGGACTTGCCCATCCCCGGGAGCTCCCCCCCGATGTTCGAGTAGATGGTGAAGGCCGCCCCCCCGCATCCTATGAGGAACTTGGCGGCTAGCTCGGTCGGCATCGCCAGTGACAAATCAATCCACGTATACCCCTACCTTTTCGTCCACATTTATCTGTTTGTCATGGACTTCCGGGGGGGGGGGCTCCGGCGGTTTCACGGCCTGCCCTTGCGGACGGTGACCGCCACCAGCAGCAGGGACAGGAGGACCACCCATACCTGCCCCAGGATGGGGGCCAGGACCGCCCCCCTGTCCACGGGGGTGACCTCCCCCCCGACGGTCTGGTCGCATCCCAGCTCCACCTCGGCGGCGGTGTCGTCGTCGTGCATCCTGGGGTGCTGGAGGGGGGCGTAGGCGGTGGTGAGAGGGGCCGCGTAGAAGTACCCTTCCTCGGCCGAGATCATATGGTCGCCGTCGGCGTCGGCTGGGAAGGGAGCGGAGGCGAAGCCCCTGAGGAGGAAGTAGGTGAAGACGCCGTGGCCCAGGGCGGTGCTCTCGTATGAGTACTCGTCGTGCTCGCATGAAGCGAGGATTATGTACCCGGGCTTGGCGAGGTCCCTGTCGACGGAGCCCTCCAGGTCGACCCTGGGGCGGCCCGGCATGGTCCGGGAGGTCATCTCGTTCTCCCTGATGAAGCCGCCGCTGAAGCAGGTGTCCAGGATGACCACCTTCCGGCAGGGGAGGGCGTCGAGCCAGGCCTCGAGCTCGTCGTCCCTGATGCTAGTGGCGGGGTCGAGGGTGGCATCCCAGGGGCAGATGTACTCGTCGTATCCGTCGACCTCGTCCAGGGGGCTCAGGTCGTCTCCGTATGTTCCGTGGCCCGCGAAGTAGAGGAGGACGATGTCGTCCCCGTCGACGGTCCCCTGGAGGGCCTGGATGGCGTCCCTGATCCCCGTCCTTGAGGCCTGCTGGTTCAGGAGGAGGGTGACGTGGGTCCAGTAGAGGTCCCCGAGGACGGCGTCCATGGCCGCTGCGTCGTCGTCTGTGAGCTCCAGGTCCATGATGGATTCGTAGTCGGATATGCCGCAGATTATCCCGTATCGCTGCGTTGTGGATGCTGACTGGACGTGGGTCGGGATGGTTGAGGCGGATAGGATGAGGACCGTCAATAGGAGGGAGAGTCTACTCTTCGTTGGGTTCATTCTTATGAGCTTCGAACCGCTGTAGTGTACTAAAAAAGTTCGAATCTTTACTGATGTTTCTTTAGATACAGTGAATATATATCTATATCTTACACATATTCCTTTCTAATGTTCATGATTTTTTAGTGTTACTGTTATGGTGTATCTTTTTTAATGTGCATGTTGGGTACTCAATCTATTGGCGTGTTGATCCCTTAAATCCAGCGGACTTCCCTGGGATACTTTCATCTACCCCTCTCCTCTCAGGGGCTGGGCGCGATTTTTATTCCATGTTTACCTCGCGAGCCCAGATATGAGTCTCTACGAGTGGGTCCGTAAGAACCGGCCCAGTGACCTCAAGGTCCAGAGCCCTCCGCCGAAGGTGGTGAAGAGGCGCATCACAAAGAGACGGCGGAACTAGTTTCTGAGGCCGTCCACAGTTTTCATTATCCCCGAACAGCCTACCTTTTCTTGTATGGGCTTGAATGGTCGCCTTACGCATAAGGTTTTTAGACTTTCGAGCCATCCTTCAGATGGTTGTAATGCTCAGCTTGGACGTTATCTTCAACAACATCTGGATCCTCTTCATCATCTTCACATTCGTCTACCCCCAGCTTCAGAAGTCGGCTCTCCTCCGGAACAGGCGGCGGGAGCTGGAGAAACTGGGGCAGAACAGGGGCTCCAACGTCATCACCCTCATCCACAGGCAGGAGACCATCTCCCTCCTCGGCCTCCCCATCAGCCGTTACATCGACATCGACGACAGCGAGGAGGTCCTCCGGGCCATCAGGCTGACCCCTGACGAGACCCCCATCGACATAATAATCCACACGCCGGGGGGCATTGCCCTCGCCGCCACACAGATCGCCCTCGCATTGGAGGCCCACCCGGCGAGGAAGACTGTGATGATCCCCCACTACGCCATGAGCGGGGGCACCCTCATCGCCCTGGCGGCGGACGAGATAATGATGGACCCCCACGCCGTGTTGGGGCCCGTGGACCCCCAGCTGGGGGACCAGCAGGGGATGTACGCGGCCTCCTCCATCCTCAAGGTGGTGGAGACCAAGAAGACCGATGAGCTCGACGACAGGACCCTCTACTTGGCGGAGGAGAGCCGGAAGGCGTTAGCCCAGATCAAGGCGCTGGTGCGGAAGCTGGTGAGCGATCTCCACGACGAGGAGAAGACCGAGGAGATCGTGGAGGAGCTGGTGAGCGGCAAGTACACCCACGACTTCCCGGTCACCGCCGAAGAGGCCTGCGAGCTCCTGGGGGCATGCGTCAACAGGGAGCTTCCCATGGAGGTCTACAGCCTCATGAGCCTCTACAAGATGGAGAACCGCCCCAGGAGGCCCAGCGTCGAGTTCGTCCCCCTCTCCAGCGGCTAACCCCCTATTCACCCATAGACTGAAATCGGTGATGCCTGCAATGAGATCAAACGCCATTCGGGGAATCCATGGATGCTGAACTCTGCGGAGATCAGGCGCCTCATCGAGGAGCATCAGCTGGTCACAAACTTCATCGACCTCGACAAGCAGCTTCAGCCCTCGGGCTTCGACCTCTCCCTGGGGGAGGTCCAGGCCTTCGCCGGGAGCGGTAGCGTCGACTTCTCCAACGAGGAGCGGGTCATCGCAGATTCGCGGCCCCTCAGCCCCGACTACGACGGATGGTACTGGCTGCCTGCAGGCTCCTACACGGTCGTATACAACGAGGCGGTGGCCATGCCCCTCGACGTCGTCGCTATCGCCAGGACCCGATCGACCCTCCTCAGGAACGGTGCGACGGTGGAGACGGCGGTCTGGGACCCGGGGTACAAGGGGCGGAGCAGCTCCCTTCTGGTGGTCACCAACCCGGAGGGCATCAGGCTGAGGAAGGACGCCCGGATAGCCCAGCTCGTCTTCTTCAGGGTGAAGGAGGTCGAGGAGGGCTACAGCGGCGTCTACCAGAACGAGCGCATGAAGAAGGCGTAGCTTGTCTGTGCCGGGGAGCACATATCAATCTCAGATCTTGACCCGTAACCCGTATCATTGAACATGGTCACCGCCCCATAACGGAGATATATTTACTTGCTCCATCTCTCCTATGTGCGTCTCCCCTACCTGTCCCAATTGACGCACGAAGGGGCTGAGTAAGCCTCTCGTGGCCCTCGGGGAACTGGGGGCTACAACTCTTTCTCTCTAATCTGCCTTTCTGGCGGTCCTTATGGCCAGGACGAGGGCCCCGTGGAGGACAGTATCCGCGCCCAGGGGGGTGATCATTATCTCGGGGCGCCGGTTTATCAGGTGGTCGTCGATGTTCTCGACGATTGGATCGAGGGTCAGCTCCGGGTTGTTGAGGGCGATAGAGCCCCCGATGGTCACGAGCTCGGGGTCGAAGACGTTGACCATATCGGCGATGCCTATCGCGTTCACCGTCCCTATCCGCCTGACGATCTCCTGGGCGGTAGGGTCCCCCTCGCCCGCGGCCTTGTAGATGCCCTCGGTCGTGATATTCTCGCGGTCACCGCCTGATGTGCTCATTAGGTGGCTGTCGTCTAGCTCCAGCTCCTCGATGAGGAGCCGGGCGTACTTCGGGATGTGGCTCCCCGAGCAGTAGGCCTCCCAGTGGCCCCTGCAGCCGCAGCCGCAGATCAGCCGTGAGTTGGGGTCGATGGTGAGGTGGCCCACCTCGACGGCGTTCCCGTCCTTCCCTACGAGTAGGTTCCCGTCCACGATGGCCCCTCCCCCAAGTCCGGTGCTCAGGGTGACGTAGGCAAGGTTCTTGAGCCCCTTCCCGGCTCCGAATACCTGCTCCCCCAGCACGGCGGCTGAGCAGTCGTTCAGCATCCCCACCGGGACCTTGTAGGCCTCGCTCAGGGGTTCGACCACGGGGATCCTCTCGAAGGGGAGGTTGGGAGTGTTAATGATGGTGCCCGTCTCCAGATAGATGGGACCGATGGAGCCAACGCCTATCGCTGAGAATCTGGCGTCGAGGAGCTCCAGCATCTGGAGTATCTGATCGGCTACCCCCTCCGGGCCGCTCTCCCTGTCCGTCCTCTCTGTGATCTTCTCCCTGAGGCCCTCAGCGTTCCCATAGGAGACCCTGACGTTCGTGGCCCCGAGGTCGACGGCGGCGTAGAACCTGTCCCGATGCATGTCAAAGATGAAAAAAGGGGAGGAAGTAAAAGAGGCTATTCCTCTACGTCGCTTCCACGTCTGTGCTCTACCAGACCTCTCTCAGGAGCCTCAGGCCGTTGCCGCCGATGATCTTGGCGATCTCCGCGTCCGAGTAGCCGTGCTTTATCATCCACCTGGCGACGTTCTGCATGCACTCTGAGGGGTTCTCCATTCCCCTGACGTACTTGAGCGTCTTCAGCTGCTCCACGTCCATGTCTATGCCCAGGAACTTGTTCTCCTTCCCGCTGCTTGGGCGCGAATAGTGGCCCAGCCCCTCCTTTGCGTGGTTCTCCAGGTTGTGGAGGTAGAGACCTACGTGGTCACCGTAGTTGGTGTCGGGTCCGCAGCCGACGTGGTCTATGCCGATGAGGTCGATGCAGTACTCGACGTGCTCCATGTAGGAGTCGATGCCGTGGAGCGGGTTCTTCTCAGTGACAGTGAGGTTCGGGGCGGCCTCGATGGCCATGACCCCCCCAGCCTCGCCTAGGGCTTGGATGACCTCGTCCGGGAACATGCGCGTGGTGGGCGTGAGGGCCTTGGCTCCGCTGTGGCTGACTATGATGGGCTTCCCGCTGAGCTCGACGGTGTCGAGGGCGGTCTGATCGCTGACGTGGCTCACGTCCACGAGGATGCCCAGCTTGTTCATGCGGACCAGGGCGTCGTAGCCGAAGTCAGTGAGGCCACCGTCCCTTGGCTCCTTGAGCCCCGAGCCGAGCATGTTGGACTCGCTGTAGTTGACCCCCACGCTCCTGATCCCGAGGCCGTATAGGATGTCGAGGCGATCCACCTCGTTCTCGATGCAGGAGGCGGACTCGATGACAGCGACCCAAGCCAGCTTCCCCTCCTCGTGAGCCCTGACAATGTCATCGACCCTCTTGCAGTGGACGAGGAAGTCCTGGTGGGCTATGTCGCAGAGCCTCATCCCCAGGTCGTGGATGGTGCCGTTCCAGTCCCAGCCGTGCTTCGTGTTGATGAAGCATGAGCCGTCCATCATATTGTCGAATACGCAGTCGAGGCCGGAGACGCTGAGTGCCTCGTAGGCGAGGAAGTTCCTCCCCTCCCGGTCGAAGTCCCTGAACTCCGCGGTGTCGGCGGGGCTGATGTCGGCGTGGGCGTGGAGGTCGATGACGATGCTCTTCTCCATCACCTCCTCGAAGCGCTCCTCCTCCGCCTTGGAGAGGGGGACGGGCTCCCACCAGTCGTCGACGATGGCCTCCCTCAGCCTGAACTCCTTGTAGTCCCTACCAGGCTCAAGGTACTGGTACGCCGTGTAACCATCGTACTTCTTGTTCCTACCCAACTTGCATCGCTAGAGGTTTTCCTCAGTTTATTTAACAGCTCACATAGTTATCGTGAAAAAAAGAGGATGATCTGAGATCATCCGGGATAGTTCGCAGGCCTATTCCTTGGCGACCACGGAGACGTTGAGCTTTCCTATCTTATCAGCCCACGCCTCGATGGCGTCGCCTGGCTTCAGGAAGCGCTCAGGGAGTGCCTTGCGGTCAGGGCCCCTCGGAGAGGTGTCGGCTGCCGTACCCGCGCAGGTGCCACCGCAGATGATGTCCCCAGGGTACAGGGTCATGTCGTTGCTCACGTGGTTGATCCAGAAGGGGTAGCCCCGTATCATGTCCTCCTGGGAGCCGTCCTGCCTGACCTCTCCGTTCACATTGAGGCCTAGCTTCAGCTTGTGGGGGTCGCCCACCTCGTCCGCAGTCACCAGGTATGGCCCCATGGGTACCGACGTGTCGAAGTTCTTGCCCAGGAACAGCCCTCCGCTCATACCCCTTCTCGCGGTAGGCGGCGGCGGGGGGATCGTGCTCCTCTTGCTCATGTCCAGCACTATCGTGTAGCCGTAGACGTGGTCCATGGCCTCCTCCTCTGGGATGTCCTTCCCCTTCTTCCCGATCACCGCGGCGACCTCGACCTCGTAGTCCAGCCTGTCTGTCGAGGCGGGATAGGTGACGGTTCCCCCGGGGCTTACGACGTTCCTGGCGTGCTTCCAGAAGCCCCAGACGGCTACCCCCTCCTCCTTGTGCTGCTTCTTCAGCTCCTCGGTGGTGATGGGGGTCCCAGACATCATGGTTGTCATTGCGGCCGAGTGGTCAAAGTAGTTGGCGCCGGCCATCGCAAGACGGGATGCGAGGCTGGGGAGCGGCGCATGGATCTTCACCTTGTCCCCCTTGTACACTAGTTTCTGGCCACAAGCTGTTTTGGTAGCCCCGTTTTTCACGTACTCTATCGCTTTGACAGCGGCCTTGAGCCCCTTCTCCCCTTCCTCGATGAATGCCAGGAGGCAGGTGGGGACCTTGGCTGACGCCTTGGCCTTGGCTCCAGGGACGCCTTCCTCTGCGAGGAGGGCCTCGTAGGCCAGATTGAGGTCGACGATGGAGCCGTCCTCCAGGAGGGCGCCGAGCCTCTTCGGACCGAATACAACTAGCTTCATATCGGTCAAATCATATCCCGATCATCTATATATCGGATTGGACGCCACGGGTCATCCTTATTACTCCTCAGACCGTCCTATTCCGTGTGTCAGAGATGCCTGTGATAACTCTCCTGACGGACTACGGGATAAAGGACTCCTATGTCGCCGAGATGAAGGGCGCCATCCTCAGGATCCTCCCTGAGGCGACCCTCGTCGACATCAGCCACGACGTAGGTAACTACAGCATCGAGGAGGGGGCATTCCACATGGCCCGGAGCGTCCCCTACTTCCCCGAGGGCACCATCCACGTCGGAGTCGTCGACCCCACTGTGGGGAGCGAGAGGGGGGCCATCATCATCAAGGCGAAGGGCGCCTACCTGGTGGGCCCCGACAACGGCCTCCTCGCCCCCGCGGCGGAGAGGCTCGGCGTCGAGAAGGTCTACAGGATATCCAAGAGGGATCTCCTCCCTGAGAGGCTGTCGGACGTCTTCGACGGCAGGGACACCTTCGGGCCCACGGGGGCCCTGCTGGCCAAGGGCGTAGACCCTGAGGAGATCGGCCACGAGGTCGAGGACTACATCAGGTCCCCCATGTACGAGTGCACGGTGGAGGACGGCGTCGTGGAGGCGACGGTGATCCACGTCGACGGCTTCGGGAACCTCGTGACCAACGTCACCTATGAGGTCCTGGATGGGCTTGGGACGACTGAGGGCTCAAAGTTCAAGGTCGGAATATCAGAGAACGAGCACACCCTCCCCTACGTCCGACGCTTCTCCGCGGTCCCCAAGGGTGACCTCCTGCTCCTCGTCGCCGGCGGTGGGTACATGGAGCTCGCCGTCAACCAGGGAAATGCGAGGGAGAGGCTGGGCATAGGCAGAGGCGAGAAGGTCCGCTTAACCCTTCTATGATCTCATCTGGACTGTTGGAATAGAGAATAGAAAAGAAGTGTCTTAGGTCAGCGTGTCTTCTTGGGCAGTACCTCTATCTGATCAAGCCCTAGGTCGATCATAGATCTATCCCTCGAACTGGTCTTGTCGATGTTCGTCATCTTCTCCTTCAGGCTCCTGTAGGAATCACGGCCACCCATATCGATTCACAGATTCCTGAGGAATCTTGAAGCAGTTAAAGGGTTATGGATTCCTGCTTCATTTATTGATCGCTATTCCATTTTTAAAACGCAGATTATACTCGTCTATCCCCAAGTCGCCAACGGACGGAGAGACGGGGGTTGCCCTGGGTCGACGCCCAATTTAAAATACATCATGTGAAGAAACTTCCCCAAGTGATCATATTTGAAAGATGGCTCCATAGGCCCATACAGGTATCCTGAGAGCAGGAAGACGGACCACGTCGACGTCATCCACGGCGTCAAGGTCCCCGACCCCTACAGGTGGCTCGAGGAGATCGACTCCGATGAGACCCGGGCTTGGATCGACGCCCAGAACGAGCTGACATTCGGCTACCTCGGGGAGGTCGGGGCGAGGGAGAGGATACGCAGGAGGATGACCGAGCTCTGGGACTATGAGAAGTTCGGCGTCCCCCACAAGGAGGGCGGGGTCTACCTCTTCACCCGGAACGACGGGCTGCAGAACCAGAGCGTTCTCTACTGCATGGGTTCCCTGGAGGAGGAGCCGAGGGCCCTCATCGACCCTAACCCCCTCTCCGAGGACGGGACCATCGCCCTCACTGGGACTGCTGTCAGCGATGACGGGAGGCTCATCGCCTACGGCCTCTCCGCCTCGGGCTCCGACTGGCAGGACTGGAGGATCAGGGAGATCGAGACCGGCGTGGACCTCGAAGACCACCTCAAGTGGGTTAAATTCGCTGCGGCCCAGTGGACACCGGATAACCTGGGCTTCTTCTATAGCCGGTACGAGGAGCCGGAGCAGGGGAAGGCCTACAAGGAGGCCAACTTCAACCAGAAGATCTGCTACCACCAAGTGGGCTCCCCCCAGTCCGAGGACGAGATAGTCTACGAGAGGCCGGACGAGCCGGAGTGGCGTTTCAGGTCCATAGTCACCGATGACAAGAGGTTCCACCTGCTCTCCGTGAACAAGGGCACGGCCCGGGAGAACGGGATCTTCATCAGGGAGCTCGGGTCCGGGGAGGAGGGGTTCACGGAGCTGCTCAACGAGTTCGACGCCATCTACACCTTCATCGGCAACGAGGGGGACACCTTCTACTTCATGACGGACCTCGATGCCCCCATGGGGCGGGTCATCTCCGTTGACCTCAATGCCCCGGAGCGGGAGAACTGGAGGGAGGTGGTCGAGGAGACATCCGACTCATTGAGGGCCGTGAGCCTGGTAGGGGGCATGTTCATAGCCACCTATGTCCACGACGCCTACAGCCGGGTGAAGGTCTATTCCATGGACGGGGCCTACGTGCGGGACGTCGAGCTCCCGGGCCTGGGGAACGTCATGGGCTTCGAAGGTGAGCACGGGGATCCCGAGACATTCTACATGTTCATGAGCCACCTGGACCCCGGCGCGGTCTACAGGTACGACGTCGAGACCGACGAGACCACTGTCTTCAGGAGGCCGAAGCTCCGTTACGACCCGGGGAACTACACGACGGAGCAGGTTTTCTACTCGAGCAAGGACGGCACCCGGGTGCCCATGTTCGTCAGTTATAGGAAGGGGCTGGAGAGGGACGGGAGGAATCCGGCGTACCTCACTGGCTACGGGGGCTTCAACATCCCGTCGATGCCCAGGTTCAGCGTCAGGAACCTCCTCTGGATGGAGATGGGGGGCGTCTACGCCCAGGCCAACCTGAGGGGCGGCGGGGAGTACGGGAAGGAGTGGCACGAGGCCGGGACGAAGCTGAGGAAGCAGAACGTCTTCGACGACTTCATCGCGGCCGCCGAGTGGCTCATCGAGAACAGGTACACGGATACGCCCCATCTCGCCATCAGCGGGAGGAGCAACGGAGGCCTGCTGGCGGGTGCCTGTCTAGTCCAGCGACCCGACCTGTACGGCGTCGTGCTCCCCATCGTCGGCGTCCTGGACATGCTCCGGTTCGAGAAGTTCACGGTGGGCAGGGGCTGGGTCTCCGACTACGGCTCCGTGGACGACCCGGACGAGTTCAAGGCCTTGCTGGCGTACTCGCCCTATCATAACGCCGTGCCCGGCACTGAGTACCCCCCCACGTTGATCACGACGGGGGATCACGATGACAGGGTCTTCCCCGCTCACAGCTTCAAGTTCGCGGCGGCCATGCAGGCGGCCCATGCGGGGGCGGCTCCCGTCCTGATACGTGTCGACACAAAGGCGGGTCACGGGGGCGGTAAGCCGTCTGCGAAGCTTATCGAGGAGTACACCGACGAGCTGGCGTTCATAGTGGAGAATCTGGGGGTCGAATGCTAGTCCACTTTTTTTTAACATCAATTTCCTGAAGTTTTTATGGGCAGACATTTTTTACCAATTTTCTGTAAACAATAGGAACCTTTATTAGGTAAATCTTTACCAGTATCTTGTGAAACATTTACCAAATCCCTCTGAGGGGGGCGGTGAATGAACCGAGGGAAGAAAAATGGGGCTGCTATCGAAACACGAAGCCGTCGTCTGGCGGGAGTTCCACAGGGGCAAGTCGACGGGCACAATAGCCGAGGAGAACGCGGGGGAGGGCTGGAGCCCCTCCTACGTCTCAAGGGTGCTGAACAGGGCCAGGAAGAAGATCTCGAAGGAGCTGCAGGAGCACGCCGACAGCCATAGGCTGGATGTGGAGAGCCTCCTCGACTACAAGGGGCTGCTCATCGGCTTCGACTACCAGGCGAATGCACAAGTCTACATCGCATACACAGAGGAGCAGGGCATCATCGTCTGGTACAAGCACGACTCGTACGCAGGCAAGCTCTGCCCGGACTGCCCGAAGGAGTCGGAGTGCAGGGAGACCCTGGACTCAGTGATGGAGGAGTACAGCCTTGAGCTGAGGCCGGACGAGGCAGAGCCGCCTATGACCGTGCAGTCGATCGCCGTGTTCAACAAGCTGGCCTCCAAGGAGATCCCCCGGTACAAACGAAAGGAGAGTGAATGAATATGGGAAATGAGTTAGGAGTCAAGGTCATCAAGCCTCCTCTAGAGAGAGTCACGAGCGGTAAGCTCTTCAAGCCATCGAAGATCTACCTCTACAAGACGTGGACCACGATGCTAGCCCTGGCCGTCGCTATCTGGCTGGCGGTCAACGTCATGTTTGTGGGGTCAATGCACTTCATGGCCTACGTCGAGCCTGAGGACGTTCCGAGTGCCGCTGACGCAATCAGTCAGTGGCTTGGGCCCGTGAACTACTGGACAGTGGTGCTGGACCTCGTCTGGCTGGTCCCGGCGGTCGTGGTGG
The DNA here is from genome assembly GCA_016783455.1 of Candidatus Bathyarchaeota archaeon. Taxonomy (GTDB): domain Archaea; phylum Thermoproteota; class Bathyarchaeia; order TCS64; family TCS64; genus BS750m-G28. The sequence continues at coordinate 16,225 of JADHWN010000029.1, forward strand.
TGCCCTTCTATATAGGGAGCATCGAGTATTCCGTCATAGCTGAGTCCGGTGAGACGATGCCAGAGATCTACGTAAAGAAGGGGATCGTCACCGTGACCAGGAAGCACGTCCCCTTCAGGACGATAACCAACATCTCAAGCCAAGCGGGGCCCTTCGACAGGCTCTTCGGGATAGGCAACGTGAGCATCGAGACCGCGGGGTACTCGGGGTCCAATCAGTCGGGGCCCGAGGAGAAGCTCGAGGGGATCACCTTCTACGAGGAGGTGAGGGACTTCATCCTGAACGAGCTTAGGAGGTTCAAGTCGCCCTACGTGATGGGGACCGAGGTGGTCCACCCGGAGGAGGAGCCCGTGCCCAGGGGGCCGGGGCTGGAGGACGAGATGCTCATCGCCCTGCGGGAGATACGTGACCTGCTCAGAGAGCGGAAGTTGGAGTAGGTGGGGCGGGGACCCGTCTCCTCCCTGATGGTCATTCCGTTTTTTCTTTTTTATGTGTCCGGTATATTTCCCTTCTTGATGGGTAGTTCAATTAATATGTGGGGCCCATAGTGCTCTGTGGCGGTTTTGGGCGTTGAGGGGCGTCTGGAGGCCATACTGGACGAGTTCCCGGTAGACGTCTCCTCGACCAAGGCTGTGGATGTGCCCGGGCTCGACAGTGCTCATATGTATGAGGTCGACTTGGGTTCAGGTCTCATGCCGGGAGATATGGGCGTCGACGCATGCTACATCCTCGACTCCGAGGCCGGCATGTCGGTCGCCTGCCATCCCTATCTCGTGGGGGTCGAGCTGGCTGAGCTGTGTCTCGGCTGCGCGGTCGACCTCTGGACTTCGCTGAGGGGGCTTGGCCTCCTCGGTGACGGGGGCTACTCCATCCTGAATATATTGAGGGGCTCTTCGGGGTACAGGGTCTCGGAGGTTTCCCCGCCGGACACTCCAGTGATCAGCGTCAGGACCGAGTACAGCGAGGACGGGTACAGGGCTCACTCCGACGACTTGAGGAGGGTCCGTGTCACCTGCTCGGACCTTGATCCCCGGGGCCTGGGTGCTTCCTCGACTCTCATCGTCCCTGACACGTTCGCCACTGGCAGGTCAGCCGAGGCCGCACTCTCGCATCTCTTCGGTGAAGGGGTTGAGCCTGAGATGGTCGTGCTCTACGGGTTCACGGCCATCCCCGCTCTGGAGCGTCTGGGGCTGCTCTGCGCGGGGTGGGGCGTCGAGCTCGTCAGCTTCTCCATCTGCGACATCACCCAGCTGGCCTCTAACCACTATGACATGCCCGTCTACGGGCTGGATGAGAGCCTCTGGGAATCCTCGGGGGAGATCCGCCGGTTGGGGGGCATCGTCGACATGGAGACCCTGAGGAGGTTCATGCCCCGCTACGTCGCCGGCCTGGATCAGCCCGGGGACTGGTCCGAGAGGCATCTGGATCTCTTCAACGGAGCGGGTGTCGTCTCCGGTGACGTCGCCGGGCATCTGCGGAAGAGCATCGGGCTGGTGGAGTCCCTGGATGGCCTGAACTCTGGGCAGCCCTGGTATGACGGCTGGCACGGGGAGATAGCCGAGGCCGAGCTCGGGCGGCTCAGGGAGGCGCTGCTGGGCTACTCCTAGATCGAGAGGGCGCCGGGGAGGGACTCCTGGATCTCTAGGACGTATCCCTCCGGGTCCTTGAGCATGAACACCTTGATCTTGAGCCTCTCCGACTCCTGGGGCTGCCTCTCGATCTCCACGCCCTTGGCGACGAGCCTCTGGTACCAGGCGTCGGCGTCGTGGACGTTGATGCAGATGATGACGGGTTTTGTGTCGCTTGCCTTGTGGTAGCCCTTCTCGCCGTCGACGAGGCCCAGGTAGGCGCCGTCCCGGATCTTGTAGATCTTGGACCATCCCTGGTCGACGACCATCTCGAATCCCATGACCTCCTCGTAGAACTTCATGGCTCGGGGGAGGTCGTTGTAGTAGAGCCAGGGGATGAGGCCCTTCACGCTGTAGTCTTCCATCTTGGTTCTAGGGATGTGTGCGTGTGGTCGGATAAAAGATTGGCGCGGTGTGTTGTCTCGATTGTATGCATTGTGGTGTACCTTGAGAAACACCCGAACTCAAGACCTAGCCTTTCCCTATACTTTCATTTCATCCAATGAGACAATGAATGGGGCGCTGGAGATAAGCCCCAAGCGTCTTCCCATAGACTTAGGAGTTCATGAGATCTTTATCTGGTCCTTCCTGTAGGTTTCCAGCTTGTCCTCGTCGAGCTCCACGCCGAAGCCAGGCCCCTCGGGGACACGCACGAAGCCGTCATGGAACTCCACGGGCTCCTTCACGACGTCGTCCCCTATCCACTCGGGGTAGCCTGAGAGCTCGCATTTGTGGGTGATCACATGCTTGTACGCCGTTATTATGTGGGTCGCCGCGGCGAGGCTCACGCTCAGCTCGATGTCGTCGTGGAAGAGGCATGGGACGTTCATTATCCGGGCCATCTCCAGTATCCTCCTGGCGCCGGTCAAGCCCCCCCACGGCCGATACGTCTTGAGCCCCAGGACGCCGAGGGCACCCGCGTCGAGGAGGTTCTTCACGTCCGAGAGTAGGTAGATGGACTCGTGGGGCATTATCGGCGTGTCCACTGCCTTCGCAACCTTGGCCAGAGAGGCGAAGTCCCACCAGACCGTGGGCTGCTCCACGAGCTCCAGGTCGAAGGGCTCCATCGCCCGTATGATCTTGATAGCATCGGGGGCCGAGTAGCCCTGGTTGCAGTCCACCCGGAGGGTGACCCCCTCCCCGACGGCGTCCCTGGCGGCCTCGAAGCACTTCACGTCATGGCCCGGGCCGATCTTGATCCTCAGGCACGTGTACCCCGACTTTGTCATCCTCTCAGCCTCTTCGGCGACCTCGTGAGGCTCCCCGATCCCGATGAGCCCAGTGTTTGGGATGTCCTCAGGTGCGGACCCTCCGAGGAGGCGATACACGGGCATGTCGAGGCTCTTCCCCCTGATGTCCCAGAGGGCGTTGTCCAGCGTGGCCTTCGCCATGGGATACGTGGGGGCGAGGAAGTCCATCTTCTCCCAGATGGCCTCCACCTCGAAGGGATCCATCCCTATAAGGTTGGGAACTAACCACTTCCGCAGGACGTCGATTACGACGGGCTGTGACTCGGGCGAGAGAGGGGGCAGCGGGGGGCACTCGCCTACGCCGGTGAACCCCTCGTCTGTGTGGACCCTGACGAGCACGAACTCGAAGGGCGTGCCCTTGCCTAGGTTGCCGTACCTTGCCAGGGTGAGTACCTTCTTGCGGGGCATGTCAACGGGGATCAGCTCCACCTCGGTGATCTTCATCTAATATCCCTCAGAAATGATGTAAGGTAGATGTCCGTTTATCAGTTTCCCTCATAAATCCGAGATTGATGCCTTCACACATCTCCTTCCATCAGCTGCCCGCGCGCACGGTGAGAAGCCGACAGAGGAATGGAAGAGGTGGTGGCCCCTGATTGAGAGGCTACGGATGGATTGGGAGTGGCGGCGCCCTCACGATACCGTTAAGTGTCACCGATAGTTAACCAAACCTAGATTGAGGATCAGTAAGCAGGCCCTCGCCTTCCTCAAGTACCTCCACGACGAGGGGGCGACCCACCTGAACGAGGACCCCGACTCCTACGGGAAGATCAGCGGCTTCCTCCTCGCCGAGTCCGACGAGTACTTCCTCCCGGGCACGAGGTCGAGGCTGGTGATGAAGATGGGGGCGAGGTACAACAGCGTCCAGAGGACCGTGCAGAAGCTCCACCGCGACGGCTATCTGACCCGGAGGATCCAGGGACGGGTCCACGGATACGACTACAGGCTGACCGAGAAGGGGCTCAGGACCCTCCACGAGAGAGGCGTCCTCGACTAGCCTCGCCTGCCAGTCAGCCCGCCTTTCGTACCCCTTTCTATCGTTCGATGCCTCCGGGATCGTAAGTATGTAATATGCTGAGATCATATTACTGATGGAATCCCGGAGGAACATCTGATGAGGCACACAACCGTGAAGGCCTTCGACATCCCCGGCGCCTGGTTCAGGACCCTAGAGGAGATCTGGAGGAACGGGGACGACTACCAGGTGGGATACGGCTCGGAGATCACCATGACCAAGAAGCTCAACGTGAGCATCGAGATCACCAACCCGGAGAGCCGCCCCCTAGTCGCCGAGAAGGCCCCCTGCGACATGAAGTACGTCCTATCATACGCCCTCCAGTACCTCTGGGCCGGGGAGAAGGAGGAGGGGGAGACCTACACCTACGCCAGCAGGCTCAGGGAGCCCGTGGACCAGGTGGAGGAGGTCATCAAGAGGTACGTGGAGGAGCCCAACGACCGCCAGCTCACCATGGTCATCAGGCAGCCCCCGGACATCCTCAAGACCATAGATGGCATGAGGCACGAGCCCCCCTGCCTCACCGTGATGGACACGGAGCTCTACAGGGACCAGGTGCACCTCACCTGCTACTTCAGGAGCTGGGACGCCTACGCCGGCCTCCCCGCCAACATCGCGGGCATCCAGATATTCAACGAGGCCCTGGTAGCCGAGATCAACCGCCGCGCGGGCACCGAGTACACCACGGGGAAGCTCATCTTCCACTCCAAGAACGCCCACATCTACAGCAGGCTCTACGAGTACGTGGAAGAGCTCATCAGGCCGGAGGAGGACTCCAGGCGTCAGGCGCACAGGAAGGGGAACGTGTAGCTACACGTTTATTCAAGTATTAACTTTCTATACTGATCGATGAAGCGCTACGCCCTCCTCGTGGTAATGATCATAGTTGCAGGGGCCGCTGCCTACCTCCTGTTGCGCCCTCCTCCCTTGGACGAGGCGGAGGTGAGGGGATACGCTGACCCTATCAGCGAGAAGATACTTCAGGCCTTCAACTCGCACGACTATGCATCCTTCATCTCCGACATGGATCAGACTATGAGGGATGCGTTCACCATGCCCCGGTTCAACGAGACCGTCACGGTGACCAACTCGAAGATCGGCGACTACGTGTCGAAGGAGTACTGGAAGGCTGAGAGGAGCGGGGGGTACATCTCGGTCTACTACAGGGCGAGGTTCACGGGTGAGACCTCCGATGTCACGGTGAGGGTGGTGTTTAGCGAGGACTCCGGCAGGCACTACGTGTCAGGGCTGTGGTTTGACTCCCCGAACCTCAGAAGTTAGACGACGCTCATAAGTGGAGATGTCGTGCTTCGACCTCAGGCCCTCAATGAGCTGAAGAGCGCGTTTCTCAGCTTCCTCGCGCTAAGGAGCCGTCTCACTAAAGGAGGTTTTTAGGCTACTCTGTGTGCTCGTTCAGGATGGAGTCGAATTTACTTATCAGCGCGTCGATCTCTTCGACGAGTTTCTGGTAGGACTCGTCCCTTGGCCCATCCTCTATGCACTCTTTATAGTGGACGAGGTTGATGTACAGCCCCTCGATCTCGTCGACTGAAAGTTCTAACTTAACCAACGTTGCTCCTCCCTGTCTGGATGGAGGTCTCTCCTGCATTGGAGTATTAAAACCCTCCATTCATGAGAAGATATGGGGGTTCGAGACCTCGATGGTCAAAGACCACCTATTTATTGCAGGTGTCATTATCCCTGCGCAATCTGTATGAGGTTACCGCAGGTATCGTCGAACACGGCGACGGTCACCGGTCCCATCTCTGTCGGCTTCATGGTGAATTTCACGCCCAGCTTCCTCATCCTCTCATATTCTCCTTGGATATCCTCGACGGCGAATGACGTCAGAGGTATTCCCTGCTCGAAGAGGGCCTTCTTGAACGTCTTCGTAGCCGGGTTGTCGCTGGGTTCAAGGAGCAGCTCGGTGCCTTCCGGCTCCTCAGGTGAGACGACGGTCAACCATCTGAATTCCCCTACTGGTATGTCGGCTTTCTTTACAAAGCCAAGAACCTCCGTGTAGAACTTGAGGGCTTTGCCTTGATCGTCCACATATACACTGCTTAGGTTGATCTTCACAAAATAGGCTATCTTGAGTTCTTTTATAAATCTTCATAGATGCCACAATTTTCGTGATTACACTTCAAGGCGCTCGTATTGAGGTCAGTTTCTTTCTCTGTCTACATCGTCTCGGTCTACTTCTCTCGCCCAGTGTGTTCAATGTAATGAACCTTCTCTCTATGTCGATGTCCATAGTGGCGAGTCTGGGATTAAACTTGATGCGGAGGAGACGGATTAGTATCCTCGGAAACCCTAACTAACACGCATATTGCCCAGATGCACCATCACCTGGTGAAGGGGAGGCGCCTGAGCCAGTCAATCAGTGCGTGCAGAACGTTTATTACCGTGTTGATTTCAGTCTCTCTGGTCCCGAGGGGCGACGAATGTTATAGAGGGGTGATATAATGGGAGCGCTTGGAGACGAGGTAAGGGGGAAGCTCGAGAGCTTCATTTTCGAGAGGATGACGGATAGGGGAGTTCCGGGCCTAAGCATCGCCGCCCTGGATGGGGGGGAGATATGTTACGAGAGGGGGCTGGGGTTCAGGGACTTCAGCCTGAACACGAGCACGACTCCGGGAACCATCTACTGCATCGGGAGCGTGACCAAGCCCTTCACGGCCCTGGCGGTGATGCAGCTCCACGAGGAGGGCCTGCTCAGCCTCGACGACCCCGTCGAGGAGTACGTCCCCTTCAAGGCCAGGCCCATGGGGGAGAAGATACTTGTGAAGCACCTGCTGAGCCACTCTAGCGGGCTTTCCTCCCTGGGGTACGCGGCCGCGACCCTCTCCACGGTCACCGAGATCTCTGATGTCTGGTTCCCCATCTCCAGCCCCCAGGACCTCCTGGTGTTCATGGCCGGAGCCGAGGACTGGGCCCTGGCCAAGCCCGGGCAGCGCTACGCGTACCTCAACGCGGGGTACATACTGCTGGGTCTGATAATCGAGAAGGCCTCCGGGGAGGGTTACGCGGACTACGTCAAGGGGCACATCCTCGACCCCCTCCGCATGGAGAGGAGCACCTTCCACGAGGGGGAGGTGGAGGAGGACGACGACGTGGCCACGCCCTACATAGTCTCAAGGGAGGGTGGCAGAACCCCGACGAGGTACCCCTACGGGCACCTGATAAGCGACGGCGGCCTCATGAGCAGCGTCGAGGACATGGCCAACTTCATAAAGATGCTCCTCTCGGACGGCGCATTCGAGGGCCGTTCGCTGGCCAGCCCCGAGTCCATCAGGGAGATGATGGAGCCGAAGATACAGACGCTGGGTGAACCCATCGAGGGGGGCAGTGTCACCCAATACGGCTACGGGCTCCGCATCAAGACGGAGTTCCTGGGCCACAGGCTGATACACCACAGCGGCAGCGTCTACGGGTCGAGCGCATACATAGGCCTGATACCAGACAGAGGCGTCGGGGTCGTGCTCCTCGCCAACGGCGGCTACTTCCTCGGGGACATGGGGGAGTACGCACTGGCCCTGCTCCTGGGCGAGGATCCCATGGAGTTGCCATACTTCAGGCGCATGACTGCCCTGGACGAGCTCACGGGCTCCTACACAACGTTCAGGGGCGTATCCGACTACAAGGTCACAAGGAGCGGGGGCATCCTCCAGCTCGAGTCCAGTTTCGGGAGGGGCACGTACAAGACGCCCCTCATCCCCGTTGACCTCTACGGGGAGAAGAAGACCTTCAAGGTGTATGGCATGGACAGCGTCACCCCTGTGGAGTTCGTGAAGGAGAAGGGTGAGACGTTCTTCATCTACGATCGCACCAAGGCGAAGAGGACGGGAGACATCTAAGCTCGAGGCGTACGCCCCCTCTCGGCTAAACAGAAAGCTGAGACTTCGCTCCTGCCATTCTCTCACCCGGGTGGGCCCTGCCTCTTGAGCCGTAGAAATCTCTGATCCCGAAGGCTTCATGCAGGCTCGGAGTGCGGGGGGAAGGATTCGAATCATTGAAAGTCCGTACTGTGTAAATAAAACATATGTACGTGTTTAGCTCAGATTAAAATAAGCGAGATTTATTTATATTCTATCTAGTTTTTGCTAAATAAATCATGAAAATGTTAAAATAAGCACTGTTTAGAATTTAATTTGACTTATATGCGTAACGAGCTAAACA
>JADHWN010000072.1 GCA_016783455.1 Candidatus Bathyarchaeota archaeon
TTCTCAGGACCTCGACGTAGGCTGCGGCGGACTCGTACTCACGGAGAGCGGGCTCAGCCAGGTGCCAGATCTTCTGGTCGAAGTCTGAGATCCACTTCTCGTTCTCTGTCACCCACTTCGATGCGTATTCCTTAATCTCCTTTGAATCCAAGATGGTGTCCTCTAGGATTGGTATTCTCGATACTCTATGTGAGACTTTCCCTAGCAGGATGATGTGGGCTGTCTCAGGTTTCTAGGGATCCACGTGTCCCTTGATGAGTCCCAGGGGCAGGGGAGCCGGCTTCTCGACGGTGCTCTCCAGCTTGACGGTCTTCTCCGTGTCCGATGCGGTGTGGAACGCGTGCATCGCCTCAAGGACGTGGTATGTGAGGTCACCGTTGGCTCTGTGGGGGCGCTTGGACCTGAGGGCGTTGGCCATGTCTGCGACGCCGAGGCCGCGGCTGTTGGATGTGTAGCCGTGGCTCAGGGGCACCTCCCTCCACTCCTTGAACTCGGGCATGTAGACCTTCACGGGCCCGCCGAAGGTGTTGGGGTCGGGGACGCTTAGGCTGCCCAGGGTGCCGTAGACCTCGATCCAGGGGAGCTGTGCCCCCCAGACGTCGAAGCTGGTGAGTATGGTGCCGGTTGCGCCGTTGCGGAAGTCCATTATCCCGACGACGTGGGTGGGGACGTCAACGGTTATCTTCTCCCCCTGCTTGGGCTCGCTGGTGATGGTCCTCTCTGGGAAGGTTATCCTCGTGGAGGCCTTCACCTGCCTGATGGGTCCTATGAGGTTGACTAGGGCGGTCAGGTAGTAGGGGCCCATGTCGAACATCGGTCCTCCCCCCTCCTTGTAGTAGAAGCCGGGGTCGGGGTGCCAGCTCTCGTGTCCGTGGCACGTCATGAAGCTGTTGACGGCGATGGGCTCCCCGATCAGCCCGTCGTCGATGATCTTCCTGCAGGTCTGTATCCCGCCGCCGAGGAAGGTGTCCGGTGCCCCCCCGATAAGGACGCCCGCCTCCTCGGCCATGTCGACGAGCTTTCTACCGTCTGCTAGGTCGATGGAGAGGGGCTTCTCGTTGTAGGCGGACTTGCCCGCCTCTATGGCCTGTCGGGCCACATCGTAGTGGGCGTCCGGGGTGGTGAGGTTGAGGACGAGCTCTATCTCGGGGTCGTCCATCAACTCCTCGGTGGAGCAGGCCTTGGGGACTCCGTACTCCTTCGCTCTTCCTTCGGCCCTCTCCTTGATCAGGTCGGCGCATGCGACTACTTCGAAGCTGTTGAAGGTCTTACTGTTCTCAAGGTAGATCCCGCTGATGAAGCCGTTCCCCACGATCCCAACTTTCACAGGTTCCATCACATATCCCCCAACAAGAGGCCTAGAAAGCCCCCCTCTTCAGTATCCCCCTTTCTCTGGATGCATTAAAGGTCTTGGCACGGTATAACATCCAGTCTCCTTGCCCACATCTTTTCTACTGGGGGGTCTCTTTACGATCCGTCATGTCGAGCAGATTGATTCTAACCGTAGGGGGCATCGTCTTCATCGCCGAGCTACTGGAGGACGCCGCCCCGGAGACGTGCCGGAAGATGCTTGCGGCACTCCCCATAGAAGGGAGGTTGATCCAGGCGAGGTGGAGTGGCGAGGCGGCCTGGCTGCCCATGGATGGCTTCGGCATTGAGGCCCCTCTTGAGAACGCGACGAGCCACCCCTCTAGAGGGGACCTCCTCTACTACCCCGGGGGAGTCAGCGAGAAGGAGATGCTCATACCCTACGGTGCTGCATGCTTCAGCAGCCGCGTTGGCCAGCTACAGGGAAGCCACTTCGCCACTATCGTTGAAGGGACCGAGCGCCTCGGGGAGATGGGTAGGAAGGTTTTATGGGATGGCGCCCAAGAGATCAGGATCGACGCCGAATAATGTTTCATGGTATCCATGAACCAGAGATCCCGATACCCCAGGGGCTTCACACGTAATAGAGACGATGCTAAACCCTTATGACCGCCCGCCGACGTGCCCAGCTGCACCAGGTTGAAGCAGAAACACGCGAAAACCATCTTCACATGGACCCGGGGCAAAGTCGTCACCAGCACGTGCCCCGCATGAAACACACGCTTGATCAAGGCGAACGGGTGCTCCCCCGGCGCCCTCTTCCGGTTGATACGCCTGTTCCTCAGCCTGCCCCTGATGCCCAGTGGACTACCCCGCACACCGCGCCTCATGGTGGCATCGTAGCGCGCGCAATAGGAACATTAACGAGGGAGGCGGTAGAATGTTATGAAGAATATAAAAATATGGCTGCAACTACGATGAGGCTTGTGATGATTGAATATATTTCTTCGTATCCAAAATACTCGAAGGAAAAACTCATTAGTTTATCACTCTCTCGAAGAAGCTTCGCAGGCCATATCTTTCAACTTGGCGGAGGCATGAGTAAACGAACATGGCGCTTACTACGGGAAAGATAACATCTAACGCCCATTGACCCCTTAAGGCCAAGAATAGGGAGGCCGCCTCGAAGGCGAATGCCGTGAAGATGTAGGTGAGCAATGCTCCCAATTCGTGACGGCTAATGATGACGGCGACGGCGATCCCTACAGACGTTATCGAGCTAAAGCCGATTATGAAGAGAGGTAACATCCCGTAGGCTATTAGTAGATAGGAGAACACGGCCATCATTATTATTGAGGAAAAACAGTTTGAGCCTAGGATTTTTCTGAATTTAACCCTGGATTCTTTGAAGATCCTTTCAGCTTCATCCAAGTCGGCCTCTAGGATCATATCCATCATTCGGCTGGACTCCTTTATGTAGTAGATGATTGAGACAATCCCCCAGAAGTAGGGTAGAAGACCGATCAGGCTGTAATAAGGTAGGTTTCCTTGGCTCAGTCGGATGTATAGGTATAAATTGAAGGGTGTCGTAAGCAGGAGAACCATAGGCGCCGTGATTTTTCTGCCTCCGAAAAAGCTGGGAGCCTCGTGCTCTGCCCTGGGATCTTCTTCAGGGGTAGGGTGATGGCTGTCATATAATCTCCCTGTAGAGTTCCCTGTACTCACCGATCATCATATCTAGGCTGAAACGCTTCTCCACGAGTTTCCTGCCCTCGATTCCGATCCTCCTTCTCTCATCAGGGTTCTCAAGAAGCCAATTAATCCTCTCCGCCAGCCCCTTAGGATCCCATCTCTGTACTAGGAACTTCTCTCCAAGTATCTCTGGGACGCCCCCCACTTTTGTGGCTACACAGGGGACTCCGAAGCTAAGGGCCGCCAGTATGGAAAGGGGGAAGCCCTCAGAGATCAATGAGACGTTCAGCTTCATTCGGGAGTGCCTTCGTCAATCTTTTTATCTCCTTCAGGCGCTTCATCCTCCTGTTTGGGATCAGATGTTGATTCCTTCTCTTGGAGTGGTTCCGGAGCCTCCTCAGGAGCGGGTTCTTCCACCGTCGCCGGTGTTTCGGGCTTCCCGGTTGTATCTGGGGGCTCCGGTGTCTCCTCGAGAACTTTGCTCTTCCTTTTCAACCTCTCCCGTGGGACTCTTAGTGAGGGTTATCTCCATGGTGGAAACGTTTCTGGTTCCGCCTTCCTCACGAGGTAATTGTTCCGTCCCTATACTGACGCTGCAGATCAGGTCGGAGAGGAATCTGTTCCTGGTTACTTCGGCGGTGTCGACCGCAGTGCTGATTGCCCGTCCTCTAGCCCGCAGAACGGCCCCTTTCGAACCATCTTGTTTCAAGATGGTCAGAACAGCCAGAACATAGTTCATCACAGGTTTTCTACCAATATATACAACATTACTTTCCGACATTCTCATTACACCCTAATCGTGTATGAAGCTATCAACAGATGGTGAAGTTCATTCGCCATCAAGCGTAGGTTTAGAGCGTGGGGGCTCAGATGGATTCAGGGTTATATGCCACTAATAAACCGGGGACAACCCATCTGTAAACACCCGCACTCATAATATACGTTCTGTAAATATAATGGATCGATGATATTTAACTCCCCTGATAGCCAAAAAAGGAGGGTTTAGACACCTCATTTTTCACATGAGCGCGTACAACGCCATATCGAACTCTTCTCCATCCCTACTCACATCACCATTCCTTTCACCGTTCACCCGGGTTCACAGCCCATATGCTTCTTAGAGATGACGATCATCGTTTATGCCAGGTCAACCGGTTTTTCTCCTGCTGTTCATGCCTGAAAACCCATTTCCTCTTGCCTTTATCCTTCGTCCTATGGAATCTCCAACCTTTTCCAGAACCATCTTGGCACTAGTCGATCTTTTTCAAGAACTGGATGTAGCTGATCTCATCCCCAATGAGTTATGAGATACCGTCGTTCAGAATACGCCTCTTATCTGTCTCCGTAGACTCATCAAACAACTCAGAACATTGTCTCGCACGCGCGCTGGCGTGCTAAAAGCAGGCTGGCGTACGAACGGGCGATGTGGCAGGGACACATGTGCATCAATACAAGAGATTATACGATATCAGAATTGCATTTCGGTAGTCGTCCATACCTTTCTTTATATTCACGTAGCAAGACGTTCTTCAGTTCCTCAGCTTTTTTGTCATCATATGTAATCTCATACCTGAAATAAATGGATGGAGATCTACATTTGTCTCCAAGAATATACTTTAACAATTCACTACGAAGTTTTCCGTGTCCAATGTATGTAATCTCAGACTCGTCTTTTCTACTCATAGAAAGTTGATAGACACCGTAGACATCGTCAACTTCAACATGCTTTTTAGTGTAGAAAGCCCAATCTGAAAACACCATTACAGTATCTTAGAAAAAGAAGTCTCTTATTACCTGTTTGCGCGCGCAGTTACCGATGATTCATAGTTGTGGCTTGGTATAGAAGCCGTGCTTTTCTAGGATGTCGATGACCTCTCCATCCGACAAGTCGTACCACACCTTATAGGCGTCGGCTACGGCGAAGATGGGCCCCGAGCGGATGTTCAGGCATACGATCCTGTCAGCGTGGGGTCTCACGAGATTGATCGCGCTCATGGAAGCTGTCGGTACTGCGACAACTGCCTCCCTCACGTCCCTTCTCCTCAGCGCTCTCAAGGTTGTCATCATAGAGAACCCTGAAGCCAGCCCATCGTCGACAACGATGACAGTCTTTCCCCTCAAATCCGGGAAGGGCTTGTCGCCCCTGAACACCTTGAGCCTCCTGTTGATGGCCCCCGACTCCTCCACCACGCAGCGTTTTATCTCCTCCTTAGTCAGGCGGAGGGAAGTGACAAAGGGCTCGTTGAGGAATATGAGCCCATCCCACGAGATTGCCCCGAATCCTGCCTCCCTGTTCCAGGGGATGTGCAGCTTCCTCGTCACGACGACATCAAGGGGGATCCCAAGCCCCTCGGCGACCTTTACGGCCACCTGAATCCCTCCGGCGGGTATAGCGAGAACATAGGCGTCCTCGTTATCTCTGTATTCTCCAAGTTTCCCGACCAGCAACTCGCCGGCTTGGAAGCGGTCTTCAAACACGTAAAGCCTTTTCCTTAGTTCCAGCTCATCTATGATTTCGGCCATCTTATCTTCGACTCGATTGGACGTTAAACGCTTCTCGTACCAATGATTAAAGGTTAAAGAATGCGCGCGCGCAGCCTGATCATAAGACCTAGTCCTCACCTCAAGCCGGTGATCATCTCGCCTATCTGTTCCTTCGTAACCCTCTTGGCTTGCACGACATTCACAATCCTCCCCTCGTACATGATAGCTATCCGGTCACTCATGCCCAGGATCTCGTCTAGGTCCTCGGAGATGAGCAGGATCGCCTTACCCTCGTCCCTCTTCCCCATCAGTTTCCGTCGGATAAACTCCTGGGAGCCTATGTCCAGACCTGACGTGGGTTTGTCCGCTATGAGAATTTGGGGGTCCCTGGAGAGCTCCC
>JADHWN010000073.1 GCA_016783455.1 Candidatus Bathyarchaeota archaeon
TTTCGTGGTTTCTGAGGGATTCCAGGTCCAAGATGAGTTCTCCTCGTTTTATGAGCCTCTCATCGACTGCTTTCCAGTCCATTGGTTAGGGAGTAGCCAGGTCTGATCTATAAGTTTTTCCTAATAGTCCACAATGCATTAAACTGATGATACTGATCGAGAATAACCGTAAAATAGTGTCAACCGTCATTGTGCCCGCTAAGACATTGGATGCGTTTACTAGTAGAATTAGGATCAAGATGAATCCCACTCCCGCGACGCTCTGTTCTGAGGTTATTGTGTCACTTTTTACTTTGAAGCTTTGAGCAGATTCTTTTCTGGGACAGAAACCCAGATAGGCTAATAGCTTATTCACAAACGTCATACAACCAACTCTGGAACTATCTCACTCCCTCCGCTGAACATCTCCTTCCTTTTTGGCTTCTCGTCTCTTGTTCAAATAGAAATGAATAAAAATACTAAATATTGGATATGTAAATAGAAACGCCCAAGGAATTTTCCCTTCTATTAGATACAAAACAATAGTACCCGATATTCCGCCACCAATCCCACCAATAATTGCATCTCTGTATTCTTTCTGTTTCAAGGTAATTCTGATGTTTCGTACTCTGAAGCCTTGAGCCGATTCTTTTCTGGGACAGAAACCCAGATAGGTCAATATTTTGTTCATAAACGTCATACGACCAACTCCGGGATTATCTGCGAGAAGATGTGGAGGGCTAGCTCAGATGGAGGTAAGCCCCTTACCTCGTCCGATAACTCGACATCCCGTTCAGCTGCCTCCTCAAAGAGCCTGTCCCTGCACCTTCCAACCCACTCACATAGACCGCAATCAGGATTTTCGTAATGCCACGTTTGCACCCCATTTACTGCAGAGAACGTGACGATCACCATATTCTTCGTAGAGGGGCTGTATCCAAGGAGAACGCCCTTCGATGCATCAAGAAATTTTACATCCAGCATGTTAGCGTGTGCAACATGTGTCAGGGCGTTCTCAACTTTAGGGATGATGGCTTCCTCTGCATAGTGCACCGCCTGGCGTGTAATTCCGAGGCGTCTACCTATCTCGGCCTTCGTGACTTTCTTAGTTAAATGTCTCCATATCTCCAGTTGTCTGTTCGTTAGGAAGGCATTTGGAAGCATAAATCTCAGATAAATACAACCATGTTAAGTATTTTAACTTAACGGTTAAGTTTGACACCTTAACGCGCGCGAGAGGAAAGGATATAAACAGAATCGGGGCGTTGTCGTACCGAGTTGTTCTCACGAGTAGCGATCGTAAAGGGAGAGAGGGGCCTAGATCCCGTGTACAGGGCCCTTGACCTCATTGAGTATCAGGAGGCCCTGGAGCCCTGGGACACGGTCCTCGTCAAGGTGAACCTCCTCACCTCCGACACATACGAGACAGGCATCACCACGGACCCCATCGTCGTCGAGGCGATCCTCAACAGGGTGATGGACCTCGGGAAGCGGGCCATCGTCGTCGAGACCGAGGGGGGCACCACCTCACCGGACACGGCCGTCGTCGAGACCGGGATGATGGAGGTCATCGACCGCCTCGGAGCCGAGTACGTCAACATGAGGAAGCTGCCGGAGAAGATCACCCTCAAGGTGGAGGACCCGAAGGCCATCGACAGCTTCGAGGTCGCCAAGGTCGCAACGGAGTCCGCCATCATCAGCGCCGCCTCCATGAAGACCCTCCATCACACAGCGATCACCATGGGCCTCAAGAACATGTTCGGCATGCTCACCACGAGGCGGAAGTTCGGCTACCACGTCTACGGGATGAACGAGGTCATCCACGACATCTGCAAGACCCTGCCTCCGACCCTCACCGTCATCGACGGCTTCTACGGCAAGGAGGGGCGGGGGGCATGGGGGGGCAACCCAGTCAAGATGGACACAATCATCGCTAGCTCCGACCCAGTCGCAGCGGACGCCACCGGTGCCAGGGTCATAGGGATCGACCCCGAGTCTATCAGCCATGTTAAGTGGCTCCATGAGAGCGACATCGGGGAGATCAACGACATCGAGGTCGTCGGTGACGGCATTGAAGCCGTGTACAGGAAATGGGACAGGGGCCTCTGAGGCGCGTGATCGAAAATCATGAGTTTGTTTAAATGGGTTTCCCTAGGATCTCGACTCTCCTGATTAGTTTATGCACGAAGAAAAGAATTGAGGAAAAAGGTAGCTGATGCCAAGGGTCTTCCCCTAGCGTCCACCTGACACTTTTATCTCCTTCAGCTTCAGGGCGGGGGAGCTGGACCCCCCTTCCAGGAGGACCTCCCGGGACAGCCCCTCGACGTTCCTCAGGAACTCGAAGACCGTCGTGCCCACCATCGTGTTCTTCACCGGATGGACGACCTCGCCGTCCTCAATGTAGTGGCCGCTGTTCACCATGCTCGAGATGTTCGTGGAGCTCGCGCGCGCACTCAGGCCCCCGTCCTCCATCAATATCCCCCGCTTCGTCTCCGAGATCAGCTCATCCAGCCCCCAGGTCCCAGGCGAGACCTGGATGTTGGTGAGGCTGGGAGCCGGCTTCGAGGTCATGCCCCTCCTGCTCGCGTTCCCCGTGTTCGAGATGCCAAGGCGGCCAGCCGAGTAGGAGTCGGTGATGAACGTCTTCAGCACCCCCTCGTCGAGGATCTTCAACCGGGTAGCCGGGGCTCCCTCTGCGTCGAAGGGGCGCGATCCGGCTCCCCCTGGGATGAAGGGGTCGTCCACGACCGTGAGGATGGGTGAGGCGACCTCGTCTCCGATGTTGTCACTGAGGAAGGAGTTGCCCAGGGCGACGCTCAGCCCGTTCACCCCGGTTCCCAGGACGCCCGCGATGGAGCCCCTGGCGCTCCTGAAGTCCAGGATCAGGTCCATGTTCCCCGTCGAGACCTTCCTGGCCCCCAGACGGGCCCGAGCCTTCTCCGCCGCCTCCTTCCCCGCCTCCACTGGGTTGAACTCCCTGAGGCTCCTGCCGATGATGGAGCCCCTCCCCATGGCTACGTCCTCGCCCCTCTCCGCCTTGGTGCCTATTGAGCCCCCTATGGAGGTGCCCCTGATCTGGCACTCGACGCCCAGGGAGTTGACCACGGCGACCTCCCCGATGCTCCTGGTGAGGCCCCCCGAGACCGTGAGCTCACCGTCCCCGGACGCCGCCGTGACCCCCTCCATGAAGCCCTCCGTGAGCTCCTCGAATGGAGCATTGGCCAGATCCTGGTCGTACAGCCCCTCCACGGTGCCGTACCCCGAGGGCCCCGGGAGAGACTTGAACTCGGGATCGCCGATGGTCCCCTTCGCAAGTTGGTAGGCCCTCTCAACGGCCCCCTTCACCTCACCAAGCCTTGACGTAGCGGCGACCCCGAGTGCGCCGTCCATGTACACCCGTACGCCGGCACCCCCCATCTCCACCACGTCTCCCCCGATGACATGGGCCTTCCTGACGCTGATCCGGGTCAGCTGCTGCTTCACGACGTAGACCTCAACCTGTTCTCCCCCCAGGGCCACCCCGTGGGAGACCCCCTTCTTCGCGGCTGAAAGTATGTCGGACATCTCATCTGCCTCCTACCACGACGCCCTTCACCGCCATGTTGGGACCTCCCATGCCGACGGGTGCCGTCTGGCTCCCCTTGCCGCAGCTGCCGCTGCGCATCTTGCTCTCCTTCCCGACGCCCATCACGTTGGCCAGCACTTCCAGGGTCATCCCGGACATCGCCACGTTCTGGGTCAGGGGGCCCAGCTCACCGTCCTTGATGACCTGCCCCTCCTGGGTGGAGAAGAAGAACTGGCCGATGGAGGGGTTCACGTATCCGCCACCGGACTTCTTCAGGTAGACCCCGTCCCCCACCTCCTGGCAGAGCTCCTCGAGGCTCATGTCCCCGCCGTCGATGTACGTATTCCCCATCCTGACGATGGGCTTCCAGTTGTAGTCCATCGCCCTCGCCGCGCCGTTGGGCTCCACGCCCATCCTAGCCGCGGTCTCCAGGGAGTGGTAGAACTCCCTCTGGACGCCGCCCTCCACCATCACCCTCCTCCGGGTCCTGGTGCCCTCCGAGTCGTAGGGATAGTAGCCCCTCAGCCCCTCGACGGTGGGGTCGTCGATGACAGTGATCTCGGGGACGCCGACCTCCATCCCGATCTTGTCCTTCAGCACCGACATGTTCCCCTGTATTGCGTCAGCCTCCATGGCGTGGCCGAAGGCCTCGTGGATGAACAGGCCGACGAGGGAGGGATCCATTACGATGTCCAGTCGCCCGCTGGGGGGCCTCTCGGCCCCTAGGAGGGCCACGGCCCGCTTCCCGACCAGCGCCCCCATCTCCGCTGTGTCCACCTCCTCCACGGTCTCCCAGCCCCAGGTGGAGCCCACGCTCTCACCCGCGTTCTGGATCAGGGACCCCTCGCGCGCCGTCGCGTTTCCCCTCACCGAGATGTAGCAGTTGGAGACGTCCACCTCCGAGCCCAGGGAGTTGACAATGACCTCTCTCTTCACGGTGTCAGACAGGCTCGCAGTCGAGACCTTTATCCTGTCGCTCACCCCGCGGATGTGCTCATCGAGCTCCACGGCCACCCTGATCTTCTCCTCCATGACGATCTCCCTGGGGTCCGAGGTCACCTTCAGGGGTGCATTCCCCTCGTAGACGTACTCCTCCGTTACGACGCCCGGCTCCCCGATGCTTTTCGCCATGGCCTTGGCTGTGCCCACGGCGGTCTTCATGGCGCCCAGGAGGTCTCCCTCCTCGAAGCTCGTGGTGGTGGAGAAGCCCCATGCCCCTCCGATCAGGGCCCTCAGGGCTGCCCCAATATTTGCCTGGCTTGAGGTCTGATCGGCAACCCCGTTCCTGATCGCGATGTTGGTCGTCTCGCCGATGAAGAACCTGACGTCAAGGAAGTCTCCCTTCTCAGGGCTGAAATGATCTAGAATCTTTCTTGCCTTCTCGATATACTCTACCATCCAGAATCCACGTCCAGATATACTCCAATTAAATATAATAATCTAGTAAGGAGTCCACAACCACAAGGGATTTTATTAGTTTAACAATGGAGTATCTAACGTGCTTAAACGCAGGAGAGGCGTCTCAACCCTCATCGGGGTCGCGTTCTTCCTACTCATCTTCATGACGTGCTTCGCCTACTACACCCTGATGCTCCAGGCGCGGCAGAGGTACGACGTGGTCGTCCAGGAGATGAGCGAGTTCGACAGGAGGACCCTGAGCGAGTTCGTCACGATAACCAGCGTCACGAGGACATCCCTCAACGAGATTAACCTCACCGTCCGCAACGATGGAGCAAGCGCCGTCCACCTCGTACTTCTGGGCGTCCACAACGACGCCAACAACACCCAGGAGTACTTCAATATCGACTTTTACGTCAAACCCGCTGAGACCCTCTCGGACATAAGGAACACCACCATCAAGGTCTACGACGACCAGCAGCTGAAGATCCGGCTCATCACCGAGCAGGGGAATGTCATCAGCGCCACCTACGCGCGCGCTCCTGATGTACACGTCAGCTACTACGGTCATGTCTCTGTCGACGAGAACCCGCCGTCCGCGAAGGGAAGCCACAGCTATTACTCAGCGCAGCAGGGGGGACCCGACGGGATCCTGGATGTCATGACCGAGGAGAACACCGGTTCCGCACTTCTGAATTCGACATTGATCGACCAGGAGTCCTTCGAGGGCTCATGGCCCCCCGCAGGATGGAGCGAGACCCCCGGGGGAAATCAGTGGAACAGGGAAAGCCAGCAGTCCTACGACGGGAGCTTCTCAGCCGACTTCGACGGCCTCGCTGCAGGGAGGTCTGGCAACATAGAGACCCCCGACCTGGACTGCTCCGACGCGAGTGCGATCTACGTCA
>JADHWN010000074.1 GCA_016783455.1 Candidatus Bathyarchaeota archaeon
TCACCCATTTCGAAATTGTGCGTGAGACCCCCACCACCGCCGTCATCGACGGCCACCACGGTATGGGCCACGTCATCGCCAGGAGGGCCATGGAGACCTGCATCACCAAGGCCCGGGAGCACAGCATGGCCATGGTCGCTGTCCGCAACTCCACCCACTACGGCATCGCCGGCTATTATGCCCTCATGGCCGCCGAGGAGGACATGATCGGCGTCACCGGCACCAACGCCAGACCCTCCGTCGCTCCCACCCATGGCGTCGAGAACATGCTGGGCACCAACCCCCTCACATTCGCGTTCCCCACCGACGAGGATTTCCCTTTCCTCTTGGACGCCGCCACCTCCATAACCCAGAGGGGCAAGATCGAGGCCAAGGCCCGGAGGGGGGAGCCCGTCCCCGAGGGGCTCGTCATCGACCGCGACGGGGCGCCCATGACCGATCCCGACGAGATACTGGAGGCCCTGATCCGAGGCGAGGCGTCGCTCCTCCCCCTGGGCGGATCCGACGAGGAGACCGGGGGCCACAAGGGCTATGGCTACTCCACCGTCGTCGAGGTCCTCTCATCGGCGCTCCAGGGCGGGGCCTTCCTCAGGGCGGTCACCGGGGTCAACGTTGGCCACTTCTTCATGGCAGTCGACATCTCCGCGTTCACCGAGCCCGAGGAGTTCAAGAGGACGGCGGGTGACATCATGCGATCCCTCCGCTCATCCAGGAGGATGATCGGCAGGGAGCGGATCTACACCCCCGGCGAGAAGGAGCACCTCACCAGACTGGAGAGGAAGGGTGCCCCGATAAACGAGAGCCTCAGGGCCGAGCTGGCTCAGATGCGGGACGAGCTCGGGCTGGAAGGCTACGACTTCCTCTGACCACCCTTTTAATCGAGAATGTTATTGTCATCTCATGGTCGTCAAGGTGGGCCACCGGGGAGCAGCCGGCCACGAGCCCGAGAACACCCTCAGGTCCTTCAGGAGGGCGATGGAGCTCGGCGCTGACATGGTGGAGCTCGACGTCCACATCTGCGGCTCAGGGGAGCTGGTGGTCATCCACGACGAGACCGTGGACAGGACCACCGACGGCACCGGCGAGGTCTCGAAGATGACCCTCGACGAGCTGAGGGCGCTGGACGCCGGCAGGGGGGAGAGGATACCCACCCTCCAGGAGGTCATCGACCTCGCCACCGACAGGATGGGCATAAACATCGAGCTGAAGGGGCTGGGGACCTCCGGGCCCGCCCTGGAGCACATCGAGGGCGCCGTCGATGAGGGATGGGAAATCTCCGGATTCCAAGTCTCATCCTTCCACCTGGAGGAGCTCTTGGCCATCAGGGAGCTCTCCGAGGACGTCAGGACCGGGGTCCTATTCGCCCTCGACGATGGTGGCATCATGGATTTCGCCGAGCGGAACGGTGCCTACTCTCTCAATCCGAATCACAGGACGGTCACCCCCGACCTCGTGGCCAGAGCCCACGAACGGGGACTCAAGATCTTCGCCTGGACCGTGAACGAGCCCGAGGACATAGCCAGGATGACGGAGCTCGGGGTCGACGGCATCATCTCGGACTACCCTGATCGAATAGATGGTACGCATGAGCATAGCCAGTGAAGCCCCGGGATCTGACAGACGTTATATATTCGAATATCCTGTTCTGAGCATGGTCCTCGACTCCGTTGACTGGGGCGAACCCGTCCTATCCCTGCTCTCACGATTCGAAGAGTTGGATGAGGAAAAACCCGCCATTCTGATCATCCGCCACTCCGAGGTGAACTATCGCACGGTTGAGGACCTGATCCCAGCCAGGTTGACGGAGCGAGGCGAGGAAGCAGTCCACGAGTTCGGATCAAGGCTTCCCAGGGACTGCACCTACAGGATGTATCACACTCGCTTCCCCCGGACGAAGCAGACCGCAGAGGGGATAGCGGGGGGCCTAAAGTCCATAGGGGCGAGGATTAGCTTCGAGGGGGAGCTCCCCGACATGAACATCCCCCTGGACGAGAAGTTGTGCGAGGCAATATGGGACCACCCGGAGGGGAGCTGGTTCATATCGGACTGGTTGAGCCACCGCCTCCCGAACCCACTCTTCCCAGACCCCTTCGACCTGGCAAAGAGGGCAGCCAAGGAGGTAATGCTCCAGCTCAAAGATGCGGGACCGGGCAACGTCGACATCTACGCCTCCCACGGCGAGATGGTGGCCCTCTACAAGTTCTACTGGCTGGGCATCCCCCCAATGAGAGGAAAATACGGCTACCTGAACGGGTTCATCCTCCAGCTCGATGAGGAAGCCATCACGGCCTACACCCATGAAGGGATCAGCCTGGTCCCCTACCCGTGCTGGTGGGAGTCCGCCTAGATCAGCACGCTGAGCTCGTCGAAGAGCAGTATCCCCAGGGTGTGGATGAGGAGGATGGAGAACCCCTCGTCCAGGGTCAGCCTATTGTCGTCTATAATCGACTTCTTCACGATCCAGAGGGTGGCGGCGATGGCCAAGAACTGGTAGATGACGTATCCGTCCAGGTGGACCGGGACCATGAGGGCCAGCAGCGGGAAGATGAGCATTATGCTCTGTGTTATCCCCGAGAGCAGATTCGAGACCCCCATCTCCACGTGCCCCTTACGTGCCCCGATCAGAGCGATTCCGTGTTCCGGGACGCTCCCAGCGAAGCCTATGACCGTCGCGGCGATCACCACGTGGAGGTCAAGCATGTGAACCAGGTACTCCGAGGAACCCGCGATGAGCTCGGCGGCGATTACGATGCCCACGAGCCCAAGGAGGACGGGGGCCAGCCAGCTGCGACTTTGGGGCTCATGCTCCTGGGGGTACCCGTCCTCGGCCCCCTTATACTCGGTGACGGCGGGACTACGGGAGATGAAGTAGAGGTAGCTCACGTAGGCGAGGAGGAGGAAGACGGGGACCTCGATGGGCAGGAACGCCCTCTGATTGGCGTTGAAGAGGTTCAGTATCACTCCCGTGCCGAAGACGATGCCACAGAGGGCGATGGCGATCCTCATTATCTCGATGTCGTGCTCCATAGACTTCTTGGACAGCTCGATGGCCCCACCCTTGTATGTGAGCATGATGACCAGTAGACCCAGAAGGAGCCCGTTGAAGGCCGACGCGAGCATCACGGTGAGGATGGCCACCTCCCTGAGCTCGGGTGAGAACAACATGAACCCCGTCATCACACCCTCGGGGAGGTTCGACGCCAAGCTGGAGATGATCCCCGTCACGTGGGGGGAGAATCCCATCTGGAGGCCGAAGTCCCGGAGGCCCTCAACCATCGGTTCGCTCGTCATGACGACGATGGCTAACCCCAGTATGAGGGCGACAGCACTGTAGGCGATCCCCTCAGGGCTGAGCATTACCATGATCAGGCCCACGGCTAGGACCGCTCCCACCAGATACTTGTTAATCTTCATACCAGACGCCTCCACTATGCCCCCAGGGTCAGAGGATGCTCACTCTCTAGGATACCACCGTACTGGATAATGGCTACTCCAGGCAGCATCTCCCTGAGCCTCCTGACGTTGCGGGGCTCGTCCTCGAAGTAGACGTCGATCCCCAGCTCCAAGATCTTGTCCCTCTTCCCTTTCAGTGAGAACTCGGGGTCCAGACCCGTGAGCTCCTCCTCGGTGAACTCGTACCTCGGGGTCCCCCCCACAACCTGGACGCTCGCGGCTCTGGGGAGATGCCTTGCGCACCACCTGAGGGTCAGCTCCCTCAGCCCCTGATTCCTGCCTGTGATGACATGGTACTCGTCCCTATCGTGGAGGAAGAGCTCCGGGTTCAGCAGGGGCTTCCTCGTGGAGAAGTAGTGGATCTGGACTACCCTCAGCTCCTCCCTGGGGAGCCGGTTGATCATGTGGAAGACCGCGTCGTCGTAGTCGCAGAGGACCCCGTCGAGGTCGAAGCCGATTCGCATACTTCAGAGTGTCCTAGATGGGTTTAATGAGTTCTTCTGTTTCTTCAGAGCTGTGAAGCCTCAATTTTATATGAAAAATGCGTTCAATTCAGGCAAATCGTTTTTAAATTTGGAAATCATGGATGTCTTCATTCTGAGCTGACCTAATTGAACGAAGAGACCTCCAACCAATCTGAGGAGTCGGGAACCAAGTTCATGCTACCATCCCTAGGCCTCTCCCGCCTAGTCCTCCAGCTCCCGAGGATGCTCACGGGGCTCCTCCTCATCGACATCGCCTACACATTCGAGACATCGGTCGGGATGATGGGTCAGATAAGAACGGCGTCATCGATTGTCGCCGTGGTAGGCGCCCTCTTCATGGCGGGGCTGAGCGTCAGATTCAGGCACAAGCACCTCCTCATGACTGGCTTGGCTTTCATTATGGTCTCCGCCCTTGGTTGTGGACTGGCTCCGAACTACACTGCTATCCTCGTCCTGTTCTCCCTCTCTGGAGTGGGTATGGCCATGGTCAATCCCATGTCACAATCCCTCATCGGTGAATACCTCCCCCTTGGCCAGAGGGCGTCCACTATGGGCTGGATGCTCGGGGCCTCGGCCGCCGCCTATCTCATAGGGGCTCCGATCTTTGCGTACATCTCCGGGATCGGTGGATGGAGATGGGCATTCCTAGGATTTGTCCTCCCCCTTAGCGTCCTCAGCCTAATGTTCGCCGCCTACGGACTCCCTCGACCAAGGAGCGACGAGGGGGGGAGGGGAGGGAGCGTCCTAGAGGCGTTCAGGGCCGTCTTCACCAGCGCCTCGGCCACATCCTGCCTGGTGGGGAACCTCATCATCATGTCCACCTGGAGCACACACCTCTCCTTCTCATCCTCACTGCTGAGGCAGAAGTTCCTGGTCTCTACGGGTTTCGCCTCCCTATCCACCATCGTCGGGGCTACCTGCTTCATTGCGGGAAGCGTCTCAAGCGGCAGGCTCGTGAACAAGGTAGGTCGGAAGAGGCTCGCAGTCCTCCTGACGATCCCTGCGGGGCTCCTTCTGCTGGGAGTCTACAACCTAGAGTACCTGCCGTTGGTGCTCGTCTTCAGTTGGCTCGGGGCCTTAATCAACGGGATGCTCCTCTCAGCGACGTCCAACCTAACCCTCGAGCAGCTTCCCATGTTCAGGGGGACGATGATGTCCATCTCCAGCGCCACGGGGAGCCTCGGATCAGCCATAGGGACGGCGTTCGGCGGATGGATTCTCGTCACGTATTATTATCACCAGCTGGGGTGGTTTATGGGGGCGTTCAACCTCGTCGCCGTCCTCCTTTACAATTTCTTTACCAAGGACCCGACTAGGGACCAATGAATAGAAAGTAGGTGTAGCGGCGGTAGGTGGTTCGTCCTGATGACTAGGTCGTGTCCTTCTTCTTCCGTGCGAGGGCCTTTCTAAGCTCCTCCTCCGAGAGGTCAATCCTCAGGGTTCCGTTGGCCGCCCTGATCTCCAGGATGACCTCCTCGACCATGCCCATCTCCTCGATCTCACCTAGAAAGCCCTCGAAGATGACAGCGTCCCTGGGGTTATCCGAGACCGACACTCGTCTGACGTACTCCTTTGACTTCATCTCTACAGAGAAACCGTGTTCCTTAGCCCTCGCCACGTCGATCACTCGCACTCCAGAACCTTTAGGATTCAACATAAAGGCTCCGCAAGAACGATACGGGGACATTAACATCGTTGATGGAAGGGCAGGACCGGGAATCGGAAAACTAGGCCCCGGTGAGAAGATTTTTATCCTCTCGACAGGGAGTGTGGGAGGTAAGGTGACAAAGAGATGAGTATTGTATGCCCGAATCTTACGTTAAACCTCCAGGGATGCCTATGCACAGCGGACTGCACCAGGAAGGGGACATGCTGCGACTGTG
>JADHWN010000075.1 GCA_016783455.1 Candidatus Bathyarchaeota archaeon
CCCATACCCATGTATGGCGAAGAGAAGCCTCGCTGCAGAGATGGTGAACTCCAGAGATAATGGTAAAACCCGATCAGGAAAAGATATTGGCACTACTCCCCCGGTCAATCCTTAAATTTACGTTACACGCTGGCGCGCATGGGACCGGCTCGAATAGTGGACATTCTTCTCGGTCAGATCATCAGCCCTTTGTAGCTCCAACGATTCTCTCGAACAACCAATCTCGTTTTATCCAAATGGTTAAAAACATGGCTATTCCAAGCCCTGCGATACCATAAAATACCCAAGTGTAGTCTAGCTCCCTCTCATCAGGCACGTCTACTTCATCGATGTCCTCTGAGATAGACCCCGCACACACAAAGTCTGCATAGTATATTCGAGTTATATTCGTACCGTCTGCCATGATCTCCTTTCCCACTCGATAAATACCCTCGTCAGAGAATGGTACATCAAGATTTTTCTGATATTCCTTATTTGGATAAAGGATAAGCATAGGCAATGTCCAACCACGCTCACCCCAATCAACATGAACCCATTCGTCTTCATCGAGTCTCTCATACCAGTAGTATGTCCCAAAGTTGAGGGTCGTTGGTCCATGGTTATCAATAGTCATCACTGGTTTTTCACCAATCATGTATTCACTCTTATCAAGTTCTAAAGATGCATTGAGAATCTGAATCGGGACATGAAGTGTGGAGATTAAGCGAAGTGCGTCTCCTTCTAACGTATACACTATTACACCAAATCGATACTTAGCGGGGGTATCATCGGGTAATTCAACGCTCCAAAGGACTCCACTATCCATTCTTTCAATGACTGAGATTGTCTTGTTGGAAAGTATGTTTGGGATAGTATCGATTCTGATTAACTTGAAATCAAGTGTTGAGTTAATTGGTGGATATATTTGGACGCTCACGATTGCAGATGGATTCTTGGTTCCGACAGCTATAGAGAAATGGTCGAGGTCCTCTCGAAACTCTGTGCTGTCAATCCATGGCGTAAGGTCATTAGAACTGGATATGGGAGGTATGTGTATATTTAGTAGGATAATAAAAATGAGCGTCAATGCTTTTTTGATACTCAATTCGATCTAACAATCACGTGATTGCCATATAATCCTAGGGAATAGAACACACATTTCCCATAGTATGATGGAATACCCCCCGCCCCTTTCATGGTTTAGGTGATTTTTTAAAATGGTGTATGCCCCCCGAATGGTTGACTATCCTAATATGGTCAGGTGCATGTCGGTGCCGCAGACGCCGCAGAGCTCAGTCTTCATGATGAAGCTGTTGGGCTCAACCTCTGGCTCAGGGTAGTCCACTATCTTGAGCTTCTCGACGCCTTCGAGGATCGCTGCCTTGACCATGATCATATGGTGGGGGACAGACCATTAAATTGTATCCCAGATTTGAGTAACGAACGTATGTGCACGGAGTAGATTTGAACTTCCTGCCTCTGGGTTGTGTACTCTTGGCGTTGTAGAATTTGGTAAAACCCATTTTATAAAAAATTGGTGAAATGTTTAAAAATGGGGATTGCCACTATTTTGGTGGGATATTCCAGATGGAGGAGAGTGTGGTTAAGAGGGTGGACCCTCAGGGGCGCATCTCCATTCCCGTCGAATGGAGGAGGAGCTGGAAGTCAGACAGGGTCATCCTGAGGAGGCACGGAGACAAGATCGAGGTGGCCCCTATCAACCCCATCCTCCCCTCAAGCCTCTTCGACTCCATAGAGGTTGGAGGCGACGTTGACTTCACGGACCCCCACTCGCTGAGGAGAGCCCTCTTGGAGCCGGAGGAGCGATGAGGTTCGTCGACTCCAACGTCTTCCTCCACGCCTTCCTTAGGCCCCGCAGGAAGCTATCCGAGGAGGAGAGGCACGTCAAGGAGGCGGCAAAGGATATCGTCAGGGGGATCGAAGGTGGCGAGGGGGTGGCCATGTCCACGGTCCACCTATCGGAGGTCGTCAACATCATCGAGTCAGGCCTCGGCCTCCAGGAGTCCTTGGGGTTTCTGGCGTGGGCGATATCGAAGGCCAACATAGATGTCTACACCACAGATGTCGGGGACTACGGGAGCGCCCTCTCCGTAGCGAGGGATAGGGGTGTGAGCGCCAACGACGCCCTAGCCTACTTGCTGATGAAGAAGCGTGGTCTGGACGAGGTCTACTCCTTCGACAGGCACTTCGACCAGCTAGACGTAACTCGGCTCCCCATGTAGGCGGGGACGCTCTCAAACATAATGCGTGGAGATAGGAGTTAGATTATCCTGTTCTTAGGCGGGTCCAGGGGGTCTATCTCACGGCAGCAGTAGTTGAGCACGAACTCGTCGGGGTAGGCCCTCCATATCTTGGCCGTGGCCTTGAAGCCCGTGCAGTGGCAGGGGCTGAGGATCTTGAAACCGAATCCCCCCAGCTCGGTGATGCTGCGCTCCAAGTACTCGTCGCTCCTCCCCGACAGGTGGGTACCCCCGACGTAGCAGGCGACCTCGGGGAAGCCGCCGAGCTCCTTGACGTGGTTTAGTATGTTCACGGGCCCGGCGTGGGCGCAGCCTGAGACCACCACCGCCCCGAAGCCCCCGAGGTCCATCAAGAGGGACTGGTCGTCCACAATGGTGTCCTGCATCCACTCTCCATCCACCTCGGTGAGGATCTGGTTCCCCTCCTTGAGGTCCATGGGGGTCTCAAATGTCCTCCTGGGCACCTCACCCGTGGTCCAGACACCGGGCACGACCTCGACGGGGGATCTGCTGAGGAGGACCTCGCCCCCCGCCGCCTCGATCTCGGGGATTCCCTGACCCTTCGGCACTCCTATCTCCCGTGTTTTGCCCTTCGCGTTCTTAATGATGTGGGATTCAAACACGCTGGGGTGGGCGTAGACCTTCACGCCTCCCGTGGCCTCCACGATGGGGACGTTCACCGATGTGTGGTCGTAGTGGTTGTGGCTCAGCACTAGGCAGTCGATGTCGCCGATGTCGAGCTCCATGTGCTCTATGTTGTGGAGGAGCCCCTTCGCCTCTGTGGCTGTATCGAGCATGATCTTCCGGGGGTCTCCCCGTGCGTCCTCGAGCTCCAGGAGCAGCGAGAAGCCCCACTGGCCGAGGCCCCCCGCCATGACGAGGTTCTCGGCGAGGGTGGTCATCTTCAGGGATTTTATGGGATCCATTTGTTTTACTCCTTTTTTTCATAAAATATAAGATGATTGACCAAGCTTACAGGCTTCTATAGTGCTCCAGCTGGGTGGTCTGGGGGGCTGGTTTATGCGCTGACCCTCGGGTATGGCGTTCAAGAAGACGGGATGAATAAGTATAAGCTTTTAGAAGCTGACGACCTTGTCGCATTCCTTGACCCAGGTCGCCAGTATCTTCATGGTGCCCCTCTCGACGCCCTCCACTAGCTCCGACTCCTTCAGCCCCCTCGCGTCGAGGCATGCCCCGCAGGCCTTGACCTCCACCCCCTTCCCGACGAGGGTCTGGAGCATCTTCTCCATGTTGTAGTAGCCGTCGGGGGTCCTCTGCCCCTTCTTGGCGGAGACAACGGAGTCACCCATGAGGAACACCTTCACCGTCATGCCTATCTCATCCGAGGCGCTCGTGGAGGCGAGCCTTAACGCGTTCCAGGGCTTCTCGATGCCGTAGGGCGCATCATTGACGATTATGGTCAGCTTCATACGTTGTTGGTCCTCGGTTAAAGCGATAAATGTTTTCCCCGATGCGCGTTGCGCGCATCGCATCTATTGTTTACCCGGGTAGGCGCATCGGACGCTGTCGAGGGGCTCTATCCCCCTGAAGTATTTACAGATGGAAGTGTTCTTGACGGCGCATTTGTGCTCTTGGCCTCCATCGTCCTCGTTCCAGGGACATGGTTCGATGTGCCATGAGACATCGGGACTCGGCAGCAGATCTATGTCCATGTTGCCTCCCCTGAGGATCCTGATCTCCTCCTTCTCCATTGACGCTCATTTCCCCTTTTTCAGGTCCTCTATGATCTGCAGCGTCCGGTCGATCTCGTCCTCGCTGTTGTAGATGTGGGTGCTGTATCTCACCCCTTTTCCTTCTCGGAGTGCGCGGGGCTGGATCCGTCCCCTCCTCCACAGCTCGTCCTGGATTGCCCTGTCCTCGACTCCCTCCACCTTAAAGGTGGTCAGTCCCGAGCACATCTCCGGGTGCACAGGGGTGACTATCTCGGCGCCATCCATCCGGCTCAGACCCAGGCGCAGGCGGTCCCCCAGCTCCTTGATCCTCCGTTGGACCCTCTCCGGGCCTATCTCGAAGTGGAGGTCCAGGGCCGCCTCGAACCCTACGAGGAGGGCGGGGTTCCCCGTGCCCCGCTGCCCCAGCCTGTACCCGTTGTCCTCGTGGTTGTCCCACTGGGAGCTGGCCAGGGTCGTCCACACATCATTGATGAGGGTGTCCTTTACGTAGAGGAAGCCGTTGCCCGCGGGCGCCATGAGCCACTTGTGGGGGCTAGAGTAGTAGGCGTCGCAACCGATCTCCTCCACGTCTATGGGGATGTGGCCTGTGGCCTGGGCCCCGTCGATTATGGAGAGGATGCCGTGCTCCCTGGCGAGGGTGCAGAGCTGTCTCACAGGGAGGATCATCCCCTGCTCCGAGGAGATGTGGGGGAAGGATATGACCCGTGTCTCCGGTCCTATGGCGTCCTCGAAGGCCTCAACTACCTGTCCAGGGTTATCCACTGGGAACTTGATCTCAGCCTTGTGCAGCGTCGTCCCCCTCCGCTCGGCCAGGAGCTCCCAGCCGCATCGGCCTCCGGGGTGCTCGATATCCGTGGTCACCACCCCTGCTCCCGGGGGCAGGTCCAGGCCGTTTGAGAGGAGGTTCATCCCCATCGTGGCGTTCTGGGTGAGGGCGACCAGCGTGTGGTCCGCGTTGATGAGCTTCCCCATCTTCGTCCTCAACTCCGTGTAAGAGGAATATCCCGAGAGGAGGCTCATCCCTCCTCCGTGCCAGTCGACATGGGTGACCTCTGCCATGGACTGTACCATGTAGTTGACAACGGCGTGGAGCACCCGGAGGGGTGAGGCCCCTATCGTCCCGGTGTTGCAGTACGCCTCGTCGGGGGGCATCGGGAACTGCTCTCTTATCTTTCCCCAGTACTCGAGGTCGTCACGTGGGGGTAGCGGGGGAACTCCTCGATGCAGGGCTTCAAAAGGGGTCATATCAGACATATAGATCTGCTTCGAACCATGAGGAGATCATATAAAATATGTGTGGTGATGTCAACATACGGTTCTCTGATAGTCTCATAAATTTAAACTACCGAACCTGGAGTCATGAGCCTAACTAGTTCGGCGGCGTAATGTGGCTATTTTCCGAATAAGATTAAATACAGTTGTGAAACAACGCGCAGAAAATACGAGACTCAGAGCACCAAGTTTTAAGTTGTCTTCGATTCAAGAGACCCCCTGAGCCGAGTCGCCGTCACAGCGTCAGTGCGCCTTAAAGGGGCCTTTTAATTGGTATGAGATAGAACCAGCCTCGTGGATACCACGTCTACTTCCACTATCTTCACCGAGTCAAGCACGACGGGTCTGCCGATGATATCTCTTAACGTCACCGTATGTCCTTCCACCTTGGCGTAGATGACGTCCTCGGCCACCTTCTCGCCGTCCAGGTAAACCTTGAACTCGCACACTAGCCGTCTCCCTCCTCTAGATGTTTCAAGGCCTTCAGGAGGTGCTTTGACACCTCCCCCGCCTCGTCAGCTGCGAGCCTCATCTCCTCGGCTACGCCGGTAAGGGCCAGCCTCTCCGCCTCGGCTGCGGTCTCAGCGAACCTCTCTCTGTGCTCCTCATTAT
>JADHWN010000076.1 GCA_016783455.1 Candidatus Bathyarchaeota archaeon
GGCATGTACAGGGCGGTCTCGGACACCGCTAAGTACGGCGGGATGGCGATTGGCCCCATGATCATCGACGACCACGTCGAGGACAACATGAGGAAGGCCCTCTACGCCATCCAGGACGGGAGCTTTGCCCGGCAGTGGATCGAGGAGGCTGAGGCGGGTCTTGAGGAGTTCGACAGGCTGATGCTGGAGTGCGAGAGCCTGGAGGTCGAGAAGGTCGGCAAAGAGGTTCGGAGAATGTCCGGCCTCGAAGAGTAACCGCAGAAACTACCCCCTTCTTTTACGTTTTTCGTAATCTGTGCATACCATTTTATAATGTCCGCTGTTACTCCTTCCCCAATGGTCGATAAGGTCGACGAGAAGATCCTTGAGATCCTTAAGGAGAACGCCCGGACCACGTACGTGGACATCGGGAAGGCCCTTGGCCTCTCTGAGGGGACCGTCAGGAACCGTATCCAGGCCCTCACCGACTCTGGGGTGATCAAGAGGTTCACCGTCGAGCTCTCCCTGGGCGTCGGTGTGCGGGCCCTCATCATGATCTCCGTGGACCCCCAGAAGCCGACTCTTGAGATCTCGGACAAGGTGCTGAGCCTCCCAGGCGTCGAGAAGATCTACGAGGTCACAGGGGAGTACGACGTCGTGACGGTGGTCTCCTCCTCGAGCATCGAGGGGCTCAACCAGACCATCGAGGAGATCAGGGTCATCGACGGCGTCGTCAAGACCAACACGGTCATTGTGCTGAGGACAATCTAATCTATCCCCCTCAATACTTGAAGGGCAAGTTCAACTCCGACCTAGAAAATGATATTAGGGTAGTTTGTCCGCGATTTGACGGAGCCAAGGGGGCCTAACTCTCTTGTTTCCAGTAGTTGAAGGCTATGTACAAGATCGCTGTGGTACCCGGAGACGGGATAGGGAACGAGGTCGTGCCCGCGTCCCTGAAGGTGCTGGAGTCCACGGGCATAGGCTTCGACTTCCACCACATTGATGTGGGATTGGAGGTCTACAGGAAGACCGGCGTGGCCGTCCCTGACGAGGCCATCGAGGCGATCAAGGAGAACGACGCCTGCCTCTTCGGGGCCACGACGACCCCCGTGGGTGGAGGGGACTACAAGAGCGCGACTCTGACCCTGCGGAGGGCCCTCAACGTCTACGCGAACGTGAGGCCCGCCAAGAGCTATCCCGTGGAGGGGACGAGGCAGGGCGTCGACCTCATAGTTCTGAGGGAGAACACTGAGGGGCTCTACAGCGGCATCGAGTTCGAGTCCGAGGGGGCCGCCTACACCCTGCGGGTCATCACGAGGAAGGCCTCTGAGCGCATAGCCCGCTTCGGATATGAGCTGGCCAGGAGGAGGAGGAGGAAGGTGACCGTCGTCACCAAGGCGAACATCATGAGGAAGACCTGCGGCCTCTTCAGGGAGACGGCCCTCGAGGTGGCCGAGGAGTACCCGGACGTGGAGGTCAACGAGCTTCTGATAGATGTCGCGGCCATGCGGCTCGTGATGAGCCCCGAGGCCTTCGACGTGATAGTAGCCCCGAACCTGTTCGGGGACATCCTCTCCGACGAGGCCGCCGGCTTGGTGGGTGGGCTCGGGATGGCCCCCAGCGCCAACGTCGGCGATGACTACGGCCTCTTCGAACCGGTCCACGGCTCCGCCCCGGACATAACCGGAATGGGGATAGCCAACCCGATCGCCGCCATCCTCTCGGCGAAGATGATGCTGGACTACCTTGGAGAAGACGTCTGGGCAGGGAGGATAGAGGAGGCGGTGGTCTCCGTGCTCAGGGATGGAGAGCGTCTGACGCCAGATCTCGGCGGTTCCTCTTCGACGGATGAGCTAGCGGACGCGGTCGTGGAGGCCCTGGCCTCGTGAGGGAACAGTTTATTTCCCCGTGATAACATTCCAGAGGGATAATCAATGTGCCAGCTAGCCGCGTACATCGGGGACAGGCCCATCGCGAGCCTGTTGCTTAGGGCGATCGAGCACCAGGAGGCCTACGTCGCAGGATACGCCACGGGTCTCGGGGTCATAGACGACGGGGTCCTCAAGGTGGAGAAGGACGTCGGCCACGTGAGGAAGGTCATCAGCACCACGGGGATCTCCACGTTGAAGGGGACAACCGGTATCTCCCACTCGAGGCACACAGGGAAGGCCAGGGACGACCCCAGGCACAACACCAAGGAGAAGGCCCACCCCTTCGTCGACGAGACGGGGACCCTGGCGTTGATGCACAACGGCACCATCTACAATTACAGGGAGCTCTGGGAGGACCTGAGGAATCGGCACGAGTTCACCTCCTACTCGGAGGACGTCGACGACATCACCGACAGCGAGGTCGCAGTTCACATCCTCAGGGAGGCCCTGGACGCTGGGGAGTCCATGGAGGAGGCCCTCAGCTTCCTGGCGAAGGCCGTGAAGGGCGAGTTCCTGTTTGGCGTTATATCGGCGGAGCACCCCGAGACTGTCTGGATAGCCAACTGGGCTCAGCCGTGCGTCGTGGCCCTTAATGACGATGAAGCCATGTTCGTCAGCAGCCCCATTGGCTTCTACGACGTGAGGGAGGAGTTCGACAGGGTGTTCACGCCCCCCTGGAACTCGATTATAAAGCTGACTCGGGGGAGGGTGGAGATCTCGACGTTGGATCCGAGCAGGAGGGTCCCCCGTCTGAACCAGGACGACAACGTCCTGGCCCGGAGCATCCTGGCTGCACTTGAGAGGCACGGGAAGATGGAGATCCGGAACCTGAGTAGGGCCCTGATCCCCGATGGCAGGGCGGCCGCCTACGGCGTCTCAGCCGACACGTTCTCCAAGTATTACAGGGAGGAGCACGTGAGACCCAACAACGACTACTTCGGGGTCCTCGACATGCTGGTCCGGGACGGGATGATCTTGGAGGAGATCTCCCTCGTCGAGGAGGCGGGAGTGCCGGATATACCCAAGTTCTTCTACTCCCTACCCTGACGTTTTAAGGATAGGTTTAAATATTTAGGCACACCTAAATTCTGATAACGTTGAGCGGGAACAGCGTAGAGGAGTACCTGGAGGCCATCTACTCCTTCAACGAGAAGGGTCGTCTGGCGAAGAACTCGGAGCTAGCCAAGAGGCTGAAGGTGGCGCCCCCCAGCGTCACCCAGATGGTCCAAAAGCTTGCCGAGGAGGGCCTGGTGGAGTACGAGCCCTACAGGGGGGCCTTCCTGACAGGGAAGGGGACGGCCCTCGCCCAGAATGTTGTCCGCAAGCACCGCCTGCTAGAGAGGTTCCTCCACGACGTTCTAGGAATTGGCCTCGACAAGGTTCACGAGGAGGCCTGCAGAATGGAGCACGGACTCTCAGACGAGGCCGCGGCCGCCCTCTGCAAGGTCATGGACACCCCGGAGGTCTGCCCTGATGACGGCATGGAGATCCCGCCTTGCCCCCTCGATGTGGATGACTGCGACGAGTGTGAGGCTGCCAGGGTGGATTTTAACCCTAAGCTACTCACCCAGCTGTCTCATCTGAAGCCGGGGGAGGAAGGAGATGTAGCCTTCGTCAGGGGCGGGAGCAACGCCTGCCAGAGGCTCCTAGATATGGGGCTGACCAAGGGCACAAATGTGAAGGTTCTCAAGGCGGCACCGTTCAACGGCCCCGTCGAGGTCTCGGTGAGGGGCACCTCCCTTGCTCTGGGGAGAGGTCTTGCGAGTCGCGTCTTCATTCATATGAACGACGACCACAACATCAAGGATCGCCCCCACCCCCACGGCCCCCATCACTAGTAAGCTATGCATGTGAGGGGAAGTTCTATGGGTCACAGGCTTCAACGTGGTCGTCACAGGGGGCGACGCCCTAGTGGCCAGCTTCATGGGAAGCCCATCCGCATAGCCTTGGCTGGGAACGCCAATGTGGGTAAGAGCGTCATCTTCAACGAGCTTACGGGGCTCCATCAGCACGTGGGTAACTGGCCCGGGAAGACCGTGGAGCGGGCTGAGGGAACCCTGGTCTTCGGAGATTACATGGTGGACGTCATCGACCTCCCTGGCATCTACAGCCTCTCCACGTACTCCATCGAGGAGCTCGTTAGTCGGGAGTACATCGCGGTGGAGCACCCGGACGTCCTCGTGAACGTCCTCGACGCCTCAGCCCTGGAGAGGAACCTCTTCCTCACGACTCAGCTCCTGGAGCTGGAGCCCCGCATGATCGTCGCCCTAAACCAGGTTGACCTGGCCGAGGCCAAGGGGATAGAGATCGACCCACGGAGGCTCGGGGAGCTGCTAGGTGTCCCCGTGGTCCCCACGGTGGCCGTCAAGGGCCTCGGTCTCCAGGAGCTCATGGAGCAGGTCGTCGAGACCGTCGAGCGCGATAATCCCACCTCGAGGCCCCTCTTCTTCGGCCCGGAGGTCGAGGGGGTGATAGAGGGTCTCATTGGGGCGCTGGAGGGCGTGGAGAGCCCCTACCCGATGCGCTGGATTGCCCTCAAGCTCATCGCGGGCGACGAGGAGACGGCGGACGTCGTCTACTCCCAAAACCCAAGAGTCCGGACGGCCGTCGAGAGGGCCGTGAGAGACATCGAGGAGGCTCACGGTCACGACGCGCATAGCGTCCTCGCCTCGGAAAGGTACGCGATTGCCAGCAGGACAGCCGCCGAGGTCTCGACCGTGAGAACTCCGAGGAGGACCCTCAAGGACCGGCTGGAGGACGTCACCACCCACTCCGTTCTCGGCTACGTAATACTGGTTACCGTGGTCCTAGGCACGTTCTTTTCGATATTCAATCTCGGGGACTATCTCTCCGGGTTCCTCGGCTCCATATTTGACGTCCTCAAGACGGCCTACTTCGGGGCCCTCGGCGAGGGGTGGCTGGTGACCTTTGTCTGGGACGGCGTCATCGACGGTGTGCTGGGGGGCATCGGGATCGCCCTGCCCTACATCGTGCCCTTCTACATCGTGCTGTCTCTGCTGGAGGACTCGGGATACCTTGCCAGGATAGCGTTCCTGATGGACTCAGCGATGCACCAGATAGGGCTCCACGGGAAGGGATTCATCCCCCTCATGCTGGGCTTCGGCTGCAACGTCCCGGCCTGCCTGGGCTGCAGGATCATGGAGACGGAGAGGGAGAGGCTGATCTGCGCCTTCGTTGCGAGCCTGGTGCCGTGCGCGGCCAGGAGCATCGTCATAATGGGGCTGGTCGCCGAGTACGTCGGCTTCCGGTGGGCTCTCCTCCTCTACGTGATAGACTTCGCCCTCATCTTCATCCTGGGGAGGATCGCCTTCAAGGCTGTACCCGGTGAGCCCATGGGCTTGATAATGGAGATGCCCTACTACAGGTGGCCCACGGCTCAGGTCACGTTCAAGAGGTCATGGGACCGGATGGAGCACTTCGTCCGAGAGGCCCTCCCCCTCATGGTCGCGGGGAACATGGTCATCGTCCTCGCCAACATGGTTGGGCTGCTGGAGCACGTCCAGCGGGCGATGAGCCCGGTGACCGTGGGGTGGCTGGGCCTCCCGGCGGCGGCTGGCGTGGTGCTCATATTCGGGGTGCTGAGGAAGGAGCTGACCCTGATACTCCTGGCATCCCTCATGGGGACGAGCGACTTCTCGATGATAATGACGCCCATCCAGATGTTCGTGTTCGCCTTCGTGGTTATGATCTACGTCCCATGCATCTCCACGATAGCGGTGCTCGTGAAGGAGTTCGGTCTCAAGAGGGCGTGGATAATCACGGTCTCAGAGATCCTGCTGGCGGTCGTCCTCGGAGGCGTCATCTACAGGGTCATGCCCTTTTTAGGCCTTTGACTC
>JADHWN010000077.1 GCA_016783455.1 Candidatus Bathyarchaeota archaeon
AAGGGAAGCACAAAGAGCTTCCGGAGATCCCTCAGATACGTTACTCAGTACTGGCAGCTCAAGGTAGTGGTGACCCTGGTCGTCTTCAACACGATACTCACCATGTTCTCGCCATCCATAATAGGCAGCATCATAGACGTTGTGAGGGCCGTCGCCTCGGAGACCGATTTCACACCCACTAAAGGAATGGGGGTAATCCTATACGGGGTATTGGAACCTCTAGCCAACTGGATGTCACAGACGTTGAACTGGGATATCGACACCGCAACTCTCGGTGTCTTCGCCTTCTCACTCATCTTCGTTGCGGCGATCACGAGCCTCTTCTCGTACATCCAGAGGTACCTCTCAGCGTTCGTATACCAAGGAGCCGAGTACAGCATACGTAACGACCTTTACAACTCCCTCCTCGAGCAGTCCTTCAGCTTCTACGACCAGCAGAGGACGGGGCAGCTCATGTCCAGGGCGACGACGGACATCGGACAGCTCAGCAGGTTCTACAGGATGAGCTTCAGCATGATCATCTCGACGCTCCTCACGGCGGTCCTGGTACTATACAACGTATTCTCGATAAGCACCCCCCTGACAGCCCTGTACCTGGTCCTCGTACCCCTCACGATGGTCTCGGCCTACATATACTCGAAGAAGATCAGGCCCCTCTGGGCTTTGACGAGGCAGCAGTTCGGTGACATCACGTCGGTACTCCAGGAGAACCTGATGGGGCTGAGGGTCGTCAGGGGGTTCGCCATGGAGTCCTACGAGGAGGAGAAGCTCTCTGAGGTCTGCGAGACATACTTCAACACGAAGGTCACGACGGCAAAGATCAGGGGCCTCTACGGCCCCATGGGCACGTTCCTAACCTCCATCGGGACCGTCCTCATCATCTGGTACGGCGGAATACAGATCATCAACAACGTCATGACAGTGGGAAGCCTCGTGGCGTTCTACTTCTATGTCCAGCGGCTGGGGAGGCCCATCAGGATGATAGGCATGATGACCTCCAACATCCAGCAGGCCGCCACGGCGGCAGACCGTATCTTCGAGATCATCGACGCCGAGGTGGATGTCTCCGATAAGGAGGACGCCATAGAGCTCAGGGAGATCGAGGGCAGGCTGGCGTTCGAGGACGTCGGATTCAGCTATGACGGGGAGCACCTGGTGCTCAAGGACATCGACCTCGTCGCGGAGCCGGGGAAGACCATCGCGATCCTCGGCGCGACCGGATCCGGGAAGAGCACAATCATCAACCTCATCCCCCGGTTCTACGACGTCACCCGGGGGAGGATAACCATCGACGGCATAGACCTCAGGGACG
The DNA here is from genome assembly GCA_016783455.1 of Candidatus Bathyarchaeota archaeon. Taxonomy (GTDB): domain Archaea; phylum Thermoproteota; class Bathyarchaeia; order TCS64; family TCS64; genus BS750m-G28. Next base: position 1,313 of record JADHWN010000077.1, read on the forward strand.
TAGCGATAAAGTCCCTCAGGAGCCACATCGGCATAGTGCGCCAGGACCCCTTCATCTTCTCGACGACCCTGCGGGAGAACATCGCCTTCGGGATGGAGGACGCCAAGCTCGATGACATCAAGGCTGCGGCGGAGAGGGCGAACATCGCCGACTTCATCGAGTCTCTCCCTGACGGATATGATACCACCGTGGGTGAGAGGGGCGTCACCGTCTCCGGAGGGCAGAAGCAGAGGCTGGCCATCGCGCGGGCATTGCTGAAGAACCCCAAGATACTCATCCTCGACGACTCGACCTCCAGCGTCGACACCGGCACCGAGTTCGAGATCCAGAAGGCCCTCAAGGAGCTCTTCGAGGACCGGACGACCTTCATCATCACCCAGAGGCTGTCATCTGTCAAGGACGCCGACTACATCATCGTCCTCGAGGACGGCGTGATAGTCGAGGAGGGGGGCCATGAAGAGCTCATGGCCGAGGATGGAATCTACTTCAAGCTGTATCAGACGCAGATCGCCGAGGCGAGGGGCGAGGAGGTGACGCAGTAATGGGATTCCACGGAGGCGGAGGGGGCGGATGGCACCGCAGAGGAGAGACTCAAGAGGACTACGAGAGGCAGGTATCTGACGTTGAGCTGGCCAAGCGGCTCCTCCAATTCACATGGAAACTTAGGGTCAAGGCCCTGATGCTAGGGCTCACTATGCTCGCGAGCACCGCTGTCGGCCTGATACCTCCATACCTGTTCAGCTTGGCCATAGACAAGTATATTGTGGACCTTGACGTATCCGGGCTGACTACGCTAGCAATTGCCTTCGCGGCCCTCACCGCCGTCACATACCTCATCAGCTACGCCCACACGTACCTCCTTGCATGGCTCGGAGGGCGCCTCGAGTACGACCTCAGGATGGACCTGTTCCGCCACCTTCAGAGGCTCTCACTGGGGTACTACGCCAAAAAGGAGGTGGGGAGCGTCGTCTCAAGGGCCACGAACGACATCGACAGGATAATCGACCTTGCCTCTTCAGGAGTTCTTGAGGCCATCTCCAACGTCATCACCCTAGTGGGGATCATCTGGATAATGGTCTGGATGAACGCCTGGCTGTCGGCCATCTCCTTCAGCGTCGTGCCCCTGATAGCCATCTTCGCCTACTTCTGGGGGAAGAGGGTGAGGACAGTCTACAGGGAGACCAGGAAGACCATAGCTAGCGTCTCAGCGAAGATCGAGGAGAGCGTCAGCGGGATGAAGGAGATCCACGCCTACTCACGGGAGCAGGAGAGCCGCCAGGAGTTCCATGAGGTAAACGTCTCCAACATGCAGGCCAACGTTACGGCCAGCAGGACCATGTCGGCATTCATGCCGCTGGTCACCGCGTTCAGCGCCATAGGCAATTTCCTCGTGCTCTGGTTCGGGGGCAGCGCCGTCATGAAAGGGACCATGACTGTGGGAGTCCTCTTCGCCTTCATGTCCTACATGAACAGGTTCTTCTGGCCCATCCAGTCACTAAGCGGGTTCTGGAACGAGGTCCAGTCGGCCTTCGCTGCAGCCGAGAGAGTATTCCACATCATGGACACGGAGATAGAGATCTCGGAGAAGCCAGACGCCGTGGTAATACCCCCCATCGAGGGGAGAATAGCCTACGAGGACATGAACTTCAGCTACGAGGACGGCGTCCCCGTGCTCTCGGATATCGACCTCGTGATTGAGCCCAACACAACGGTGGCCTTGGTCGGCCCAACCGGAGCTGGGAAGACGACGATGATCAACCTCCTCTACAGGTTCTACGACCCCCAGGAGGGTAGGGTCACGGTGGACGGATACGACCTCAGGGACGTGGTAATCGAGAAGTACAGGAAGCAGATGGCCATAGTCCTCCAGGACCCGTTCCTCTTCGCTGGCACCGTCAAGGACAACATAAAGTACGGGAACATGAAGGCCTCCGACGAGAGGGTCATCGAGGTGTCTAAGGCCGTCGGGGCCCACGACTTCATCATGAAGATGCCCGACGGATACGACACCGAGGTCAGGGAGCGGGGCAGCAGGCTCAGCATGGGCCAGAGGCAGCTCATCTCCCTCGCACGGGCCCTCATCGCAGATCCCAGGATTCTGATAATGGACGAGGCGACCTCCAGCATCGACGCCTACACGGAGCTCATCATCAAGGAGGCCATGGAGAAGGTCCTCCAGGACAGGACATCCATCGTCATCGCCCACAGGCTCTCAACAGTCCGCAACGCGGACATGATCGTGGCCCTCCAGGACGGCAGGATAGTCGAGAAGGGCACCCACGCCGAGCTCCTGACCCATGACGGGCTATACAAGAAGCTCTACGACATGCAGTTCAAGTACGAGCCCGACGAGGAGGAAGAGGAGCCCGAGGCCCCCCCTGAGGAAACCAGGAGGCCTTCTATACCCGAGATGAGGGAGCGGATGGCGGGGGCTCGTGGTGGAGGGCGAGGGTCCCAGAGTTCCCAGGGTGGAAGACCGGCGGGAAAAGACTCGGACGACGATTCCAAACCCTGATTACTTTCATATTTTTACCTGACAAACGATATCAGAGTGTGCCCTCCTATATGGATCGAGGGAAGATGTCTGAACCTTCCGGGCTCAAGCCCATGTTCAAGGTGTGGCTGGAGACGGACGACGGATTCGTCTTCGGCCCAGGCGTATACAGCCTCCTGAGGAAGGTGGACGAGACGGGGACACTGAAGGAGGCAGCGGAGTCCCTGGACATGTCATACAGGTACGCCTGGGGCCTAGTGAAGAAAGCCGAGGGGACCCTCGGGCAGCCCCTCCTACATACCCACAAGGGAGGGCGGGCAGGAGGAGGGGGGACCGAGCTCACCGAGATCGGGCAACAGTTCCTCGAGGACTTCTCCAAGATAGGGAAGCTCTTCAACATGCTATCCGAAGACCCCGAGATGCTGGACCGGCTAAGCGATGTCAACTCTCTCGAAGCCGAAGTCTCTGAGATAAAGGAGCATGGTGAAACAGCGACGCTGAGCCTCGAGTCCAGTGAGACCAATAAGATCATAATCAGGGTGTCAAGTGAATACCTGACCAAGATGGGTCTGGGAGAGGGCGATAGGGTCAAAGTAGAATATAGGGCCCTTATTGGTAGCATTAATAAAAGGAATTAGCTTCAAAGGAGCAAGGCTTTTCTCTGAAGAATCTTGAGATAGGGTTCATACTTCGTCTGCATACCTCTGCCTTTCTCAGTGATCAAGTATAGGCTCCTGGTGTCTTCGGAAGATTCATCGGGCTCTAGTTTCTCCAGGAACTCCATCTCGCGGAGCTCCTTGAGGTGATGGTAGACGTTCCTCACGTCACAGTCGTTGAGGTAGATGTGGAACTGCCCCTTGAGGGACTGCCAGATGTTGTAGCCATAGGAGATGTCCTCGGAGTCGCAGTTCAGGCAGATGATGGCCATTATCTTCAGCTTCGTAGAGCCGCAAGTACCCTTAGGCTTCGGCAAGTCTATCCTCGAAACACTTATAAAGAAGGGCACTATATATAATTTACGAATGGGTAAAATATCCATAGTAGGATGTTCTATTGAGTGAAGCCGGCGCAAGGACCGGCAGGGAGAGTAATCGATAATGCAGAGTAAGAAAAATCTAGGGTGCCCCCGTTGTGGGAGCACGACCCTCATCAGGGACCTCGAGGTTGGAGAGGAGGTCTGCGGTGAGTGTGGCCTGGTGGTCTCCGAGGAGATAGTGGACACTGGACCGGAGTGGAGGGCCTTCACCAGCGCAGAGAAGGAGAAAAGACCCAGGGCGGGCATGGCACGGTCCTACACGCTATACGACATGGGCCTCTCCACGAGCTTCAACGGAACGAGGGACGGCAGGGGAAACAAGCTTGACGCTGACACCCAGAGCCGCATGAACAAGCTGAAGAAGTACGATAACCGTACGAAGCTGGACGATACCTGGGGGAGGAACCTGAGCATAGCCATGGCGGAGCTGGACAGGCTGTCCACGGTCCTGCACATCCCCAAGAACGTGAAGGAGCACGCCGCCCTAATCTACAGGAAGGCTCTCAAGGAGGACCTGATCAGAGGCCGGTCCATAGACGCCTTCGTGGCCGCAAGCCTGTACGCAGCGTGCAGGCTCCAGAAGGTGCCCAGACCCCTGAAGAACATGAGCAAGGCGAGCACCAGGGAGCACTCCGAGGTATCACGATCCTACCGCCTGCTACTAAGGGAGCTGAACCTCAAGATGCCCGTGGACGACCCCATGAAGTTCGTCCCGGGGATCGCATCTAAGTTAAAACTTAGGCACGACACCGAAAGACACGCCATCGACATACTTAGGAAGGCCAAGGAGAAGCAGGCCCTCTCGGGCAAGGACCCCAGGGGGATCGCGGCTGCGGCCCTCTACATGGCCTGCATTGAGAACGAGGACAAGAGGATCCAGAAGGACGTCGCAGCGGCAGCCGGCACCACGGAGG
>JADHWN010000078.1 GCA_016783455.1 Candidatus Bathyarchaeota archaeon
AGGTTACCATGGTCATGAAATATGGCAATTATTACGATGTATCGATCCTAGGGATGGAATGAGTGAGGGTGCGAGAACGTCCTTCTATCGTGGGAACGTCGCCCTTGTAGCCCCGATTGGAGATGTGCGGGGGGGAAGGGGAAAAAAGTTGGCATTGAGGTGTATTTTTTCCCGAAAATGGGAAATATTCCGTTTTGGTGCGATCTTTTTCTCCAAGAATGGGGAAAAATATCAGTTTAATTAACGTAATAAGTCAGTTTTTACCCCAATTTCGTCAGAGAAGCCTTATATGGGGGTTATTAGCTCTCTTTAGTCAATAGAGGTGTGAAGTATGAGGAGAAGTTCAGCGGATATATGCGCGGACATACTCAGTGTCGCCGTGAACGGGGCGAAGAAGACCCACATCGTCTACAAGGCCAATCTCAACTTCCGGATCGTCAAGGGGTACATCAGCACCCTTGTGAGCGGTGGTCTCCTGACGCCGGAGGAGGACGAGAGGTACTACTCCACGGAGAAGGGGGTCGAGTTCCTGAAGCGGTACAGGGCGCTCCTGGCCCCCATGCAGGCCGTGCCCTACGCCTGATGAGGACTTAAGCGTATAGATCGGTCTCTGAGCCGTTTACTTAGTATTTAGACCAGGCAGACCCATTCTAGAGTGGCTGGCCTGCCTCACTTTCTGGGAGGCCAGTGTATGTCCGTCATCCATTCCTGGAACGTTTCGAACAGCAGAGTAACGTAGTCTACTATGAGCTGGTAGGCTCGTATGTTTGCCTCAAGGAAGACCTTCACCCGCTCCTTCTCCTCCGTATCACCTTCGACCTCCCTGAGCCTGGGCAGGAACCTCCTCCCGATCATGTCCACGATCTGGGAGTAGCCCCCTTTCTGCATCTGAGACTTCTGGAGGCCATAATCCTGTGCGCCTATGAGTGCCGAGTAGTACTTCTTCCGGTCTCCAGGCTTTTTTTCGACGTTGACGACCCCAAGCCCTGTGAGCCTCGTGAGGGTCTCCGAGACCGTGCTCCTCCCGTATCTGGTGACCTCCATGATCTCCACCTGGGTCATGGGCTCACGTGAGAGACCCATCGTCAGGAATACGGCCACGGGCTCCTTCCTCCTCCCAGTCGGGGTCGAGCTCTCGAGCATGCCAACGATGAAGTCCCGCTTGATCTTCAGGAGCGAGTCCCCCTCCACTTTTCTACTTCGGGCGACCAGCCCACCAGAACTCCTCTTATCGCTTACGATCTCTGGCTTTGGGAGATCCAACTTATGGTCGATATTCTCGAAGACCAGCTTGAGGTTTTTTTCAGATTTCGCTATGAATTCGTCGTAGAACTCCGTCACCGAGAGGAGATATCTGAGGAAGCTCGTAACATAGTCTACTGCCGGGTCATCGGGGTCCAGGGTTTCGAGCCTCTCCAAAATTGGAGGGATGAACGTCGTCCCGAAGTCTGTGGCAGCCGAGGCCTCGACGAAGAAAGTCCTGATGTACTCGTCGAACTCCAAAGGGCAGTAATAGTGCTTCCTCCGGTCTCCGGGGAGGCGTGTCACGAGGACCGGGAACTTGCTGGCGGGGTCTGTGAGCTTCGCGAGGTTCTCCGAGACCGATGCCCTGCTGAGGCCGGAGAGGTCCATAACCTCCTCTTGGGTCAGGTATCGCTCTTCCATGAGGAGGGAGAAGAGGACGCTGATGAGGTTGGCGTCGAATCCGAGGGCCCTGTGGACCTGCTCCATGAACGCGATGAAGTCGACCTTGAGCTGTCGAAGCGAACGGGAACCGGTCTCTGACGTCATGATGGATGTTACCCTTGGGGCTCGTTGTAATATTCTGTGGTCGGGTTTATGAGTTTTTTCATTTTTCTATGTTTTCGGAGTTTTCGGAGATTTGTGAAAACATTTATTAATTGGCCCCCGAGGCTTTATCAATGAAGTAAACTTTGGAAAAGCATACGGAAAGAAGGAGACTGATGACCCATGAGCAGTAGCGAAACGGTCCTAGAGGTCTCGAACCTAACCAAAGTCTATGGTAGGGACCTTGAGATCGCCGGCCGAAAACTCGGGAGGCGTGTCGTGGGCGCCCAGGACGTCAGCTTCTCCGTGAGGAGGGGCGAGATATTCGGGTTCCTGGGACCGAACGGGGCCGGGAAGACCACAACGATGAGAGCGATCCTTGACTACCTCCACATACAGGAGGGCACCATCACGGTATTCGGGATGGACCATCACAGGGACGCCCTCAAGATTCGGAGTAGGATCGGCTACGTCCCTGGGGACCTCTCCCTCTACGACAACTTCAATGGGAACGAGCTCATAGACTACTTTGGGGGCTTCCGACCAGTCAACTCCGAGTACCTCAAGGAGCTGAGGTCAGTATTCCGGGTGGACCTCACCTTGAATGTCAAGGCCCTAAGCTCGGGAAACCGGCAGCAAGTGGGGCTTATACTGGCATTAGCTTCGAAGCCGGATTTCCTCATATTGGACGAGCCCACCTCTGGGCTGGACCCCCTTATGGCTGCGAACGCCCACAGGCTCCTCAAGGAGCTCAAGGCGGAGGGGAAGACTATATTCTTGAGCAGCCACGACCTCGCGGAGGTCCAGGCCGTCTGCGACCGCATCGGCATCATCAAGGAGGGCCGAATGATCCTCGTGGAGGAGGTGGAGAACCTAGTGTCCAAGTTCCTACAGAACGTTCGGGTCAGCTTCACATCAGAAGTTCCCCCCCTCGAGACTCTGGAAGCAATCGACTCGGTGATCTCCGCGGAGGCGGAGGACGAGGATACACTGCTCCTCAAGGTCAAGGAGGACATCAACGAGCTCCTCAAGGTCCTCACGAATTACGAGCTCGACCGCCTCAGCATCGAGGACGCGACCCTGGAGGAGATCTTCCTCCAGTACTACGAGTAGGTGAACGTGATGAGAGTATTTCTGACGAATCTGCGGAAGGGCTGGAAGGGCGGGGTAATCCTGCCTTTCTTCGTCTCATTGATCGTCCCCCTCATGGCGGGCATCTGGCCCAGCTTCAAGGAGCAGACAGCGGCTTTCTCCGAGATCCTCAAGAACCCCATATACCAGGCCCTCTTGGGCCAGCTGGGGGTCATGGACATGACGACCTGGCAGGGGCTCTTCTACATGTACGTGGGGATCTGCATGGAGTGGGCCATAGTCTTCATCGCGATACTGATCCCCGCGAGGATCGTGGCCAGCGAGGTGGACAAGAACACCCTGGACGTGACACTGAGTTACCCCATCCCCCGGTGGAGATACCTCCTGGAGAAGTTCATGGTCTACGCGACCTATAACCTCCTCTACCCCGTCTTCATATACGTCCTGGCGTTGGTGAGCACCAACAGCCTCGGGGAGACCCTGGACATGACGGTCCTGGGACACGCCCTGATGGGATTCTGGCTCTGGCTCTTCGCCCTAGGCGCACTCTCCCTGCTATGCGGGACCCTGTTCCTGGAGTCGAACCGAGCCCTCAGCGCCTCGGGGGCCCTGATCGTGACCCAGTACCTGATGACCCGGCTGGGAGACCTAGGAGACCTGAGCTTCCTCAAGGACTTCACCCTCTTCAACTACGTGAGCACGGGGACCATCCTCCAGAACGGCGGGATACCCATGAACGAGCTCGCGGTGGTGGTGGGCGTCGGAGTCGCAGCCCTAGCGGCCGCCCTCTACGTCTTCCAGAAGAGGGAACTCGCCTTCTAAACCGTGAACGGACAGGAGAACATAAAAAAGGAAAAAAAGTGGAAGCGGGCTAGATGATTATCTTCTTGCCGTCGTACTCCAGAAGCATATCGCGCTTCTCGTCGACGTTGCCTTGAATCCACTGTATCTGGTCGTCTGTGAGGTGCCTGAACCGGTTCTGGGACTTGAGGTAGTCCTCCACGGGCTTCTGCTTCGGCTTGACGTTCAGTTTGAGGACGCCGTTCTCGACCTCGTAGAGGGGCCAGACCCAGGTGTCCACCATTAGCTTGGTTACCTCGATGCTCTTCGCCGGGTTGAACCTCCACCCCGTGGGGCAGGGCATGACGTTGTGGATGTACCTGAAGCCCTTGATGCCCTTCGCCTTCTCCAGCGTGGCGCGCAGGTCCCTCGGGTAGGCCACGGAGTTCGTCGCCACGTACGGCACCTTGTGCTGGGCGATGATCATGGGTATCTCCTTCTTGTTGGCCTCCTTCCCCAGCGGCGTGGTAGTGGTCCATGCCCCGAAGGGGGTCAGCCCGCTCTTCTGGATACCCGTGTTCATGTATGCCTCGTTGTCGATGCAGATCTGTATCATGTTCTCGTTGCGCTCCGCCGCTGCGGAGACCTTGCCGAAGCTGATGTCCCCCGTCCCGCCGTCCCCCGCCCCGGAGACGACGAGGACGTCGTCCCGGCCTTTCGCCGCTAGAGCAGCCACGATCCCCGAGGCGGCGTCGGCGACGAAGGAGAAGTGGAGGCCGAACTTTGGCAGCTTAATGTTCCTGGTAGCGCAGCCCGCGCAGGGGCCCCCTCCGTACAGGATGGTGTTGGATCCCAGTATCTCCAGGATCATCCTCCAGAACAGGGGGCCTCCGCAGCCTGGACAGCACGTGGTGCCCCCGTTTATCAGGACCTTATCGTAGTACTCGTCGAATAGCTTGTTCGTTTCCATTTCACATCACCGGTCCGAGGTCGCGTAGTTCAACCCAGTCGACCTCCTCCTTGACCTTCCCACTCTCATGGGCCTCCAGCACCCTGTCAGCCATGTACTCGACCTGGCGCATGGTCACGTCGCTCCCTCCCAGACCCACGAAGAAGTTCAGGAGCTTGGGCCTGTCATCCAAGGGATACAGCGCCCGGGCGACCTCCTGGACGACGATGCCCCCGCCGGCGGAGCCGAGGCAGGAGTTCCTGTCTACGACGCCGATGGCGTGGTACTTCTTGGCGAGGTCGCGTATCTCCTCGGTGGGGAAGGGCCTGAAGCCCCGGAGCTTGAGCAGCCCGATCTTCTTGCCCTTCGCCTGCATCTCATCGACAACGTCCTTGGCCGTACCCGTCATGGAGCCCATGGTCATGAGGACCGCCTCGACGTCGTCGCAGGCGTACTCCTCGATGAACCCGTCGTAGCTCCTGCCGAACCTCTTCCCGTACTCCTTGTCGACCTCCTCGATGACGGTCTTAGCCCGGTCCAAGGCCTTCTGGACCTCCATCCGGTTCTCGGCGATGCTTCTCCTCGTGACGCTGTCCCCGGTGTAGTCCTCGGGCATGAGGTTGTACATCTCGTGCTTGTAGGGGGGCAGGAAGTCGTCCACCTCCGCCTGATCGGGCACGGTGGTCGGCATCGCAGTGGCCGACACAAAGTAGCCGTCGTAGCAGGGCGCCACGGGGAGGTAGATGTTCTTGTCCTCGGCGATCTTGTAAGACTGGATTATCGTGTCCAGGACCTCCTGGCTGTTCTCGCAGTAGAGCTGGATCCAGCCCTTGTCCCTCTGGAGGAGGCTGTCGTTGTGGTCGGGTCGGAGGCTCCCCAGGGGAGCTATCGACCGGTTTACGAAGCACATAACGATGGGCAGCCTCCTCCCGGGAGGCATCCAGAGGGCCTCATCCATGAAGGCGACGCCCTGAGAGGAGGAAGCAGTGAAGACTCGTGCTCCAGCGGCGGAGGCTCCGCACGCGGCGGCCATCGCCGTGTGCTCCCCCTCAACCTTGATGTACTCCGCCTTCATCTTCCCCTCAGAGATCAACGTGGCGATGTTGCTGATGAGCTCAGTCTGAGGAGTAA
>JADHWN010000079.1 GCA_016783455.1 Candidatus Bathyarchaeota archaeon
AGCAGCTTCCCCGACTTAGATCACCCCAATACCGTCCGTGAAGAAGGATGACAAGTGGCTCTCACGTCTCAGTTGGGGAATCTAGTAGCGGGTGGATTGTTGTCAACGCTCAATTGATCTGCCTGTAGAGAAACATTGATGGAAAAATGCCCTGGGTCAATATTATCAAATTCAACCTGGGGGGGAGAACGTAGAACAGGTTTAGGACTAGGAGTATCCCCCCAGTGATTACCTCAAATTGTAGGAAATAGAGGATGACCGTCACTACCAGGCCGCGCCTGTATGCGAGCTTCAGCCATCCGCTGTATGAGTTTGAAAAGAAATTTGCCAATCGCATGGGGCCCTCGATGTCCACCTCTCCCATCCGACGGTCTTGAAACGCGGTCAGCTCCGGCAGCATCACGACGCTGACTATCATCGCGACCAGCCAGAATGCCCCCGCCAACGGTGCCTGGTCCAAGACGAACAGGATGGACCAGGCAAAGCCCAGTAGGCAGAGGATCCCGACGAAGTGGTGGAACTCCTCCTTCTCTCGGTAGCCTCGGTAAAACGTGTGGACTGCCAGGGCTGCAAATAGGAACGTGCTTAGGTAGAACAGTTCAATCGGGATCTCCATTCGTTTACTATAATAGTTTTCTGAATATAAACTCCATGCGTGCACTTTCTTCAAATCGTTAGCATGATCAAGCTGAGCTTCGTCGTTTATGCCCAAGCTTCCGCACATGCTCATTACTACGCGTCAAATTGTTCTTGCTGTGGGCCTCGATAGTGGTGGTGGAGCCCCTTCTGCGGCGTAGACGGCGAGGGCGGTAGCCCAGAACCTGTCGTCGTTGGTGCCCTGGGGATGGTTGAAGAGTAGTTTCCCCGACTTGGAGAGCTCGTACCGCTCCAGGTTCAGCTCGTGGAATAGGTCCGGGTCGAAGGGGATGTGAAGCAGAGGTCGAAGGCCCACCCTATTTCCCTCCTCGTTAAGGCACCCATCTGGGCAGACCGTCATCCAGGTCTCCTCCTCGCCGTCGACGTAGCCACTCCACCCACAGCTGGGGCAGACGGCGCTCCTCATCTTCTCCTTGAGGCACGTAGCCATCGCCTCCTTACTCTGGTCGGTGAAGTTGACTCCGGTGACGTTGCGTAGGCCCCCCCTCTCCATGTCCTCGACGATGTAGTCCCCGACCCCCGTCTTGTCGGCGTACACGGCGTTGATGGTGCGCCAGTGGTCCTGGAGCCTCTTCATGTAGCCTATCACAGCCCCGTAGCTGGTCTCCAGGGGGAACCTGTGGCAGTGGCGAAGGTACAAGTGACCATGGAGTCGCTCCACCACCGCCACGACGGAGTAGTCAACATGCTTACCGAAGTCAACGCCAAGGTAGAACTCCCCTCTTGGGCGGGCAGCCCCATGAGAATAGTTGATCCCACTGTCCTGAGCCAAGGCTATCAGGCTCGCTGGCAACCAGACATCCAAGTCCTCCGTCCACTCGCAGAGCATCTCACGCCTCCACCGCCCAGGATCACCTGCAAGCTGCTTCTCCACCATCTCAACGATCTCAGGGCTCAGGGGCCCATTCGGCGGCAACGCCTCCGTGTAGACCACGCGGTGAGTGCTGAACTGGTCGAAGGCAGCATCGTGGAACATGCTGTAGAAGACGCTGTCCCTGTTCCACGGCGTAGACTCAGCGATAAGATAACCATTCGTAGTGTTCAGCGAGAACAGGACGGCCGTGTAGAGGTCGAGATCATCCCTGATGAAGTTCGCCTCCATCAGGTAGACGACCTTCGCCGTGTGCCCCCTGATGGTCTCCGGGACGGGGGACTCCACCTGGATCGCGGACCCGTTCCTGAAACGGATCACCGTCTTCAGCACGTTCCTCCTCCCCACCACGTAGTCGAAGAAACGACGATCCAACCCCCTCATCCTCTCCAGATGCCCGTGCAACGCCTTGAACGCCACACTCTTCGCCTGATCGTACTTAGGCGCCGTCACAAGGACCAGGCTCCCCGGATACCTGAAAGCGTACCAGAGCAGCTTCGCCATCCCGTTGAAGGTCTTCCCAGTCTGCCGGGCCTGGACGTTCGCGATGAAGTGCCCCTCATCCCTCAGGAACGGATGCATGTACGCGTACGGCTCGTACCCCAGCCACCCCCGGCAGAACTCAACAGGGTCCCGGGGGAGGACCCTACTCGTCGGGGGGCCCTGACGCCCTGCGGCCTCCTCCCTCACCCTCCTCCTCAGCTTCCTCAGACTCAAAGCCGGTCACAGATATAAGTCAAAGTCAGGCCCCCGAGCAGAACCTTTTAAAGGCACCAACACATTCACCGTGCATCACGGGGTCCCAGAGATGGCGAAAACCAAGAAAGCGAAGAGAGAAGGCCTGGAGAAACACAGGCAGCAGCAGAGGGAGAAGAAGCAGAAGACCAAGGAGCGGAAGAACGTCTCACTCCCAGCGAAACACAAGAAACGATAGCCCACACCACCCTCCCCTCATCCCTCCACCTCGTACCCCAGCTCCCCCCGAGCCTCCTTCCTCCTCCGGTTCTCCTCCTTAAGCCCCGCAAGCTCAACCTCAAGCCTCTCCACATCCACGTCCACCACGATCCTGTAGCACATCCTGATCGCCCCGATGAGCGTATTCATCGCCCTCACCTGGAGATCCCCATACCCCGAGGGATCCGAGATGACCCCATCCAGCTCCCCCATCAACGCCTCCAACCGGGCGACGTACTTCGCCCTCTTCCTCCGAGGGTCGATCCTCACCCTCCGGACGGTGAACGACGCCCGAACCCTCGCGGCAGCCTCCCCCTCCCCGCCAGCCTCCCCGCCTCCCGCAGCCTCCGGCACACCAGCACCAGCAACTCCACGTCGTTCGCCAACCGATCCAGATTCCTCCTCACCTCCACGAACACCTTCCTCGTCCCGTCGCTCTCCTCCCCCGACTCCAGCCAACACCTCAATTTCAACCTCTCGTTATCGGTAAACACGTAACCCCGCAAACACCCACCCCCCAAAAACCCTTATGACCGGTAACCGTTCACAACCACAAACCCTCAACACCCCTCCCCCCCGCACCAGTACAGGTAGGCCTTGCTCTGGCTTAGGATGCTGAGGGTGGCTAGGGTGCGTGCTAGGCTATCGTTTGTTTGTTCATTCAGCCATTTCTTGAATTCGACCTTTTTTAGGTATGGCCTGCTGGACCTTGCTAAGCGCTTATAGTAGATGGTGTTGACGCCGAGGAGTATCCGGTTGAGCGGCTCTCGATCCAGTTTATTCAGGATCTCCAGGTTGTGTTTTACTGACCCCATTAGGACGGGGTTGAAACCCATGTCCCGAAGGCTGTCGATTGCCTGCACGACGGAGCTGTGGGGGGCTGTCACCTGGATTAGTCTCATACCTGCCTTCTCGGCGAAGGGGTTGTATTGAGCCATGACGGCTATGAGTTCCACATGGGGGCATTTCTGGAGCTCCAGGGTCTCTTTGATCAGTCTGTTCCCGAGTCCGATGGTGCGGTATTTGGGGTGGACGACGGCCCTGCTGATGATTGCCCAATCCCTGTTGAGTTCGTCGAGGTCGGGAGCATATCCGAGGGCCTTCCTTCGACCAGCGGCTCGCACGGGAGGATAGGAGTAGACGACCACTCCTATGAGTTCCCCGCCTTTCTCCATAGCCCAGATCTGTCGAGGGACTGGGAGCCTCTCGTCCCTGTAGTGGAGTTGGCTGAGCTCCTTATAGTCCTCCCTGGAGCCCTCCCTTATCTTGATGTCATCGACGACCGTGCATCCTGATGCCTCTACGTTGCCCCTGTACTCGACCTCGATCTTCTCCCCCCAGCCCTTCCTGACGCGTATCGAAGGGTTGAGATCGTCCTCCAGGTCTGTGTGAGTGGTGGCGACGATCAGTGTGGCGCCGCTCCTCCGAGACAGCTTCTGGATGTTGTACGCCACGATCCTGGCCGTCGTCCGGTCCAAGGTGGAGCCGAACTCGTCTGCGAGCCAGAAGGACCTACTCTCGTCGATCATCCTAGCGATCCGGTACCTGTACCTCTGGCCGTCGCTCAGCTCCTTATACCTCCTGAGGAAGAGGAAGGCATCGTTTAGGCCGACCCTGCTCAGGAGGCTCAGGGCCTCCGAGAAGCAGCTTCCGACGGTGTCGATGATGGGTTTATCCTCGTCTATTTCAAGGTCATCGAGGTTGGCCACCTCATCCCCTAGGTCCTCTTCTATAGCCTTCAGAAGGATGGACTTGCCGGAGCCGCTGTCCCCCGTTATATAGACCACGTCCCCTTCTGCCAGCCTCAACTCGAAATCCCTGTAGAGGACGTGCTCCCTCTCTTCGTCTACTCCGAGGCCGAAGGCTTTGGCGACCTCTATGGTCCTGCCTGTCAGGGGTGCTTTGGTCTTGAAGCTGATATCGTAGACGTAGCAGCCCTTCTCCTCGTCATACCTCCTCGTCCTGCGTTTGGCCTTGATGGGTGTGACCCTGTGCTCCTTTGCTCCTATCGGGTGCCACCGTATTAGGCTTAATTAGCTAAATTATTAGAATGTTTTCGAAAGAAAAAGGTATAAATGATGGGGGATTTTACAGCCACCCGTCGTGCTTAGTGAGGTTCACGAGTATCCGTCTCAGGGCGTCCTCGCGCGCGGAGTCGAGAATTAAAAGATAAATTCTATCTCAATACATTATTTCATCATGGGTCTAAGACAAGCATATGAAAAAATTAAAAGCTATTCCCTCGAAAAAAGCATTGAAATAGACTCGTTTAAAGTTGTACAAGAAGTTGAAAGATTAAGAAATTATTGGAAACCGGAAAATACAAATGTAATATTGTTAGCGGAATCTCATGTTCTAACTTCTGATGATGATTTTAAAATTAATATTAATTATTATGATTTTGATAATTTCATTCCTAGTTATCCTGATAACTTTGTTAGGTTTGTGTATTGCATAGGATATTCTGAATCCAATCTTTTCAAAAATAAACCAACTGATCCTTCATTTAGAAATCCAGGCACAAGACAGTTTTGGAAAATCTTCTGTGCATGTGTGTCTGATAATGATAAAATTGTCTATGACTTAATCTTAAAAGGAAGGATAAAAAATCTCGAAGAAAGAGTTAGAAATAAAATTAGTATATTAAAAAAAATGAAAGAGAAGGGAATATGGCTTGTTGATGGTAGTATTGTTGGGATAAATGGATTACCGACTAAAATGAAGAGGGATATTATCTCGCTATCATGGAATTCTCATGTTAATGATATAGTCTTGGAGAATAACCCAAAGGCTATTGTTTTCATAGGTAGCCCAATCAAAAATGTTCTGTTAAATGAGTTTCAAGATAGTTCCATTGAGATTTTTCATCAACCACAACCACAAGCAAGGCTATCTTCAGAAGAACACAAAGAAGTTCTAAGACGATATTTTAGAATATGTAAAAAATATTGTTAGTTATTTATTGCGCGCAGCGCGAGATTCAGATATACCTACCATTATAAAACGCGCACGCACTTCATCAAGATTAATTTACATAATTATAAAAGTAGAACGTGTAAATGTGATCCTGGATGCCCACCTGTGGATTCTGCGGTAAGAACGTTTTAAGGCTCTACAGATGCCGAA